>JAGVLX010000103.1 GCA_020054065.1 Parachlamydiales bacterium | reverse complement strand
TTCGCATTCCTGCGTCGGTGACAATTGGGGCTTCTTTTTAATAAGAGACAAAAACAGGATAGACAGGATCGCTGCGCGACCAGGATAGGCAGGATAAATAATAACAAAGATAACCAGGATAATCATTAAAAGTGCAGAATAAAAAAGAAATAGAATTTCTTTTAGATCTTTTTCATCTCTTGTTTTCTATATCCTGCCTATCCTGGTCGCGCAACGATCCTGCCTATCTTGTTAAATTTTATTAAAATAAAAGGCCGTAGATGCAATTGCCTCCACGGCTTCTTTCATGGTCATGTGTGTCCTGGCTTGTTATTGTTAAAACTGCAGGATGACGTCTAATTCGGCCTTATAAAATTTCACCCGTGCTCCCGCATCAGCGTTTTGCGCATGGGAAATTTCAAAGGTTCCGTCTAACTGGAAGTGGTCTGTCACGGCATAAAGGCCCTCAAAGTGCCACCCTTTAAAGTTGGATTTGCCCATTAGGTTAGCAGTGGTCGTACCTTTCACAGCGTTGCCGCGGCCGATCCCATGAACATCCATGTCAGGAATTGCTTGCGCTTGGACCACTTGATAGTTCACATCAAAAGACCAATCCCCTTTTTTCTTTACTTCGCCGATGATAAATCCTAAATAGCCGCCCATGTTTTGTTTGTGCGTAAACGTATAACTCTGGGCTGGCACCAGCACAGTGGGTACACAGTCGACTGGCACGATGATTGGGAAGGTGTTATAGGTGGCATGGGTGGCTGCGGTATTGATTAGGAATGCCCCATACACTCGGAATTTTTTACCGCCAATCTTAGGCTTGTGGTTATAGGCAAAGCTTACTTGCGACACTTTAAATTTCGCTCCGAACGGGTCAGAGGTGCCACAACGGTTAAATGGCTTGCCCCAGTCAATGTAAGAGTACTTGAAATCGTAACCGGTTTCAAAAAAATCTAGAGCTCCTACTTCAGTCGCCCAGCCAAAATCATCAATCCGTTCGTCGATGAGAAATCCGCCTCCGGTCCAATAAACTGCCCAGTCTGGCTTAAAGACGTGGTTGTATTTTAGGACTACACCATCCATGCGGGCATTAAATTCGATCCGAGAGTCAAACACTTTGTACATTTGGCGGCGGCCGACCTCTAAGTCCAGCGTATCTTTCTTGCAGTCCACCACGCGATAGCCCCAGAAGGCTCTCTTGACACAAACATCATCGCAAATCCCGCTACCAAATATATTTGGGTCGGAGCCTCTGCCACGGCAAGAGTTTTTTGCCACTTGAATCCCTGCCGATTCATCATATTTGATCAATGCCTGGCCCCAGGAGCGACCGCATTTATAGTCGAACTGGGTGTTGAGGATGATCTGGATCTCATCGTGCGGAATCGGAATGCAGCGGCTATCAACGGCAAAAGGATGGAAAAGTCCGCGGACTGCCTGCCCGTTGATTTTTTCGGCGCGATAGTAAAATTCTGTACGAATGTCTCCCGAAATTTTGAACTCTTTCTCTTTTTCATCCAGGGTGATTGTGCGTTTTGAGTTCACAAACTCTTGGACCGCTTCGAAATCTCTTTGACGGTTTGCTTCATGCCAAGGCTCGCGGCTGCATCGGATCGTACGGGCGTCAAGCGACGTAATAGCTATTAAAAAATTGAAAAATAATAATGTAAAGAACTTACGGGAAAACATTTGTGGCTCCATTTTGAACTTCGCCTTACTTTTTTGACAACTTGCTTTCTGCTGTCTACCCACCAAAGTAATGACGAAAACAGTAAGACTTTAACGTAAGGCTGGAAAAAGATCAAGGGTTAACAGCATAACTTTATTAACCGAATGCCGCACAATAATAATTATTTAAAAAATGGGTATTGTGCTAGGATTCAGGTTTATAAGAAAAAACTGAACTTGTGAGTGTTGCCATGACGATCCAAGGTTATCGAATCCATTTTTCTTTTACGCATCTGATCCTTTTGTTGTTTATGACCTGTTGTTTAACCAGCTGTGCCAGCAAAAAAACGATTGTGCATCATCTGGATGAAGGGGAGGCCAACGAAATTGTGGTTTTCCTCTCCGGCAATGGCATTGAAGCCCAAAAAGTTCAAAGCGCCGAAGCTGGCGGTGGCGGCGGAACCAAGGTGGTCAAGTGGGACATCAGCGTCGCCGAGGAAAATGCCACCGACGCCATGCAGCTGCTAAGAGCGAATGGCCTGCCGCGTAAAACAGGAAGCAGTCTTCTGAATATCTTCTCAAAAGGAGGACTGGTCCCTTCCGAGACCGAAGAAAAGATCAAATACCAGTCGGGTAAAGCGGAAGAGATCGCCAACACCATCCGTAAGATTGATGGTGTGGTCGACGCCGACGTGTCCCTCTCCTTCCCAGAAGAGGATCCGTTAAACCCCACCGCCGTCAAAGAGCGACCGACCGCATCGGTGTATGTCAAGCACACAGGTGTGCTGGATGACCCCAACTCGCAATTAATCAACAAAATCCGCCGTTTGGTCTCCAGCAGCGTTCAGGGACTGGATTTCGATAATGTGACCGTGATCCCCGACCGCGCCCGGTTTTCTGATGTGCCTCAACGGCAGCAAATGTCGCGCCTGGAAGATAAGGAATATGTCAGCATCTGGTCGGTGGTTGTCGCTAAAGAATCGCTGACCCGTTTTCGCGTGATTTTCTTCTCCTTCAGCATTGCCATCCTTCTGCTCGCCATTGGATTGGTATGGGCGATTTGGAAAATTTATCCGCTGATCAGTCAGTTTGGCGGCATCAAGAGCTTCTTCGATATCCATCCGTATGGACATGAAGCCAAAAAGCAAGCAGCCGAAAAGTCAGAAGAAGAGAATAAAGCGGAGTCTGCCGAGCAGGCGCCGCCGCCTAAGCCCCCGGAAGATGAAGGGGAAGCTACGTAAGGTTGTCTATGAATCCAAAAAGCTGGATCATGCTGCGCGTCTTGCTGAACAAATATCATAAAGGTTCACCTGATGCCATTCTGGCCTATTTGCCGCAAGATGACGTGAAAACGATTTTAAGCCAAAATGTCACCTCCAGCGATCCGTTGCCCAGTTTGGCCACCGTCGAAGATAAGATTGGCCAAATTCATTATTCATGGCTGGTTGAACCGATGCAAAAAATTCCCAAACCGATCCAAGAGTATGCCTTGGGGGCAATTCCTTCCCGACAGCGTTCAGGTTTGGCAAAGCTGCTGAATATGAAGGAGCCTGGAATTGAGCTTAATCCCTCCGCACGCCTCTATTTTTTAGATAAAGTGTATCAGTTTATTGATGGCTTAGAAATTCTGCCTGTGGAATACCTTCCCGCTTCATCGCTCAATGAACTTGTCGAACTCGATAAAAACCAGTTGGTGGAAGTGCTGGACCTACTTGGGCTCTACGATCTGGTCCATGAGTTAAAGCATGTGGTTGATAAGCGCCACCTCAAACGTGTTTACGCATGTTTGACCAAGAAAGAGCAAGGCTATCTAAAAATTATCCTTCATCAGCGCGACCGCCTGCAGACCCCGCACTTAGGAATTGAGCACTGGAACGGCAACCGGCAAAAACTGGAATCTGTGCTGCACCGCCGGGGAATCATCCGCCTTGGCAAAGCGATGGCGGGGGCCCATCCCCATCTGTTGTGGCATGTTGCCCATCGATTGGATAGCGGGCGCGGACAGATTTTGGTTAACCAATATGCGAAAGAAGAAATCCCTGGTGTGACCGCTTCGCTTAGCGCCGAAGTGATAAGCGCCATTAATTATTTGAAGCAAAACGGATAGACATACGTGAGCAAGAAACTATTTACCCTGATCCATAAAGATACAGTTCATTTGGCTCCCAAGACCAAAGTATTAAAAGCCAAGGAGCTTGCCACAGCCGCTTCGGCGGAAGAGATGCTCGAAAAAGTCCAAAAAGATGCTGAACAATACCGATTAGATGTTGCCAAAGAAGCCGAACAGATTAAAGCGAATGCCCAAAAAGAAGGGTTTGAAGAGGGATTCAAGCAGTGGGCAAGCTTCATCGTTAAGTTGGAAGAAGAGATCAAAAATGTTCGTAAAGAAATTGAAAAACTCATCATTCCGGTCGCGCTCAAAGCCGCCAAGAAAATTGTGGGCCGAGAAATCGAACTTTCCCAAGATACGATTCTGGATATCGTCTCGACTAACCTCAAAGCTGTCAGCCATCACAAGAAAATCAAGATCTATGCAAACAAGGCTGATTTAGAAATT
>JAGVLX010000087.1 GCA_020054065.1 Parachlamydiales bacterium | reverse complement strand
TTCAAGAAAAACTGAAGCTAGCCATTAAAGCGCGAGGAACAAACCCACGAAACAATTTATGGAAAGCTTTTGGTGATGAGAACAGCCGCTTTTACGTAAAAGTTCTTACTCTCGAAGAATTAAAAAAATTTATCCACATCGGCAACACGGGAATCGTGTCGGGCTATAAAGCGAACAAAATCCAAGACCTTGTCATTGATTCCCCGCTATTGGTGGATGGGGATGTCAAAATTTCCATTAAAAGTTTAGGACCCGCATTAATCCAGCTCGCCGTCAACTTTAAATCAAATCAGTTACTGCAGTTCGTGAGATACTCATTAGATGCGGAAAATAAAGTCTCCTACCCGGCAGCTCATAACCTGAAAAGCCATTATGTCCTCGCATTTTCTGTTTTGAAAATAGATGGGGTATGGAGAACGATGAGTACCTATGCGACTTGGCTGTATGCTCCCAACGCGAATTGCATTGATGACGCGATCATTGATCAAATGGGAGAAGATTGTCTGAGTTTAGAGGAACATGAAAAAGTTCCTTCCCTTCGAAAGCAATCTCAAGTGATGATCGTTCACGCCCTTGATCCAGAAAAAAGAGGAGCCTTATTAAAGAATATTTGTTCGCTATTTACAAAGGCTGTCACCAATACGGGTGAAGGATTGGATGCTCAAACCGATGAAATGAGTTTTAAACTCATTGAATCAAATTTTTGGTTTAGAGGAACCGCAGCTATTTCAAAATATCTCCGCTGTGCGGTGTATAAATCTTTGGGTTATGAATTAATCCCCTACCATCCTGATAAAGAAATGGATTTAGAGATTCACTGCACACCCTATATGCCCAATTTCATTAAAAAAAATCCCGGAAAACATATAGCTCCGCCAACAAGCAAGAAAACGGATTCTTGAGATTTTTCGCCCCTAGAAACTCATTTAGGGAGATACAAATATTTTTGATCGAGCGTTAGCGAGATCCTTGGAGTGCGTGCGCTATGCGCCGCCTTCATTATTTGTTCACAATAATTAATGGAAGTGGTTGCAGAAGTGAGGGCGGTGCAGAGCTCATACGTCTCTCAAGCTAAGCAAAGTTTTTTGTGATTTTAAAGTCTATAGTTTTTGTCGCGGAGCGACATTTCTATCAATAGCCCATAGCAAGGCGCTATGTTGCGCCGCAGCTATGGGTTGATAGACATTAGGCAAGCGTGCCGCGGAAGCGGCACTTCTACAAGCTACCATTATCCCGTTAGGGCCTGTTGACGGCGTACAAATGCCATGCACGAACAAATGGCTAATAAGGAGCCCAGCATCAAATAGGTTGCGGGTTCAGGTACAGCCACCTGTGGGACAATTTCCGCTACAACAAAAATGTCGTTATAGTCGAAATCGTTGATGGGGTCCTGGTTCGCTCGGTCTTCCCATCCCAATAGGTAATAGGTGTTGCCACCGCTCGTAAACGTCGATAGTTTAACGTGGTCAAGAACCGTATCCGATCCTGCTGTATAATCTGCTGGGGTTACGTTCTCAGCTTTAGTATTCCACCATAATCCTCCACCGCCGGCATAAAAGCCACTATTAGGATTCAAATAGAATTCCAATGTGGTGCCGCCTGCTAACGTACCGATGTCCACGAAATCGCCTTGGCTGACATCATTGCGGGCAAAGACATTCTTTGCAGCGCTTTGAGTAAAGTCGCCATTCGTTGACAAACCGAGCAGGTTGTTAAAATCGGCGTACGAGGCTACGTAATAAATCCTCACACTCGAGGTTTGCGACAGGGTAACGGGGCTTGGGGATTCAAATGGAGGGTTATATAAGCCTCCTGCCACCGGCATATAGGTGTTAATAAACGGCAAGATGGTCGAAGCTTGAAATGCGTTATAATTAATCGATTGAGCGTCGCTGCCAGAGGGTTGGATCGGTCCATAAGCAAAAGCGGCTGTTGCTGTCAAAGACAACAAAGCAGCTCCAATATAAGCATAAAATTTTCTATACATAGATTCATCTCCCTTCATAAATGGAAGGGCAGACTTAGACAGCAGGGCAAGTGCTGTCTAATTTGTCCTACCTTATCTTATTGTCAGTTCACTTTTAAGCTAAGCCAATCTCCGCCGGCTTCGCTTGATTACTATCCCAACTCCTAACATGGATCCCATGATTAGATACGTTAGAGGTTCTGGAACTCCCAGCTGCGGGATAATTTCTGCTACGGCAAAAAAGTCGTTATAGTCTAGATCCTGGCTTGGATCATTTTTTGCTAAATCCTCCCAAGCCAATAGCAGATAGGTTTTGCCATCCTGGCTAAACGTGGATATTTTTATGTGCTCCAGCGTTTGATCAGATCCGGCTCCAAAAATAGCCGGAGAAATGTTTTGCAGCGTTGTATTCCACCAAAGCGCTCCATAGGCCCCGTTGTTCGCGTTCAAATAGAAATCCAGGGTGGTGCCTGCAGCGAAGGTGCCTAAGTCTACAAAATCGCCAGCATTCACACTATTGCGGGCGAAGATATCTTTGGCTGCGCTGGAGGTATAATCACCATTGGTCGATAACCCGATCCGGTTATTAAATCCAGCATCAGACGCCACGAAGTATAGTCTGACGCTTGATGCCTGAGCCAAAGTCAACGGACCGGTAACGGCTGCAACAGGTTGATATTTACCCCCCGAAGTATTGGCATTGATATACGGCGTAATCGTGGAAGCCTGGAATACATTATAATTCACAGACTGGGTATCGCTCCCTGATGCCTGGATCGGTCCATAGGCATAGGCTGCTGAAGCCACGATAACCATGATGCCTGCCACCATTGCTGCTAATCGCTTATTGATAAACATATGTCTTCTCCCTTTCCTAGCGCCTCGGACAGCCTAGGCTGTCCGAGGCAACCATTACGATTAGATTGTTGCCATTTTTTTGCGATAAGCCAGCATGCCCACTGCTAGCAACGAGCCGAGCATTAGGTATGTGGCAGGTTCAGGGACTCCTACTTGGGGAACGATCTCCGCAACCACAAAGAAGTCGTTAAAGTCAAAATCATTAATAGGATCTTGCAAAGCGCGGTCTTCCCAAGCTAAGAGAAGATAGGTTTTGCCGTCGTTGGTGAAGGTTGCCAATTTAACGTGGTCTAACACTTCATCCGATCCGGCAGCATAGGCCGGAGGTGTGACGTTTTCTGCCTTGGTATTCCACCAAAGGCCGCCATAAGCTCCATTATCCGGATTCAAATAAAATTCTAGAGTGGTGCCTCCAGCCAATGTCCCAATGTCAACAAAGCTGCCTTGGCTAACTTGGCTTTTGGTGAAAATATTCTTAGCGGCGCTTTGAGTAAAATCACCATTGGTTGAAAGCCCGAGTAAGTTATTAAAGTCCGCATCGGACGAAACGAAATAGACCCGCACACTTGAGGTCTGCGACAACGTCAATGGACTTGGCGACTCGAAGGGCGGGGAATAGGTCGTTCCAAACGTATTGGCGTTAATAAATGGCGTGATCGTCGAAGCCTGGAACGCATTATAGTTCACAGCCTGAGCGTCACTTCCAGATGGTTGAACGGGTCCGTAAGCAAACGCTGCTGAGGCCGTTAAAGCCAGCACTCCTGCGAAGAACCCTGCAATCTTTGTTTTAAACATAACGATGTCCTCCTCTCAAGGTAGACAAGTTATGAGCAATTAATTAGTCATATGCGATAACAAGCACAAATTCGAGTACTGCTTAGTTTTATTAAACTCCACAATATTTATTATACACTAAAACTAAGAGGTAATGTCAATTAAATATTTTGTTATAAGTTGCAAAATGCTGAGTTTTTTTGAAATATAAAGAAAAGCAAGAGGTATGCCACTCAGAAATACCTCTTGGAGAATATCTTAAAGATTAAGAATTAGACCGTTAGAAAAAAACGCGGATAATAAAGCGCTAACCCTCTCTGAAGTTTGATATGTAGTTCTGCCGGCTGGTGAATCTTTCCCTTCGCCCATGCATCGCTGCGCCAGCAAGAGATCCATACCTGCTTGCCGTTTAATTCTGTATAGCCACCGCGCCAGGGGGCAAAGAGGATCATGATGGCCCGCATCAAGCGATCGTGAGTAAACTTAGGCATGATTTTGATCCCGCGAAGAATGGCGCCTAAAGGACCTGGCGCCGCAGCTGCTGTGCGCGGCACGGTGAAGAGGTCAGGGTAACTCGGTCCAAAAATGGAGCTCATCACATCCTGCGCATGGTAAGGGCAGCCGAACGTTTGTAATTGGAAGGCAATCTTGCCTGCCATCGCCTGCTTAATTTTGTGAGCCAACACGCGGATGGCCCGCAGGTTACTTCCTTCAGGCGTCGCTTCTTGTCCGGGTTGCGGCATTTCATTAGTGAGTGGTGAGGGGTAATATGCTTGCTGCCGATAGAGGTAGATACCATTATAATCCACCTTGAACGTTGCGCGTACCGTGTTGGCAAAGAAGGCTAAAAATTCGAGTCCATCCTCGGGGAACGGATCGCCAAACCAACCGAATTCACGAATTTCATAGCGGTCATCTTGTGCATTGTAGCAGGCATATTCTACGAACGCGTGCGAATGGTCGGCGCGGCGTCGGTCTTCAGGATGAATATGTTTGGTGGTGGCGCGGGCCGCCATGATTGGTGTGCCTTTTTCAAACGGTTTGACACCAGGAGCGGCTTCAAACAATTTTGGATAGCGCAATTTGAGTTGATCGTACGTGGCAAATGCAGTCGGTCTGACGTGTTGGAACCAATCATCTTTTGTAAAATCGATGATTTCATAATCTTTTTTCAAGGCATTCCAGTATCCGAATTTGACATTGTGGAAGTTATGGTCGCCATGTTCGGGTCTCCACTCGAAGTTCCCTTCACGGATATTTTTGAAATTGTAGTGATATTCGAATAGTTCTTTAACGGTAACCGAGTAGTCCCCTCTGAACCGTACCAAATTGTGTTTATTCAACACATCGTAAGGCTGCCCTTCTTTTAAACGCAAAATCGTTTTTTTGGATTCGTTCCCGGCGTCAGTGAAACCAAGCCGCATGGTGTGGTTGTCGGCGCGAGTGAACGCTTTATTCTCATGCAGCCATCCAGGAAGAGCAGCAAATTCGCTAATCATCCCTACCGAAAGTCCGCCGCGAATCGTCCAAGAAAAGAACTGATCCAGCAACAAGGGAGCGGCACCAGCGGTTTTTTTATCTTTGCGTAATCGATATTCCTCAATCAAAAGTTTGGCGTACGCTTGATAATCGGTGCATAAGACAGTAAGGGCTTTGAGATCATTTTCGTTTAGTTTAAGCAGTTCTGCATTTTGCGCAGGCGTATATTCCGGACGAGTCATCTGCTTCTGTTTAGCTTTCCACTCTGTCGCGATTGTTTTCATTTGATCAAACGCGTTCTGATCAAGAACATGATCTTTCGGAGTGTGCATCATTCTCGATTCAAGGGCAGAAATACGTCGCTCTAATAACATTTTGGCGCGGATAGCTGCTTGGGAGCGAACCGTTTCAAGCGATTTGACAGCGGCTTTGGCGGTGTCCACCCAATCTCTAAAAAAGGGCTGATCGATTAATGTGTGATTGTCTTTCGCAAACGAGCACGGCACATTTCGCTCGAGCTTATCCATCCGTTGGCATAAGACGATTGCCAGATTGATTTTGCCTGCGTCTTTTCGGAACAATAGGAGGTTGATCAACCGTTGAATACGCCCTTCCTGGTACCAACATTTGCCCTCTGCATTGAAGCGTGCGCGTTGATGAGGATCGCTAAGGGCTTTTTGCAGATCTAATAAAGTAAAATCAATGACATGCTTTTTGGCGCGGAAGAGCAGTGTAAAAACTTCTGAAGCAACGCCGAAAATTGCGGACATAACCACCTCTTGTAGTAATTCAGAGGCAGTTTAAAGGCAGAACAGATTTAAAAGCAAGAAGGTGCACGACATAGGACCAGGACAAACAGGACAAATTTAGGCGTCTTTGTCTTGGTCTTTTTATAAATATTTCAAAGCCATGCCTTGATATTTGCGCATCAGATCGCGGTGATGCGCTGCATCTTCATAGCGGTACTCTTTGGCAGCCAGTTTCATTTCCGCTTCATGATGCAAGATCAATTCTTGGATCTCGACCGGCGTCATATACACATGTTCCTCTTCCCGCGCTTCCATTCCTGTCGGATGGTTATGCTCGTAGAAGATCTCTTCTTCATCCGGCTCCACCAACGCTGAGATTTCCCGTTTCACCGTGCGCGGAGTAATTCCATGCATCTGATTATGCGCCTGCTGGATTTTACGCCGATCTTCGGTGATTTTAACCGTATTTTTGATCGCTTCCGTCATCTTATCGGCATACATGATCACACGTCCTTCAGCATTGCGCGCTGCGCGTCCGCAAGTTTGAATCAGCGATGTCTCACTGCGTAAAAACCCTTCTTTGTCCGCATCCAAGATCGCCACCAACGACACCTCCGGAATATCTAACCCTTCCCGCAGTAAGTTAATCCCGACCAGCACATCGAAATCCCCTTTGCGCAAATCCGTGATGATCTGCATCCGTTCAATCGTATCGATATCAGAGTGCAAATATTTGGCTTTTACATCTAACTCTAAGAGATATTTGGTCAGCTCTTCTGCTAGCCGCTTGGTCAACGTCGTAACCAGAACACGGCCCCCTTTGCGTGTATGCTCGCGGATCTCTGCCAAGCAATCATCCACCTGACCGGAAGCGGGTCGAATTTCCACCTGCGGATCTAACAACCCAGTGGGGCGGATAATTTGCTTTACCACCTCCCCTTTTGCTTCCTCCACTTCCCAGGCAGCCGGAGTCGCCGACACGTACACCACTTGATTGATATGGCGGTAGGTCTCTTCAAATTTTAATGGCCGGTTGTCGTAGGCGGACGGAAGGCGGAATCCAAAATCGACCAGCGCTTGCTTGCGCGCTTTGTCTCCATTGTACATCGCATGCAGCTGCGGGATCGATTGGTGCGATTCATCGACAACCAACAAATAGTTGGCGGGAAAATAATCGATCAAACACGGCGGCGGCTCGCCCGGTTTGCGGCGGCTAAAGTGGCGGGAATAGTTCTCAATCCCTTTGCAAAATCCAATCTCTTTAATCATTTCCAGATCGTAGTTGGTGCGTTGCTGGATCCGCTGCAGCTCCACAAGCTTATTCTCTTTCTCAAAAACCTCCATGCGTTCTTTCAGCTCGGCTTTAATCGACTCCATCGCCATCAGCCGCACCTCTTCCGGGGTGACGAAGTGGGAACCCGGAAAAATCGCCACTTGTTCCACTTTTTTAATGGCTTTCCCAGTGAGGGGTTCAATCACGCTTATTTTTTCAATTTCATCTCCAAAAAATTCGATACGATAGGCGATATCCTCTTCGTAGGCGGGAAATACCTCCAGCACATCCCCGCGCACCCTGAATTTTGTACGGGTGAATTCATAATCGTTCCGTTTATATTGCAAGCTGACCAGATGGAGCAGCACATCGTCCCGGCGGATTTGCTGCCCTTCGGCAAGTCTTAAAATCATGCTGCCATAATATTCCGGCGAGCCCAAGCCGTAGATGCACGACACAGAGGCCACGATGATCACATCCTCACGCTCCAACAGCGAGCGGGTTGCGCTGAGGCGCATCTTATCGATCTTGTCGTTGATCGCCATATCCTTTTCGATATAGGTATCGGTCCTGGCGATGTACGCTTCGGGCTGGTAGTAGTCGTAGTACGAGACGAAATACTCCACCGCGTTGTGTGGAAAAAATGTTTTGAATTCTTGGTACAGCTGAGCAGCCAGAGTCTTGTTATGGGCTAAAACCAAGGTCGGGCGCTGCACCTTCATGATGACATTGGCCATGGTAAAGGTCTTGCCCGATCCGGTAATTCCAAGCAGAACCTGGCTTTTCTTCCCCTGCAAGATCCCTTCGGAAAGCTTGTCGATCGCTTGGGGCTGATCTCCGCACGGGCTAAAATCGGTATTTAACTTGAACATAATATTAAAATAGTATATGTTTTATGATTAATTTTAGTATATAAAATACGT
>JAGVLX010000122.1 GCA_020054065.1 Parachlamydiales bacterium | reverse complement strand
TGTTAGTCGTTCGTGTCCTGGTCCTTTTTCTATACTTTTATGAAGATTTTTGATAGACTATTCATATGGGTTTATTGATCGGATTACATTCCATATCAAAGGCATATGGAACGCAAACACTTTTCAAAGAGATCTCCTTTACACTCTCAGATGGAGACCGTATCGGTCTCATCGGCCCCAACGGTTCCGGGAAAACAACTTTAATGAATATTCTGGCCGGCATCGACGTTCCTGACGCGGGTTATTTATCCCGCAAACAAGGAGTACGGGTGGGGTATGCTAGCCAGATGCCCGAATTCCCGAGCCTGCCGATTGAAGAACTTTTAATTGCAAACGCGCCGAAAGGCACAGATCCGATCGAAAGTCAGACCCGCGCCAGAACCTTGCTCAGCAAAGCCCAGTTCACTGACTTTACCCTGGACGCATCGACATTATCCGGAGGCTGGAAAAAACGGCTCGATATTGTCCGCGCCTTAATGCAAGAACCAGACCTGCTGATTTTAGATGAACCGACTAACCACCTCGATTTGGAAGGGATTGTCTGGCTAGAACGCTTTTTAGCCCGTGAAAAACTCACTTATCTGGTAGTCAGCCACGACCGGTACTTCTTAGAAAAGGTGTCCAACAAGATCATCGAGTTAAACAAATGTTATCCGCAAGGCCTCTTCATTAGCGAAGGCGGCATGGGCGACTTCATGCAGCACCGCGATGCTTTTTTAAATGCCCAAGCCCAACAAGAACGCAGTTTAGCTGCCATCGTCAGAGATGAAGTGGACTGGCTGCGCCGTTCTCCAAAAGCACGCACAACCAAATCGCAATCGCGCGTGGAGAAAGCGTACGAACTGTTGGACGAACTAGACGAAATCAAAGCACGGAACAAAGTCAAAACTCTCAATATTGAATTCAGCGCCTCTGAACGGGAAACAAGAAAACTTTTGGTCGCTAAAAACCTAACGATCGCGTTAGGAGGACGGCAACTATTCAAAAATGTCGATATCCTCCTATCCCAAGGCACCCGTTTAGGCATCGTCGGAAAAAACGGAACTGGAAAAACCACGCTGCTAAAACTCCTATCCGGCGCCATCAAACCCGATATGGGAACCGTCAAATATGCCGACGATTTGCGAATCGTTTACTTCGACCAGCATCGTGAACACATTCCTCCCCATACCACCCTAAAAGACGCCCTATCCCCCACTAGCGATACCGTCAACTACCGTGGACAGCCGATCCATGTTAACGGGTGGGCAAAGAAATTTTTGTTTACTCCGGATAAGATGCTTTTACCCGTCGGTTGCCTGTCCGGCGGAGAGCGCGCCCGCATCCACATTGCACGCCTGATGCTTGAACCGGCAGATGTGTTATTTTTAGATGAACCTACCAATGACCTCGATATTCAAACTCTTGAAGTGATTGAAGAGAGTTTAAAAGAATTTTCGGGAGCTGTCGTCTTGATTACTCACGATCGGTGCCTGATGGACCGCGTGTGCACACAGATCCTGGGATTAGGCATCGATAGTGAACCAGAATATTTTGCCGATTATCAACAGTGGGAAGATGCCCAGGTACAAGCGGCATCAAAAAAACCGGTTGAAAAAGCAACACCTACCTCCGTAAAAATTTCACCTCCAGCCAAGAAATTGACGTACAATGAGCAACGGGAATTGGATGGGATGGAGCAGAAAATCCAAACTGTTGAAGAAGAGATTGCTTCTCTGCACAAGCAGCTGGAAGCCCCAGATGTGCATGCCGATGCCAAAAAATCGTTGGAGCTTTACAACAAACTTGGAGAGTTGCAGACAATGCTGGAAAGCCTGTACGATCGCTGGCACATCTTGTTAGAAAAATCTTCAAAAAAATAAAATTAAAGACGCGCCGATCGGTTCAACAGTAACGCGTCCGCTAAAACCAACAAGGTCATCGCTTCTACCACAGGAACTGCCCGGATGGCGACACAAGGATCATGGCGTGATCCTTCAGGCAGGGTGAATTCCTGTTGATTCCCTTGCAAATCTAACGTCTGTTGCGATTTTTTAATACTCGAAGCGGGCTTAAACGCTACACGACCAACTAGAGGCATCCCGGTAGAAATCCCCCCTAACGTTCCCCCTGCATAGTTTGAACTTGTTTGGACGCGGTCATTCTTGGAAATAAAGGTATCATTATGGGCGGAACCGCTCATGACCGAGGCGTTAAAGCCGGAACCGATTTCAAACCCTTTCGAAGCGGGCAGGCTTAACATGGCGCTCGCCAGTTTGGCTTCCAATTTCTCGTAAATGGGATCGCCAAGACCCGCTGGTACTGATAGCGCAACAAATTCGACGACGCCACCTACCGAGTCGCCTTCAATTTTTAGCCGTTCAAGTTGTGCGCACATCGCACTCGACGTGTTGGCATCTGGACAATACACAGCATCCTGATAGGTTGCTTGGCGTAATTCCGCGAGATTTGAGACATCGACGGAAGCTTCCACATCCCCCATTTGTTTCAAATAAGCCAACACCTCAATGTGAAAATGGTGCAACAATTTGCGAGCGACTGCGCCTGCGGCTACGCGGCACGCCGTTTCGCGAGCTGAAGCTCTGCCGCTGCCGCGGTGATCGAAAATTCCATATTTTTCCAGGTAGGTAAAGTTGGCGTGGCCTGGCCGGTAGATATTTTTAAGCGGCGCATATTTACTGCTGTCGTAATCCTGATTGCGGATCAGAATGCAGATCGGCGCCCCCGTCGTTCTTCCTTCAAAAACGCCTGACAACAGCTCTGCTACATCCGTTTCTTTGCGCGGACTGGTATATGGGTTTTTTCCCGGAGCCCGCAAAGCAAGCTCTTGGTTGATGTCAGACTCGCTAATCTCAAGCCCTGCTGGACAGCCATCAACGACGACACCGATGGCTTTGCCGTGGGATTCCCCGAACGTCGTGATGCGAAAGAGTGTTCCAAAGGAGTTAGATGCCATACTAATGATCAACCTCTATCTTTGCTCCGATAGTTTTAAATGCCGATGCAAACTCAGGATAGGTTTTAGCAATGCAATCGGTTTGATGGATTTTGGTTTTGCCGGTCGCACCGAGTGCAGCAACCGCAAGCGACATCGCCATGCGATGGTCGTGATAGGAATGCACTTCAGCCCCTTTTAATGAAGTGGGTTGAATGATGAGGCCATCCGGCAATTCAACGATTTGCCCCCCCATCCGTTGCAATTCAGTGGCGATCGCATGAATTCGATCGCACTCTTTTGTGCGAGCGACTTTCGCATTGGAAATTCGGGTTTCCCCTTCTGCAAAGCAAGCCAAGACAGATAAAATCGGAAGGGTATCGATGCAGTGATTCAGATCAACTTCGATCCCTTTCAGTTTGCTGCCTTTCTTAATGGAGACTTTTCTGGAAGCTTCCTCAAATTCAATGTGCGCGCCCATTTTTTGCAAGAGCGGGACAAAATCTTTATCCCCTTGATGGTCGTTGAGGTCAATATTCTCCAGGGTGAGTTCCGATTGTGTCACTAACGCCGCGGCAATCGGAAAAGCAGCTGAACTTAAATCGCTAGGAACCGTATAAGTAAATCCATCAATCCGCGCATTCCCATGCATCGTATAGCGTTCATAATTTTCATGGCAGTAAGGAATGCCCAAGCGTTCAAACCAGTTCAAAGTCATCTGGACCCAAGGTTTCTCTCCCGGATTGCGTACGGTCAAATGGGATTCTTCATGCTTCAGCGCCATCGCGATCAGCACCGCTGAAACAGGCTGCGAGTCTTCGCCATCGATGATCGCCGTATGCCGGGTCAGCGGACCGCGGATAATGACCGGAGCGTAGCCGTCACTTTTGGTGGAAACTGCAAACGCGCCCAATTGACTTAATCCTTCTAACAAAGGCTGAATTGGGCGTTGATGACGGATGGAATGGTCGCCGGTGATGACACTATAATGAGACGATAACGCGGCAATGGCGGAAACAAAACGAAACACAATGCCTGAGTTGCGGGCATTTATGACATCGGACGGGGCTTGGATCTGTCCGTTAACGCCCTGAATGGTTAATTGATCATCCGCCCGATCGATCGTGGCGCCAAGCAAGCGGCATGCATCGATCATCGCGTGTGAGTCGTCAGATAAAAGAGGTTGTTTAATGATCGTGGTGCCCTTCGCCAACGATCCAAATAAAATCGCGCGCAAAGTATGCGATTTGGAAGAGGGAACGCTTAAACGCCCATTGACAGTTGAAGGAGAGATAAGAAGGGAACCCATGCGCGTTAGTGTAGCATAGCGGTTAAATAATGACTAGAACCCAAGACGCCTGTGTCTCCTGTCATGGATAGGCGTTCTTTGCCTGTTCAACGAATGTCTTAACGATATCCCCAGCATGCTCGATCGAACGGATCCCCTGTACGCTTTTACCCGCCTGCCAGTAATCTTTTGACGAGCCCCCTTCCAAGGTGATCTGCTTAAACCGCCTGCCAGAACGAATCGCATACCACATCCGCATCCACGCCTTTGTCCAGCGGTTTTGTAATAGCCACCGCTCAAACGGAGAGACTTTTGTTCCAATGGCTTCGACATAGGGTGTGCGGATGACCGACAACGGAATTCCTGTGACCCGTTCGGTTAATACAATATCGTTTTCTTGTGCGTCAACAATAGCTTGCTTGTAATTATTTTTCTCTAAGCATTCGTAAGTGGCAATAAAGCGCGTTCCCATCTGGATGCCTGCGTAACCCAACTTTAACGCTTGAACAAACCCATTTCCATCGCCAATTCCTCCTGCGCAGATTAAAGGCACACCTAAATCTTTTAGGTCCTCAATCATTTGTTGCGGAGACAAGGTACCTGCGTGCCCGCCTGCGCGGTTATTGACGCAGATCAGGCCATCAATTCCCTGTTCTAAGGCTTTTAAAGCCCACTTTCGTTCGGTCACATCATGATAAACGATGCCGCCCACTGCATGGACTTTCTCAACGACCCAGCGAGGATTGCCTAATGCCGTGATAAAAAAGCGGCATCCGTCTTCCAGGGCAATATCGACATAGTGCGCCATTCGTTTTTCGTAGAGTTTAGAAGATTTTTCGACGAGGATATTCACGCCATAAGGCTTACGGGTCAGGGAGCGAATCTTACGTAATCCCTGCAAAAAATCGTATCCATGCACATACACAAGCGAAACCGGTTGAACGATCCCTAACCCGCCCGCCTCGCTAACCGCGGCAACGAGTTCAGGATTGCTGCATGGATACATCGCGCCGCAGATAATCGGATATTCGATCCCTGCTTGCTGTGTGAATGGGGTGTTTAACGGATTTTTTGGATGGTTCACAGGCGTTTATCTGATAATGATTCGAGAAGCGAGGATTCCCCCGACAATGCCGATGAATCCGCCATTCGTCTGCAATTGCTGACAAATGCGTAGCGCTTCGCTTTTGTTATATTCTAATTTATATTCTAAACTGCTTTCTTCAACAGTACGCTTGATAAGCTGTTCAGCGCCATCGATTCCCAAGCTGTTTTGATACGAATTGACAAACTCGCTAATCAAGATCTTTACGCGTGTATCACTCATCGTCGTCTGTTTTTCCACAAGAACACCTATTTCATGCGGTAATTAACATTACAACAGTCGTTGCGTTGTGAAATCCGCTCAATTGTCCCATTTCCATAGCAATCTCCCCATACGTCTCTGCTCCAATAAACGGAACATTGCCTAGCGACGTTTTAATCTCTTGAACGGCATCTTTATAGCGGTCTTTCAAGATTGCTCCGCGGCAGGCGCAGTCAAAAACCACTGCTCCGGCAATTTTTGCTCCTTTGGCATGATGAATCGCTTCTTGAACAGCTTCCTGAGTCGATTTAAGCTGATCATCGACTTGGCTATCCATAATCCTAATGGTAGAACCTTCCACGATGGAGCATACAAAATTCAGCGAACCGTCCGGATTGACAGAGGCGGGAAAACGTATTTTGTAATCATTGCCCGTCAACAGCCCCGCTTCATAGCGCAGCAAAATTTTGGACAGCTCTGTCCGGTCCGTGACTTTCGTTATATCAATCCCCTCTTCCTCTTTAACACGCTCTTTCAAAAAGTTTCTCCAAGCTTCAATCGCAGGCTTGCCTTCAATTTCATAAATCACATTGTCTTTCACTTTCGTCACTTTAAATGCCGGAGACACCGGTTTATGCCCGTGCTTGACGCCAATGGAAACGGGTTTTTTGGATGCGATTAAGCAGGCGCTGACCGAATTTGTTTGAGCGCTCTTGTCATTGAAAACAAATGTTTCTTTGAAGCTTAAGTCGTCTCCGGCCGCGCCGCCGGCAAATTTAACATTCGAACCGAGGATACTTGATGCTGCCAACACAGTTTCTTCCCCTTTGCCGGCCAACCCATCAATCAGTAACATGGCCGATTGATACGGGAAGCCTTCCACATCGCTAGGAAATTTGGAGGTTGCTGCTTGGATCGACTTTAATCCATTCTCCCGGATTTGATTGGCAGACCCCGTGAAAAATTGATGGTTGTCCGAGGCAATGAGCGCAAGCGCCAACCCTTTTTTCACGACACTCTCCTCTGTGAACTCTCCAGATGCTGAACATCCTGTAAGCGGCACATCACCTAGGTGCTTGCGAATCACTTGAATCACTTCATCCAAACGATAGTTGACCGATCCGAAAAGCACAGCTAAATTGGGCTTTTTCCCTTTCAGTTTAGCAAGGGCTTTTTTGACGACATCCTCCGCAGCGGCTTTGCTGTCGGCGATTTCAGAAACGCTCGTAACGAATTGAGTAGCCATAAGATCACCATCTTCTGACTTCAACGTGAACTTAAAAGTAATTTTTTTCTATCAAATTATGGAGTATTTAGTAACTGATTGATACAAAGGTGTTTAATAAGGACACATCAGATACAGCGATGTGTCCTTAACCCTGTTAAGTAGAAGAGATTAGGATACTTCAAATAATTCCACTTCAAAAATGAGCGTTGCATTTGGCGGAATGACACCGCCAGCGCCTGAAGCCCCATATCCTAAATCAGGGGGAATCACAAGTTTTCTTTTTTCGCCCACTTGCATATCCATCACTCCTTCATCCCACCCTTTAATGACGCGGCCAACGCCGATGGGAAACGAGAACATTTTACCGCGGTCAAGACTGCTGTCAAATTTCTTTCCTGGTTTGCCTTTGTCATCCAGCCAGCCGGTATAGTGAACCGTCACGATCTGTCCCTTTTTGGGTTTTGCGGCATCCTTGGCTGCGGGTTTTATAATTTCGGCTTTTAAACCTGAGGGATAGCTTTTAGTTGTCATACTCTGTTACTCCAAGTTAAGCATTCTAGGATCATCTTGATCACGAATGAGTTTACAGCTTTTTGCGATATTTGCCTTTAGGTATTCTCTTAACACAGCTTCAAATTTTTCGGCAGAACAACTCCTTCCGCACGTGAAAAAATCGACAAAGCAGGCTTTTTCCTCAGGATAGGTATGAATGCTGGCATGGCTTTCAGAGAGCAGCATGACACACGTATAGCCGTCAGGCGGGAAAACATAATCGGAAGTTTGCAGCAACGTCGCTCCTGATTCGGCGATCCCCAAGAGCATCGCTTCTTTCAAAGCAGGTAAATCGGTTAGCCGCTCATAATCGCAGTCCATATAGCTTGCCACGAGATGGTAGCCGACAAATTCATATTTATTATCATCTTTGTTTTTACAACATTCCAATGATTCAGTTTGGATAGCTGTCGCATGAAGAGGCACAATGAATGAGGCGCATATTAATGATAGAGATGTAATCAACCGATGCATAGTTCTTTCCTTTGAAAAAATGTTTTCTCGGGCGAGTTTAGGGAAGGAGTGAGTTATATTCAATCTTGTTTTTGATCAAGCGTCGCGAAATCGAGAAAATGGCGAGCTCCTGCTCATCTTTTTAAAAAACACGCTCTTAAATGGTTCTAGAGGCAATTAGACAGTGATCAACCATCTTAAACCCTATTATAGAGGCGATTATGAGCTAATTTCCCTCTAAAATATGTTGTAATTAATTGATAATAAGCGACTTGAAATTATCGGTAATTTTTTGAACTAATCATGAACTAATATCGTATAAAAATTTAAATCAGAACCTTTCTAACATATATATAGGAACGTTATTACACTTTTAGTTGATCTTCAATTCTGACCCATATTCATATGTAGGGCTATTTTCTAACTATGGAATCAAATGACCTCTACAGATCATGCCGATTTTAAGCTGATTTTTAGCTTTAAAGGGCTGAATATTAACGGCGATGCAAAAAAAATCTTCACTCTTATCTGCCTTATCTTAAGCAACTTAAGGATTTTGTTCAAAAAACGCTTATAATATTTACTATTCAAATAATTTAAATATTGTTAGATAAAGAAATATAGAAACTTCAAAAATTTTCTATAAACATAGGAGTTTATATGAACGCAGTAAAGAAGAAAGCAGCTAAGAAATCTACAGCGAAGCGCTCAACCGCAAAGAAGAGCCCAGCTAAAAAACGCGCTCCTGCGAAGAAGAAAACAGCTTCTCGCAAGAAGTAATAGCGCGTCAAGTTAGTTCAGGCAGTCGTTAACTGCCGGTTAATTGGAGTGTTCAAGGCGACTTGAATACTCCAATTTTTTTTGCTTGTAAAAATTTACGGGATGTTTGTTGATGGGGTTAGAGGGACGATCATGTTCCCTAAAGGAGGAGCTATGCCATTAAGAAAAGGGACTAGCAAAGGTACGATTAGCAGCAATATCCGTACAGAGATGCACCATGGTAAACCTCAAAAGCAAGCCGTCGCCATCGCCTTAAATACCGCACGCCGATCAGGTGCGCATATCCCTCGAAAAGGAAGCCGCAGCAAGTAAGCGGTTTTACCATTGCTTAATTGTATCTTTGACATCTAACCGGTTATCGACTTTGACGACGCCGTTGATATTGAGGATGTCTTGTTCAATGGACATCTTGTCTTTTTCGGTCGCCACGTAGCCGGTTAGGATAACTGTTCTGTCGCTTGTAATGCGTGCATCGATACGGTATTGCTTATAGGCATTCTTTAAACGGTCTTTCACTCTAACTAGTACTTGATCCGTCGGAACATTTTTATATAAAGGGTTGTAGTCGCTGGTTGTTTGCTTGTATTGCGTTGAGGTTTCGAAGTAGTTTGTCGCGCTAAGGGTGGCACTTAAAACGATTAAAATGATGGTGGCGTAGCTGTATTTCATTTCTCACCTATAAATTTTCGATGGTTAAATCTGTTGTGCTGTATTTCCATGCTTTCTGAAATTCGCCCTCGACCCAAAATGCATCGGTCCCTTTCGACTGACCCTTTAAACTTTCCAATAAGCCAAA
Source organism: Parachlamydiales bacterium (assembly GCA_020054065.1). Taxonomy (GTDB): domain Bacteria; phylum Chlamydiota; class Chlamydiia; order Chlamydiales; family JAEYWL01; genus JAGVLX01. The sequence continues at coordinate 6,629 of JAGVLX010000122.1, read as the reverse complement.
AAGGGCGCGCCCATTGCGTGGATGTTTGGCAAGATCTGCACGAAACACCTGTTCGGCTTCAGCATAGTGTTTGTTTCGTAGATAGAGGGCTCCCAAAGACACCCGTGTAGAGAACGACCAATCGGGCGGTTCGTTATAATGCAGTGAATCTTGAATGGATACCGCTTTTTGAAGATAAGTTAGCGCAATTTGCGTATCATTTTGAACTTCAGCTAGTTTTGATTTAAGGGTCAGATCTGCCAAGTCGACAATCGGAGCCAACTGATTGTATCCGAACTTCATATCGGAGGTAATATCGGCTTTGATCTTGAGGAACTGCTTTTGTTCTTCCAAGGCCTGAGGTGTTTTCCCTGTACTAGCATAGGCGAATGCTCTTGAAAAATGCCATAAGGCCGTCGTTGCTTTTTGTTGCGGCTCGGGTGCCGGATAATTCAAAATCTCATCCCATTTTTGAAAATGGACCAAGACGAGTAAAGGAGTCGAGAGGTAATACTCCAAATCGGGCATATCCTTAAAGTATGGGTTGTAGAAGTGGAACAAATCTTGCGCAATGCGGTATGAATCTTCGAATCGTCCTTCCATGCAGTAGGCGCGGGAAAGAAAGTACAGATTATGACTTAGGTAATGCAGCGGATAGACGCCATCTAACCCATATTTTTTAATGTAGGCCCGGTCAGCAGCAACCGCTTCTTCATTGCACTGGGCTGCCAGATGATAATCGCCGACTAAGAGGTAAATGTGAGCAGGCATATGCAAGATGTGGCCGGAGTCTGGCAGCAATCGGCGCAACCGTTCAGCGCTCATGAGCGCCCGTTCTGGATAGGTGGAAGCTTCGACAGCATGGATATAGTAGTGGTTCGCCCCTAAGTGATCGGGGTCTCTTTTTAAAATCGATTCTAGCATGGTGATGAGGGCAACCGTCCCATCTTTTGGTTTTCCGTCGCTCCCCCACTGCTCCCAAGGAGCTAGATCTAAGCCACTTTCAACAAAGAGGGTAGCGGCATCGAGATCTTCTGGAAAAGCGTTTACGACCTGTTGCATTGCATTGTAGTACTCTTTATTGAGTTGATTGCGGTCCACTGAAGGCTGATTTGAGTAGCGTGTGGCTAGCGCTTTGATGTACGCTTTTTCGTTATCAGTCGCATTTTCGGATAATTTCAGAGCTTTTTGGACTGCTTCATAGGCGACTTTCTCGCGTTCGTGGGTAATGTCCATATTGATATTTTTGCCTAAGGCGAGGGCGATGCCCCAATAAGCCATGGCGAGATTTGGATCTTTTTCAGAGGCGATCTTAAACGACCAGTAGGCGGCGTCATGATTAAATCCGTAGATCAAGGTCAGTCCTTGATTAAAAAATTGCTGTGCTTCGGCGTTTTTAGTGGAGACAGGATGATTGACCAGACCTGAATGGAGATAGATGCCAAAGTTTTTAGGGGGTGTGAAAGGAAACTGCCCGACACTTATTAAAGGCGCTGACTGCGTCGTCACGATTATGGCAAGGATCGAAAGATATTTTTTCATTTAACCTCCAAAGATCATCACAGAATAGTGTATGTATAGCAATGGATAGGCAATCGTGTCTATAACAGGATTAGATGTTTTATATTCAGTCATTTAGTTGTAAAAGACGTATAAATAGCGCGCGATGCTATCGAGCAAAACGGCCGCTCCATTTTTGTAACGGTCTGGATTGATCCCAACACCCGCTACATCAAAATCGATGGCAGAAGATAGAAGCCTGACCATCACCGCATAATCATTCATGCAAAAAGGTTGGCCGGAAATAAATAAGCACGATCCTGGACGCGAATCCATGCTTAACCAATCCTTCACTGTATCGACTCTTGTGGGTCGGTTCCCCTCTTTCATGGGTGCGATAATATAGAGAATGGGGAGTTGCCGCATCTCTTCCGGCAATTCCGAATGGGCCATGATCGTTTGAGCAGCATCCGCTTCTGTATAGCAATGGTCTGTGAACTCTTCGTACGTCGGATCCAGAGGACGCTCCCCTGTCAGCCACACAATCATGTTAAATCGATGTCCTTGTGTCCACAATTTCACAAGATAAGCCACCCGCACCTTCATACTATGGGTCGACGCTCCAAGCAACACAGCGTTATCGAAGTTCAAAGCTGCTGGCACCCATGGAGAAAATAACGCTTGCCGATTCGCCCAGTCAAAGACAAACGCGCGGTCAGCGTCTGATAACTCATCCATTTCCCAACGCTCCTGACCAGGTTTTCGCAACCACTTTTCTTGCGTCTGCTCCACCACGTCTCCATTCGGATCAATCCCAAAATGAAGAAACAATTCATTTAGTGCGTTTGGATCTAAACGAAAATCACGTAAAGGAACAGAGCAGAGGGATGACGTAAAAACCAAAAAACATAAAATTAGTTTTTTGAGCATAGAAAAAGTCCTTTTTTGATCAAGCGCAGCTTTAGCCGAGCGCTAGCAAGATCAAATACATTTTGCGTTGTATCCATCATAAAATAACCGTAGAATTATTTACATCGTTGCGATATGTCACATGGATGATGCGTAACGCCAGATATCTTCACATTTCCTCTCTATTTTTAATCTACTCAGCCGCACAATTTGTCGTGCTAACCCTGATTGCCATGTGGTTTTATCCGGGAGGCAACTTTACCGATTTCGATGCCCCAAGTTATAGTTTTTTTAATAATTTTTTTAGTGATCTAGGTGTATTTGTTACTCGTAACGGGCAATCGAACATGATTTCCTCTCTTCTTTTCGTCGTTGCATTAACAACAGTAGGAATTGCCTTAATTTTCTTTGTCTTATCAACGCAAATAGACTTCATACCCAATCAAAAAGGGCGCTTGTTACAATTACTTGCCTGTGTGACATTTTTATTAAGCGGTATCAGCTTTATCGGGATCGCCGCCATCCCTTGGAACACGATTTTTTTCGCCCATATCTTTTTTGTTAAAAGCGCGTTTTCTTTCCTATCCGCTGCTGTATTTTGTTTATTTATCTTGCAAGTCCTCAACCCATGGCCAAACCGCTACCGCTTTGCTAATTTACTCTATCTGCTTTTTCTAATTGCTTATCTATTTATTTTGTTCAACATTCCCCTATTCGATCTTATCTATGGAATCTCCTTTCAAGCGATTTCTCAAAAAATCATCGTCTACATCTCAATGATCAATCTCGGCTATCAAGCTTTAGGAATAAACACTGTTGCTAAGGTTAGCTAATTGACGTAAGATGTTCCCTTTTTAACTCATCACATTGGAGGTGTAGACATGAGACGCTTACGCAATCTTAGTTTACTTTTGGCCTTGATTCATACATGCTGCTTCTTTTCTTTGCCGGCAACCTCGTCAATTGGCGATCCAAGTGGAACAAATTTTCCCATGGATGCAGAAGGAAGAACTTACCATTTAGGATTAAAGAAAGGTGAAGTCGCCAACCGTATCCTGCTCGTGGGCGATCCTGATCGCGCAAAAATTATTTTTTCACTTCTTGATCATCCGCAGGAAACATTCTATTACTCTTCAAACCGCGGATTCACTACCTACACAGGAACCAAAGAAGGTGTTCCGGTCACCATCATGGCAATTGGCATGGGAATCCCGATGATGGATTTTGCTATCCGCGAAATCCGTGCTATTACAGAAGGTCCGTTAGCGATCATCCGTTTAGGTTCGTGCGGAACGCCGCGCAGCGACATCCGTATCGGAACCATTGTGGCGGCCTCTTCGTCGTTTGGGATCCTCACAGATTATGACGCTTATCACCGTGAATCGACGACTCAAGATTACTTTACCATCACCAAACCGATTCAAGCCGATTCATCCCTTCATGAACAACTTGTCAACGCACTAAAAGAAGTCTCCAACAATACATTCCCGATTGAAGAAGCAACCGATGCAACAGCTGATTCTTTCTATGGTAGCCAGGGTAGAATAGATCCCAGCTTTGATGACCGTAATCAAGGGTTGATCGACCAAATATTGGCGTGTTATCCAGATACAGGCTCACTCCAAATGGAAACCTATCATCTCTATCATTTAGCCAAGTTAAACGAATATGCCGTAAAACAGCGTCTTATTCGTGCTGCTGGTTGCGCAATGGTGCTAGCAAACAGAAAGTCAGATGAATTCCTTACCAACGACCTCAAACACGCTCTAGAATTAAAATCAGGTGATGCTTGTCTCAAAGCACTGATTAGACAAGAGCTTTAAAGCAATAGGATAGATAGATCTGCAGAATAAAAATTTTCTCCCGAACGGGAGAGACGTAAAGTAGCCCAGGTCAGCGAACGTAGTGAGCTGCCCTGGGAATGCAAAATAAAAAAAATCTCACTCCCGAATGGGAGTGATGCAGGCTGAAACCATTACAAACTATCAATTTTACAGCACTCCATTCTGGAGTGCTACCTATTTATCTGATCGCATTCCCAGCCCTGCACTCGCTTCGCTTGTTTGGACTGGGCTACAGAGCTACCGGACCTTCGGTCCTCATGAACAACAGAAGACAATTGCAAAAGTCAAAAAGCGCCTTTTCTTGATCTCAATCGATCAAAAACGATGAGGTCGTTCCGATAATCTTTCTGAATCAACGCCTTAGCAGATCAAAACCCTATTAAACATAAATTTGATATATTCACTCTAACCACCAGAGGAGGCATATATGGGCAACTTTGATTACTTGGAAGAGGGAACCAGAAAATTCATTGAAGGTGTCATCGCATCAGGCGGCAAACCCATCTATCAGTTATCGCCCGCCGAAGCCCGCAACGTTTTAGAGAATGTTCAAACATCTGTCAAACTCGACAACATCCCTGTCAATATCGAAGATCACGAAATTCCAGGAAAAACACCGGTAACCATCCGTATCGTGCGTCCCGAAAATAATCACGACCGTTTGCCTGTGATCATGTACTTTCATGGTGGAGGATGGATCCTTGGCAGCAAAAACACCCATGACCGCATTCTGCGCGAATTGGCTGCCGGCACGAATGCGGCTATCGTTTTTGTTAACTATACTCCATCGCCTGAAGCACAATTTCCCGTTGCCCTAGAAGAAGCATACACGGCCACCAAATTCATCGCCGAACATGGGAACGATTTTAATCTTGACGGATCGCGCTTGACTGTCTTTGGCGATAGCGTGGGAGGAAATATGGCTATCGGCGTGACCCTATTAGCCAAAGAACGCAAAGGCCCAAAAATTCAATTTCAAGTTCTTTTCTATCCAGTTACGGATGCGAATTTCAACACGGGATCTTACAAGCAATTTGCAGAGGGCCCTTGGCTGACTAAAGCTGCCATGGAATGGTTCTGGAATGCATACGCTCCAAACGAGAAAATACGGAATCAAATTACTGTCTCCCCACTGCGAGCCACGCCTGATCAATTAAAAGGTTTGCCGCCCGCACTAATCGTGACCGATGAAAATGATGTGTTGCGTGACGAGGGTGAAGCCTATGCCCATAAATTAATTCAGGCAGGCGTCCCTGTCACAAGCGTCCGTTTTTTAGGCACACTGCACGATTTTATTTTGTTAAATCCGATCGCAAACTCCCCTGCCACTCGTAGTGCCATGGCTCTAGCCATTGATACATTAAATAAAGTGTTGTGGGGCAATCTCGTTTCTGCATCTAAATTTTAAAAATTTGCTTTTAGCTGCGGCAAAGCAAAATCGAGAAAAGAACGCGTATTTGCGGGTGCGGCCTGTAGAATGGCCATTCGCTTCTCTAGCAGTACCGGATTGCCTTTAAACAAGAAACTCATCAACTGTTTCAGTTTATTGACGCGGTTTCTTTCGGGAATTTCGGGCGGAATATCACTCTGATACACTTCAAAAAAGTGTTCGATGTCGCTCCATTTGCGCTCAAATGCCGTACCTGCAAAATGCGCTTTAATCTGATGAAAAATAAAAGGATTGATCACCGATCCTCTTCCAATCATCAAAGCATCACATTTGGTTTCCTTTAACATTCTCAGCGCATCTGCGACATTCAAAATATCTCCGTTTCCCACAACCGGAATCGAAAGGATCGATTTAGCTTCCGCAATTAAGTCCCACCGTGCCGGCGGTCCGTATCCATCCACTTTTGTGCGCGGGTGCAACGTCAGAAAACGAATACCGCTCTCTTGGGCCGCAAGCAAGTTTTCCTTAAATAAAGAGGTGTCTTCGAATCCAGAACGCAATTTTGCCGTCACGGGAATCGACACAGCCTTAACCATGGCCTTTGCAATCGTATGCAGAAAATCGGGATCTTTCAACAAGCTTGATCCTGCCCCCCTGCCAGTCACCGTGTTGGATGGGCATCCGCAATTCAAGTCGATGCGGGGCGCTCCGGCTAACTCCATCTCTTTGGCCATCTCGGCCATGAGCTCGGGATCGGCGCCCATCAACTGAGCGGCCAAGGGAATCGGGGTGAGCTCATTCGCTTGATATTGACGCGCCAAACTTTTGATGTGAGCATTTGCCGGCACACGTAAAAAATCCCTAACTCCCTCGTCGAAGCCGCCAATCGAGGCCATCGCTTTACGAAAGTTGCGGTCGCCTACTCCTTCCATTGGAGCAAGGATCAAAAAGGGACATCCGAATTGATTTTTGGGTAGCAGGGTCATTTGAACCAATTTATCGGAAAT
>JAGVLX010000117.1 GCA_020054065.1 Parachlamydiales bacterium | reverse complement strand
CTCCTAAATAACAAATTTTATCTGATTATATTTTAGTTGGTAAGAATGTCTTAAACAATTCAACACGAAGACACGAAGGTACAAAGAGCATAATTCATAACGAACATGATGCACCAAACTTCATCTCCGTGTCTTAGCGCCTTCGTGTCTTCGTGTTGAATTTTCTTCTAGTTATTTGCCGTTAGGGGACCCCGAAGGGTCTGTTACGCTTTGTGTTGAATTTTTATTTGGCATTCAACCGCAGCAAAATTTCTCTGCCTAACTGAGTGATCTGGGTTTTGCCTTTGTTGCACAACAACACAATGCCGCTTTTTGTCGCGGGAATCATTCCAATATAGCTCGAAAATCCGACGACACCGCCATTCTTATCGATTAAAATTGCGCCTTCATCGGATTTAAACACTTGCCACCCCAACCCCATCGTTAAACGCTCGCTTATCTTGACTTGCCCCTTCTGAGCGAATTCCATCGCTTTCACCAAATCGGAGGGTCCTTCGATCCCTAAATTAGCCAACAAGAACTTCAACATATCGCGTCCTGTCGAACGCAGCGCTCCGCCTCCTGGCCAAGGATTAAACCCATAGCGCTTGGCACGTTTGCCTTGCTTGTTGTATCCCTGAGCGTAGTTGTTCTGCAATTCGGCGGGTACATTCACCATCGTTGAATGCATCTCCAATGGGCCGGTGATCACTTGCTTGATCACCCCTTCGTAGTTGGTCTGCAGCACATTCGCAATCGCTTGCCCTAATATGGCAAATCCCAAATTCGAATAAACATAGCGCGTCGCAATCGGGTAATCGGGCTTCCACGTTTTTAAAAAGGCAACCAATCCATTTGGATCGTATTGCCGGCCGCCTCTTAGCGGTGGAGGCATGCGCGGCAGGCTGCTGCGGTGGGTCGCAAGGTGCAGCAAGGTGATTTGTCCAATCGGACCCGTCGTATTGCTCAACGCTGGAAAATAGAGAATGACCGAGTCGTTGAGATGCATGTTGCCTTGCACCACTTCGTAGGCCAACGCGGTAGAAGTAAAGACTTTGGTGATCGACGCAATCTCAAAAATCGTATCGGAAGTCACCGGAATATTCGTTTCCCGGTCTGCCATTCCATAATTGATCAAATAAGCTTTTCCATCGTGGTAAAGGGCAACAGCAACTCCGGGAGCATCCAGTCGCTGCATAAACCGCTGAATAGTTTGATCCAGGAGGCTTTTTAATGCTGGGTCGATGAGCGATTCAGCGGCATTAGCAGAAGCAACGATAAATATAAATAAGGTCAGAAATATTTTTTTCATAAACCCTCTTAATGTGCGCCTGAAGTGGCAGCAGTCGGACTGCGCGCTTGTTGAACTTTTTTACATAGGAACGGAATGGGAACCATACAAAAAGATAACCATGCCGCCACCCACATGATATCGTTGGTGGCTAGCATATATGCTTGCTGCTCAATGCCCCGGTCTAAAATCCGGTCGATCACACCGGTTTTAAACCCGGCTGCCTGCATCAATTCATAGAATTGGGCTGTCAGCGGATTGTATGTCGTCGCCACTTCGGTCAAGCGGCTATGATGAAAAATCTCTAACCGCGACCATAGCGTAATGCTTAACGAGGTTCCAAACCCGCTTCCGATCAAAATTCGGATAAAATTAAAAATTCCTGACGCACTAGCATATTTTTCTTTGGGGATATCGGTTAACGTAATTTGTACGATGGGGATAAAGAAGATTGTGAGGGCAATACCCTGATAGAGCCGCGCAAGCATGATATGTTGTAGCGATACATCTGTAGTGAAGTTAGCAAAATACAGGTAGCTGAACCCGAAAATCAAAAAACTCAAAGCGGATACCGCACGTACATCGACCCGGTTGAGGTTCTTTCCGACAAACGAAGAAAATAGCACGGGGACGATCCCAATAGGGGCCACCGCTACTCCCGCCCAATAAGCAGTATAATTTTGCTCCGTTTGCAGCCACAACGGGATCACCACCGTGGCCGCAAAAAACAGTAAAAAGCCCAACGTCCCGACAATCGTTCCTAAAGTAAAGTTCCGGTCGGCGAAGAACTTGAAATCAACAATCGGATAGCGTGCAAAGTAGTTCCAAAAGATGAAATAGGTCAGAGATACAAGGGCGACGACGGTTAAGGCGATAATCACATTCGATTCAAACCAATCTAAATCTTTTCCTTTGTCTAACATGATCTGTAACGATCCGACGCCAAGGCATAATAAAAATAATCCAAACCAATCAATCGGATCTCGTTTGATCGCGCTTTCATGATCCTTTAAGATAAACCACGTCCCGAGAGCAGAAATGAGGCCGATCGGAACATTGATATAGAAGATCCACGGCCAGGTGTACACCTCCGTGATGTATCCGCCTAAGATCGGACCAACGACCGGAGCGACGATGACGATCATCGCCCAAAATCCTAACGCCGAACCTTGTTTTTCAGGCGGATTATTCAACAGAATCAAGCTTTGCGAGAGGGGAATCAACGATCCGGCAACCGCGCCCTGCAGAACACGGAAAAAAATCAACATCGGCAAGCTGGAGGAAAATCCGCATAAAAACGAGGCAATGGCAAATAAAATCACGGAATAAACGAAAAGTTTGACCCGTCCAAAATAGTCAGAAAGCCAGCCAGTCAGCGGCAGCACGACCGCATTACTGGCCGAAAAAGAGGTGATCACCCATGTGCCTTGATCCGGACTAACCGATAAACTTCCCGCGATATAGGGGATCGCCACGTTAGCGATCGAGGTATCCAAGATTTGAATGAAGGTGCCTAATCCCAGAAAGATATTCAGCAGTAAAAGTGTAGTGCCCCGGATTTCATTGCCCATAGGTCATTGGAAGGGGTTTGCTCAGGTTGGCTTGAATCATCTCCTCGATCTCTCTTTCCACTTCACTAAAATCCAGCTGGAACACATAGGTTTTTCCAATCACCCGCTTATTCGGTTCTTGAGCTAAGACGGGCAGCTCTGTATTGGTAATATTGACCGTGGTATAGGCGGATAGCCCAAGCCGCAGGGGATGTTTTTTGAGCTGTTCCGGGTCTAAAGAAATCCTAACGGGTAAACGTTGCACAATTTTGATCCAGTTTCCGGTCGCATTCTGCGGGGGAATTAATGAAAAGACGCTTCCTGTCCCGGAAGCAATCCCCAACACTTTGCCAGTAAATTCGACGCGATCCCCGAAAATATCAAAGACGACTGTAGCAGGCTGCCCAATTCGCATATTTGCTAATTGCGTTTCTTTGTAGTTGGCATCCACCCACATATAATCGATCGGAATAATCGCCATCATGGAGGTTGTCGGAGTCACCCATTGGCCGACGTTGACGTTGCGCTGCGCAACAAAACCGGTTGCTGGAGCATAGATGGAACAGTGTTTGAGGTTATAATAAGCATCTTTAACCGCTTGCTTCTGCGACGCAATTAGGGGATGGTTTTCAATGTCGGTGTTGCCGGCCGCGGCTTGCGCTAGTTGCAACTGATCTTCAGCCAATTGTAAATCGGTCTTGGCAATGTTTAAGGAGTCTTGTGCGTGAGTGAAATCTTCATTGGAAATCGCTAAAGAGGGAGCGAGCGCTTGGCGGTTTTCAAAATCGTACTGGGCGCGCGATAACATGATTTTTTTTGCAGCCACATTCGATTGGCTGACACGCACCTGATCAAATAGTTGCCGCACTTGCAGGACTGTGGATCCTAACTTAGCCTTTTCTAATTCATACCGGATCTTGTAAGGCGTATGATCCAATAACACCAACAGCTGTCCCTGTTTAACTAAGTCGGTATCATCCGCGAAGAAAGCGATGGGAGCTCCCGGAATGACCGATTTGATGTTGATCAAATTCCCATTGACGTTTGCATCATCGGTGCTTTCGTAAAATCTCCAATAGAAAAACCAGAGTAAAAACCACACTAAGCCGACGACAATGACGGCTGTGGTCAACCAGAACAGCGTTTGATTGCGCGCTTGTGTGCTTGGTGGAGGGGGTGCTGGTGGAGTAAACACAGGTGGCGGAACGGCTTGTTGCGGCGAAAAATTAGGTTGTGTCGGTTGAACCATGCGGGTTATCCTTTTTCTATTAGGCAGGATTCATATCCCCCGCCCACAGCTTTGATGAGTGCTAGGACCGAATCCAAAGAGGCGCCAGCGGCCACGACCGCGCGGTCCTTGGCTAAGATCAGTGCGCGTTCTTGTTCGAGGTAATCAAGATTCGATCCGATATTGTGTTTGATGCGGTTTTCCGTCAGGCTGAAGATCCGTTCTTGATTCGCAACTTCATCTTGTATGACAGCTAATTGTTTGTCGTTAAGGGTCAGCAGCGCCAAGCTGTCTAATACTTCCTGGGTGGCTTTGAGGACAAGTTCGTTGTAGCGCAAGATCGCCAAATCGTAGTTTACTTCGCTTTCCCGTAAGTTAGCTGTTAAGTAACCTCCATCGAATAGCGGCAGGGAGACAGCAGGGTCGATCATCCCAAAGACGCTATCGGGTTGGAACCATTCGCGGAAGTGAATGGTTTGGTATCCGATAAATCCAGTCAAGTTAAAGTCAGGGTAAAACCCTTTATGCGCCACATAAATTTGTTTGCCGGCTGAATCGATGATCCACAATTGCGAGATGATGTCAGGCCGGTGGGCGATCAGATGGAGCGGCAGGTTGCAGGGTACTGGAACTTCCGGGATGGGTTGCTGAGTTATATTTTTTGGACAGATCACCTCGGTGAAATCGCCTGCCAAATAGGTGCGGAGTTGATCTTCGGCTAAAGCGATGATCGCTTGGATTTGCAACAAAGAGATTTTGGCAGATTCCAAATCGTTCTGTGCAGTGATATAACTTTGCTGATCGTTGAGGTGTTTTTGCACGCGCAAGTGGACGATTTCTGCAAACCGGGTGCGATTTTCAACTAACTTTTTAGCCAAGAGCTCTCTTTGGTACGCCACTTGAAGCTTATAATACGTTTGGGCGATGGCAATACTGAGAGTCAGCCGGGCAAACGCTTCGTCGGCCAATGCGGCTTGTTCAAGATCAAGTGCAGCACATAAGGCAGCCCGGTTTTTGCCCCACACGTCGATATCATAATTTAAAGTTAAGGACGTTTCGTATTGGGTAAAGCTGAAGGGAACGCGCGGTGCACCTTCGATAGGGATGCCGTTTCCACCAACCGGATTCGGGATGATCCCGGTTTTGCTTAATTGATTCCGGCCGATGTCGCCGGCCCAATTGATTTGCGGATAAAGCACCGACCGGATTTTATCTGCGTTGGCTTGCGCGGCGTAAATTCTTTCGACAGCACTTTGCAGAGTCGGATTTTGTTCGAGCGCTTCGCTAATGAAGCAGTTGAGTTGTGAGTCATTGAATAGGCTCCACCACTCTTCACAGGGGATAGGATCGCGGGAGATCAAACCGGCCGATTCTGCTTCAAACGTTGCCTGCTCCAGGACTGGTGCAGGGGGGGCTTGGGGTCCATAATGAACGGTGGGGCAGCAGCAACCGCAGGCGATCAAGATAGGGATAACCGACTTAAGATACTTAAACACAGGATTGTCCTAAATTTAACTAATAGGAAAATATTGAATTTCAACCTTAAGCGCCATCATTTTTATAAGTAGTTGATTAAGAGCGTGTTTCGATCGAGCGTCAGCGAGATCCTTGGCGTGCATCGCTCTACGCATACGCATCAAGCTAAGGCCATTTGTGCCGGGCTGGGTAGGAAGATAAAAAAAGGATTGAGCCCTGTAAGGGTGGCACAAAGATAGACCCTTTACCGTGCGCGAAGCGCACCTTGGAGGTAAGCGTCAAACGTGACCATGATTGACGCTTACCTCCAAAGATCTCGCTGCGCTCGATCGAAATTTGAATCAGTTCGTTAAGCAAAAGATGTGTCCAACTGTAAGGATAGATCGCCGCACTCCCAAAGCATGCTGCGCATGCTATAGTGCGCTTCGCGCACGGTTTTATGCTTGTGCTTCTAAGAAACCGGCGGAAAAGATGAGCTTTAACGTCCCTTCGACAGTAAGTAAAAGAACTTCTTCAGGATGCCATTCATGCGTGCCTGGCTTTTGCATAAAACGGCTTTCTTTGCGCAGCCATCCTTGCTTTAGCAACTCTTCATCCAACAATTCATGGATTTGGCTGGCATGCTGCTCTTTTAGGGTATCGATTTGCTTGCCAAACGGAATGACAACCAATCCAAAGCGCCGGATTAAATCGGGCCGGCAATAAGGATCTTTGCCAATTTTAGCATAGATGCCCTGACCGCCAAACTCATGAATCTCCAACTGGCACGGTTTCTGGGCAGCTAATTGCTCCAGGGTTAAACGATCCTCTGGTTCGAGGGTTTTCTTCTCATAGATCGTCTTCAAAAACGCTGCTTCCAATTCGGTCAGAGCGGTTTCTTTCGCTTTTTGCGCATTAAATTCGGCCTCATCGAGTTCCTTGATGCGAGTCAGGACATAGGAGGGCTTACGCGTGATAAGATCCTGAATCCTTGCCCGCAAAGTTTTCATTTCAGGCAGTTGAGAAAAATAATCGGCTCGCTTACACATTGCCACGATGCGCAACCACTCTTGTTCGACTTCGGTCAAAGGGCATTCTTGCCCTTGCAAGACTTTTATTTTCTGCAACACTTCTGCTTGTTCCTGTTGCAAGCTTGCTAATTCAGGAGGATGCGATGTTAACATCAGGCGCAAGGCTCCCAAAATATTTTGACGCGCTTCCGCAACCATGCATCGGTTCAAATCCGCATGAATCACGCTTGCCGCAGTCGATCCTTTTAATTTAGATAAGAAGCCATTCTCCACGTCTTTATCCGTTTTATACCTACCTCTCTTTCCCAGTGCGTCGTACGTATCATCATAGTCGGCAAGTTCAGCTTCAGGCAGCTTGTAGTTTAGCCTCGCTAAGGCTTGCATGTAGTAAATCAATCCATGGGAGGACTGATATTCGGTGTTAGAAGGGGTTTCGTTGGCCATCTCTTCAAGAATGCCGGTTTTAAAGAGATCAATCGTTCGGTGCATGATGGTGGGCATATCCCCCACAAACAACAGGTCAATGCTGCCAGACACGATGCGGAACACCGTATTCACCTCAATGATCCAGCGCGTTCCGCAATAATGGGCAATTTTTGCAATGTCTAATACGGTTGTTTGATTGTCCAGTAACACACGGGCTTTCTTATCTTCAGGTGCTCCTTCGTGTCGGTCGCGTATGATCAAGATGACGTTTCGGAGAAGCGATTCGAATCTTAGAAACCATTGCTCCTTCATGGGGCTTTTTTGCGGAATACCTGAGTATTTCAACATGCCTTTGACAATTTTAACCATCTCCCTCAAGGTTGCTCGAATATCTTTGCCTTCATAAACCGGTGCGATGTAACCCGGTTGTTTCGGATTCCTAAAGTTGATTGTTTTTAAGATTCCCAATAAATAGGAGAGGCTCGAGCGCACACGATCGGCCGGCATCTTAGGGAGATTAAGGACTGAAGCCGGCGAAATCGTTCTCAAGATACGATCAGAAAGGCGAAACATTCCATCCAATTGATCAAACTGCTGTTGCTCATAGAAACGTTGTTTGACCTCTTCAAATTGTTTTAAGGAGGAGATGACACTCATCGCGGGGTCTTTTAGAGAACCCCGTTTCATTCTCACTGCAATGTCGCTACAGTTTAATTTCCGGTCTTTATTGAAGAAGACAACAAATTCATTTTTTTCGGAAAAGAGCACCACAAACTGCGGGGTCTTGTGGATATGCTCTGGAGCTAACAGGAGGTCGACATTTTTAATAAGCCGGCGATCTTTGTCAGGGTGGCGCTCCCAATCCGCCATTTCCTCTCTCAATGCAAAGAGGTGCCTTCTATGTTGAATTAACTCATCAAGCGTCGCATCTAACCTTCTCATTAAAAAAGGGAGGGCATGGGACCTGCCGGTGATGGGATGGTAAAACCAGAGTGATGCTTGCGGCAAACAAAGATAAACCATTCGATTTCCTGGCTGACTATCGAGCATGATTCCCTTTTCTTCTAACATCATTCCAGGCTCGCGGCTTAAGCGCTGTTCAATATATCTCTTAACCAAAGCATAAAATTGATCCTGGTACTCTTTAGCTGTTTCATAAGCGATATAACGCTTTAAGAAGGGTGTCATCCGATTCAGATGGGGCCGTATCACCTCTAGTTTTGCATTGTCGCTCATGAAAGATAAAAAATGGCTTAATAGGTCGAGTATCTCCACGGTGATCGGAGCCCGTGGTGCTGACGTTTGCCGGTGATGGAGATAAAATTGCTTCAACCATTCGGTGAAGGCGGATTCAAAGGTCGTAAGAAGTTTGCTTGCTGCTTCCTCAAGTGCCGGATCGAAACGCTCCTTAGGCAGGCAAAGCACCTTTTTTCCATCATCATAACTCAAGGTCGCTCTCGCTAGCTCTGCGATGGACTGATCGGTGGGGTATTCAGAAAAAAATGGGGTTCCTCTTGTCGCGTGTTGCAGGACGCAAAACAGCTGAGCCGCATTTCGATGATTGAAGTGCTGCCGGCATTCTTCCTGTTTATCGTATAAGCTTTCTTCCCAAATATTAGCCTCATCAGGAAATAGTTCTGTGTGCAACTTGCTTAGCTTGCGAATGGCAGTAAAATAATCATATAGATTAAAATACAGTGTCGTCAGGCCTGCTTCCCTAAATACTCCTTCTTCCCTATACACGAAGTCGGTAATGAGCACCAATTCGATAATGGCAGGAATGTACCTTCCAAGGGCAGCGGAGAGACGGCTTCGCCTTGCTTGCGGCAAATCAGGATGCTCTTCTAGATAATGCCTTAACGTCTCTTTAATGGATTCATGCACGTAATGGCGTGCTTTGCGGGCCAAATAACTTAAGGTCCAATCGATAAATGTTTCTTCGCACAGTTTAGATTGATCTTCGATAAACTTCAGCTCTTCTGGGGTCAGAAATTCTCGCTCTACTGCAGGTACGTTAAACTGTTTAAGCTTTTCACTCGCTCTAAAGCGGGCGTTTGCGAAATCTGACGCTTCCTCTAGCTCATCGATAAATTCATCAACATTCCATTGCACAGCGAATGTATGGACAGATTTTTTTTCCAGAAGTGTCCCTTCGTAGCAATCATGGATATCTTTATGGATCGATGCATGCTTATTAACAATCGTTTCCTTACCCTCTGGAAATAGTTCAGCATAGAGCCGTTTTAACTTTTCAAGGTCTTGCAACGCTTGGTTGCGAATCGTTTCAAGGGTTGCTGATGTTGCCTGACTAAAAACAGATGAAAGATTAGCGCGGAGTAACCTTTCATTGAGTACACAAAATTGATGCATTTGATCTAAACGTTTGCAAGCTGCGGTATCGGAATGGATGGTCTTTTTTAACTGTTCAGTTAGCTCTAGCGCCTCCCTCCGTGCGGATGGCCCTATCAGAAAGAAATTCTTGGCATGATCTTCGATTAATTCATAACAACAAGCTTGATAAGCTGTTTTTAATTGTTCGGTTCTTTGTTCGATGAATTGAATTTCGTCACGATCATACTTCTTTCGGCTTTCTTCAGTGAGTGTCATGGAAGCGATAATTTCATCGTATTTTCCAGGAACATGTAGAATATACGTTTTAATTTGATGCTGTCTATAATCGTAATATTGCTTTGTGGTTGCCAGTTCCTTGAAATTTTTGTTGAAGATAGCGCGTTCTAAATCTGAGAGTTTATTTCCTAAAAAGCTCCAACACGGATGATTTTTGATAAAGCCATTTGACTGTACCATGTCCCATTCTCTTCTAATTTCGCAGCACCGTTCCCGGAAGCTTCTGGTGGTTGAGAGGGTGAGTAATTCAGGATAGCCCTCAGTTATCCCATATTGCATGCTGGATTTCATACGTTCTAAAATACGAAGATTTTCCAGTAAGATGCCCTCTTCTCCTGAATTTAGGTATTTGGTCATCTCTTGGATAAGCGGATAGAAAGCATGGCTACTGCATTCTGGAAATGTATGGTTAATAAACAATCTTATGACTCTTAGGGTAAAACTCCTTGGGAATTGAGTGGTAGTGACGCGACTTGTCAACCACGCGACACCAGAATGAGAGTGGTAAAGTTGTTCTTCACACCGACGGTTATGCTCAACAATAAGGTCATTAATCCGTTTGGCCAGTTTTAGATAGGTGCACTGACTATTCTCTTCGAGATGTGAAGAACGGAGAATTTCTGAGATTTGTTTCATATCAGTGCTTGGAGGAATAGAAGAAGGATCAAGCAATGAGACAGGAGTGATCTCCCAATGATCTTTGTATTTTACGAATCCAAATTTTTGATTCTCATAGCGGTCATCTGCAAGATCGCGATGGATGCGTAGGTTGGTGATTGCGTTATTCATGGCTTGATCTCATTAACTCTGCGTTGAATTTTATAAAGGCACTTCATCTCAATTCGTTGTTATAATTAGATAGCTTCAATCCACCCTGCTTCACTTTGTGTTGAATTGGCTCGCAGCATGAATCACTTCTAACAGTTGCTTTGCGGTGATTTGGTGGTCGAAATGGGCTTCTGCGTGCAGTCTGCCGGCGTGTCCGAGCTGTGCTCGAAGCTGAGGCTGCTGAATCAACGATTCAAGTGCGTTCAGCCATTCCTCAGGTGAATGCACGGCAAGGCTGTTCTTTTCGTTCAAAATGTCTTTTGTGGCTCCATACACATTGCCGACCACTGGAATGCCGCAGGCTAAATATTGAATCGCTTTGATAGGCGATTTTCCACGCGAAAACTCTTCATCACTTAGGGGCAGCAATCCAATGTGAAGACGTTGGATGAAGGAAACTTCTGCTCCGGGTGCATAAGGCACATATTCATAACGGCACTGCAATTGAGGCTGCTTGCCAGAAAAAACCATGAGTTTGACTTCAGGATAATGGGCTAATAGTTTTGTCAGAATAGGATCCAGCCGCTCAAGGTGGTGCAGGTTGCCAGGCGCGCCGGCCCAGCCAATCGTGAGCGGTTGGGGCCGTTCGGCTGGCTTCCAGAGTGAAAGGTCGAGCGCCATCGGGATCACAGTTATTTGAGGCTGGTGTTTGCGCGCCTGCGATTTTAAATAAGCGCTTGAGGTAATCACCTGTTTGGAACTGCGCAGCCAATGCTTAAACCGGTGCTGCACACGCAAGCGTGTCAGCCATGAAAACGGTTTTCCCGGCCGCGTATAAATCGCATCATCAAAATCAAAAATCACATGGGGACACGCACGCAGAATGTTTTTGCGCCACCCTCCATCTAACAAACATTTTTGATTAATCACCAAGTTGGCTTGGGCGATCTCTTTGAGATGGGACGGCTTTAATTCAGGTTGCGATACAATGCTGACTTCGAATCCGTGTTGGCGCAAGAATGGCAGATAATCAACGATCCGGAATTTAGTGCTGGCGGCTTGCAAATCTCCAACAGTGATGGCAAACAGCTTCACGCGTAAATCTCGGTTTGCATCGCCTCATAGGCATGTTTAAGTCCTTGGGACAGGGGGATGGAGGGACTCCACCCTAAACGTTTTAACCGCGAAACATCCAGCAATTTGCGGGGCGTGCCTTCCGGCTTGTCAGGGTTCCAGAGAATCGTGCCTGTGTAGCCAGTAACAGTGGCGGTCAGGTGAGCCAATTCTTTGATAGTCACATCTTCTCCGCACCCCACATTAATGATGGGCGGCTCTTCGGCGGACGCACATAAAGCCGCGAAAGTTTCTTCAGGAAGTTTTAACAAATGCACGATGGCGCCGGCTAAATCATCGACGTGAAGGAATTCCCGTTTAACTGAGCCTTTGCCCCATAGTTCCACTTGCGCCTGATTAATTTTTCCTTCATGCATCTTGCGCATGATGGCCGGCAGCACATGGGAAGTTTGCAGGTTGTAGTTATCGCCGGGGCCATACAAATTGGTGGGCATGACGGCTAAGTAGTGAGTCCCATATTGGCGGTTGTAGGCCCAGCACTGTTCAATGCCGGCAATTTTGGCGATGGCGTACGGACGGTTAGTGATCTCTAGCGGGCCGGTGAGCAAATACTCCTCTTTGATGGGCTGTGGACATAATTTAGGATAAATGCATGAGGAACCTAGGAAGATGAGTCGTTTGACATGGTGTTCTTTGGCAGCGTGAATGACGTTGGTTTGGATCATCAGGTTGCGGTAGATAAAATCGGCGGGGTAGGTGGAGTTGGCGAGGATGCCGCCCACTTTGGCTGCGGCAAGAATGACGTATTCGGGCTGTGTTTGTTTGAAGAATGTTTTGACGTCTGCTTGAGAGGTTAAGTCCAGGTCTTTAGAGGTGCGTCCGATGAGGTTAGCATACCCTAAGCTTTTAAGTTTGCGCCAGACGGCAGAGCCTGCCAATCCAAGATGGCCAGCCACATAGATGTTGGCATTAAGGGGAAGTGTGGACATGGGATGACCCTGAAAGGTTAGGTTGATGAATTGCGTTCGCTTTGGCGGCCGCCGCTTCACTGCGTGTAAGCTTGATGTCCTCGCGGACCATTTCGGCGACTAATTGGTCAAAGGTGATGCGCGGTTCCCATCCCAGCAATTTTTTTGCTTTGGAGGCATCGCCGAGCAATGACTCAACTTCAGTAGGTCTGAAATAGCGCGGATCGATGCTGACCACGGTTTTATTGTTTAGTGAGGCGTGTTGTGGATGGCGCGTGTGAGCGATCCCTTTTTCGTTGATGCCGTTACCGTGCCATTCGATTTCGATCTCGATTTCAGCAAACGCTTTTTCGACAAACTGCTTGATGGAGTATTGTTTTCCGGTGGCGATCACAAAATCTTCCGGTTTGTCCTGTTGCAGCATCAACCATTGTGCTTCAATGTAATCTTTGGCGTGCCCCCAATCCCGTTTAGCATGGAGGTTTCCTAAATAAAGATGGTCGGTCAAGCCGAGGTGCATGCGGGCAACGGCCTGAGTGATTTTGCGTGTGACAAACGTTTCGCCGCGGGTGGGGGATTCGTGGTTGAATAAAATACCGTTGCAGGCAAACAGATTGTACGCTTCCCGGTAGTTGACCGTGATCCAATATGCATACAATTTTGCCACTCCATAGGGGGAGCGGGGATAAAAAGGGGTTTTCTCTGTCTGCGGCACCTCTTGTACAAGCCCGTAGAGTTCGGACGTGGAGGCTTGATAAAAGCGGGTCTTTTTTTCCATTTCGAGGATGCGGATGGCTTCAAGCATGCGCAGCGTACCGATGGCATCCGCGTTGGCCGTGTATTCGGCGGTCTCGAAGGAAACACCGACATGGCTTTGCGCGGCTAAATTGTAGATTTCATCCGGCTGGGTTTGTTGGATGATGCGGATCAAGCTGGTCGAATCGGTCATGTCGCCATAATGCAGATGGAAGCGGCGGTGTGGATTTTGCACCTCTTCATACAGGTGGTCGATCCGATCGGTGTTGATGAGCGATGTCCTGCGTTTGATTCCGTGGACCTCATACCCCTTATTCAGTAAAAACTCGGCCAGATAGGCGCCATCTTGGCCGGTCACACCTGTAATCAACGCACATTTTGGCATAAAAAGGTCCTTTGTAACCCGCCATCATAAAGGAAGCATAATTCGGAGGCAAGTTCCCATGGATTTTGATAGGAAACCAAGAAAAGGCTAGCTATAAATATATTCAATCTCTTCATTCTTTTTTGGGCCGATGATCCGCCAGTTTAATTTGAGGGAATGATCGCTGCAGCGCACTTGTCCGAGATAGGTATCCTCTTCGCAAATGTGGGAATTAACCGATTCTAAGGTATCTACGCCGGTTTGGGCAAGGTGGAATAGGAATACCGGATTGTGCTCTCCAAACCGCAGATGTTCGAGGGTAATTAAATTTTTAAAACGGTCCATGGTCCACCGAAAGATGTTCGAGAAGGTAAATTCAATTCCGGCCTTTGAAATCCATGATCCTTGCTCTTCAAACACTAATGTATGATTGGTCTGTTTTTTGACTTTTACGTGGCCGCGTCCGATCCCGTTCCAGCCGGTGTTGCCTTGCCCTTGCGAATTGGCTGAAAAAGAGAGCGAGCGGATCATTTCCAGTTTGTTCCAGACGTTAAAGATGAGTTTCTGCGGGGTTTCCGTGGATTCTTTTTTGGGGGGGTCTTTCGGGCGCACTGACTTGATTTCCGGATCGTAGTAATGGATTTTTTCTTGAGCCGAGAGGAGGCTGTAAGCTTTGCGTAAGAGGCTTTCCAGTTCTTGTTTGAGAGGATAGTCAGGATTGAATGTAAATGTGCGGGTTTTTCCTTCGGTGTCGCTTTCTAAGACACCTAGTGTTTCTAGTTTGGTAAGAGCTTGTTGAAGGGGAGTAAGCGGCACCTGGAAATGGCGTGCTAATTTTCCGGCATAACACTTGCCATTCACGAGCAGAAAAAATAAAATCTTGACCACGCTTTGATTGCCAAAAAGCGCATGGAGTCCCATTATTTTCACCTGAATTGTAGGTTTTAATGTGGGGTTTACACCTATACCTATTACCTGAAAAATAGGTGATATGACTCATTGATAGGTTAAATCATATAAAATTGCACGAAATTTGTGGTTGCAATGTAAAAAACATTGGGTTAAAACCTTAGTTTAATCAAAACAAGGAGTATGTCCCATGTCGCCTGAAATCTTGAGAAAGACCCAAGTGGCCGCAAAACTTGCTGGATATAAAGAAGTTATTGCGATTACTTCGATCCTCGTCGGCAGCCTCATGTTAGCCCTGTGCGCCCAAATCGCTTTCCCTCTTCCGTTTTCCCCCGTCCCTATCACCCTTCAATCGTTCGGAATCGCTCTCCTCGCCATGGTGTTAGGACCGCGCTACGCCACGCTTGCCGTATTAACCTATTTAGTGGAAGCGACGGCGGGATTGCCAGTGTTAGCAGGAGGAATCCCCAAACCGTTCTGGATGATCTCGCCGACGGCCGGATATCTGGTCGGATTTGCTCTCTCAGCTTATCTGACAGGAAAGCTCTTAGAAAAATATCCGCAGCTCTCGTTTGCTAAAACGTGGGCGCTTTTCTCCATAAACGAATTGACGATTCTCACCTGCGGAACAATCGGATTATCTTTCATAATCGGCCTTGAAAACGCCTTGTGGATCGGTGCGGCCCCTTTCATACCGGGAGCCCTGCTTAAGATCACCGTAGCAGCGGCTGCAAAACGGCCGGTTGACTGGATCAAATCGTTGCTGAAATAGCCATAGGGCGTTTGTGTGGAAGGGCCCCACATTGGGTTGAATGATCACCAAATAGATTTCAACACAAGTGAACCAATGATCCGGGCCGCTCTTCCACACCCATCCCGTTGTCCCGTCGCGCATAAGCCTTGTCAAATCTATCTCTTCAAGGGATCGCCCACATTCAGAGGAATATCCCCTGAAAGTTATCTGGCCATCGAAAAAACCATTCAGAAGCAATTCATCCATGCAACGATCCACGCGTGTCCGCGCGAACAGGTAAC
The DNA here is from genome assembly GCA_020054065.1 of Parachlamydiales bacterium. Classification (GTDB taxonomy): domain Bacteria; phylum Chlamydiota; class Chlamydiia; order Chlamydiales; family JAEYWL01; genus JAGVLX01. Next base: position 7,232 of record JAGVLX010000117.1, on the reverse strand, counting down.
GCCTGAAAAATGGAACAAGAAGAGCATTTTAGTGCTGCCAGGCGGAACGGTCTCCCAATGGGAATTGGACGAACGGTCGTTGTCGAAATGGTTCAAGAGCCGGAAAGGACGAATCTTTGCAGTTTGTGCTGGCAGTTATCAGTGCTCTTACTATTCGGAATATCGTGTGGATGAGAACCGCACCATTGAAAAAACGCGTAAGTTGGCCCTTTTTCCGGGAGTGTGCACGGGACCCGCCTTTTCCCATGAGCTGCGCGTGGTGAAAGTGAGATGGCTGCCAGATCAGCAGGAAGGATATGTCGCGGTGATTGGAGGGGGAGTATTCATTCCCAAATCGATCAAGAAGAAAATGGAGTATCGGCCGCTGGCTGTCTTTATCGACAAGCCCCAGGAGCAGTCATTGACGGTTGTGCAATGCGCGCGGGGAAATGGGATCGGAGTGTTAACGACGGCGCATTGGGAGTTTAATTCTGAAGACATCGAAACGATCAAACTAGGTTTTCCAGATCGTAGAAATGAGTTCGAGGAAATGCAGCGCAAGCTCGATTTAAGTGCCGATTTCCGCCGCACCTGCATGGCAAAGATGTTACGCCTTTTAGAAGATTCATCCTTAAATTAACCACAAATTAACCACAGAGACACAGAGAAAAATTCAATCATGATAAAATTTATTTCCTTGCCCGTGCCCGACTTTTGTTTCTAAGGGCAAGAGCAAGGAAATGACTGATACAAAGATGTTTATTAAAAATTTTATCTGTGTCTCTATGGTTAATTATTTTTACAACGGCTTAATCCAATAACGCATGATATGGTCGGTTGGTTCGGTTTCGCCGACATGCGTCCATGTTGCTGTGAAATGAATTTCAGGATGTTTGGTAAAGCCCAGCTTTTCGTTGAAAGAGTCTGTTGAGGAATAATCTGCAGGGCGTTGCGGATCCGATTCATAATCGTCAACCTGGCAAAACGTGATCAACGAATAGCTCTGTGTTGAGCGGGCATAATTTTCAATGATGCTGTAAAGCTGTGTGCCAAGGCCTTGATAGCGGTATTCGGGCAATAAGATCAACTCGCCTAAGTAATAATAACTGTCGACATTCAGGCCAAGTTCATGAAAGGGGATTTGATAATGGGTACGTGTTTCAGCTAAGGGAACGCCGGTGGCTAGTCCTACAACTTGATCGCCGTCATAAGCTAAAGCGACAATCGAGTCCGGTTTGGACCCATATGTTTCGATGTAGTAATTGTATTCATCGGCATTTCCGTCATAGAGATACGGATATTCGGCATAGACGATTGTGCAGATCTTGCAGATCTCTTGCGCATGGGCGTTGATTTCAGTTTCTCTGAACGTTTCGATATGGATATTTCCGGCGCAGAGGGTGAAGGGCAAGAGTAAAAGCGGGATAAAAAGCGATTTTAACATACGCGTCTCCTAAAGTTTTTTGACATTCTAGAGGTCTTTCTTAAAATGATCAAATGTGTTCGCCTTATGTATACATAAGTCATTAGTTGTAAGTTAATTAAAATTAATGTACGCTACCTATTTTTTCGGAGAGTGATGGATTGTCCTTTAGTGGGAGCGCATGGTAAGGTATGCCGTTCTCCTATTTTTAACTACTTTCCGCCTTCGACAATTTTTTTAATGATCTCTCTTCCAGTCATGTGGTTAAAATTCGCTAAAATATCGTTTTCGGGCGGTTGTGCGATCATGTCTAAATCAAAGGTGGTCATGCATCGTTCGCCGCTTCGAATTTCTGTGTTTGTACCCGTTCCAAACACTTTAGGATAGGAGTGAAAGACTCTTAACGTTTTACCCACCGTGATATATCGATAATTCCAACAGCTTGGATCGCTGGAGTACGAACTAAAATAAAAAGCCGGCGGCGCGATCCAGATAGCTAACGTACCTTTATTCTTCACATCATAGACGACAAATTCAAGGGCATCATTGGCCGCCATATACCCCACAAAGAAGTACGAATGTGCAATATGTTTAATCACCATGACGCTATAAATATTGTGAAGCTGGATTAACGTAGAAGTTCTCCCGTTTTCAGATAAGAAGATATCTTTATCATTGTCAGGCATCACAAAAATGCGTTTGTTTCCCATCCTACACTCCCGCGCTTGCTGCCCCTCTGGGATCGCTGGAATATTGTCAGATTCCCGCGTCATCGCTAAGAAATTGTTACGTTTAAAGAGTTCTCCCACCATGTACGCTTGGCGAAAAAAATCATACCAAGAAACTTCAGGTTGCGGAGCATCAAAATCGCCATATGCTTTTTCATAGAGTGTTTTCCATAACACTTCGACGTCGCGGCATTCCGATAAGGGACGGCGTTCGAGTTGATAGTGTTCAATTTCTTGTTGGGTTAACAGCTCTTTGACGTAATTTCCAAAGAAATAGCTGTTTTTTTGCATCCCTTCGACAGGCGGCTTGTCCATCCATGCATTAACAGCTTGACGGTTTTGAAAGCTAATTCTTACGGGTAGTGTTGATGCGACTGCTGGGCTCGCAGGTGTATCCATGTGACTCCTCAAAGTGATGTGTGTGTTTTAGTTTGGTTTTTGTCTAAATGATTGATCAAACGCCTGAAATTGGCTTGCACAACAAACTTCATACAGTTTATCGGCGTCAATCACCCCCGTGCTATACAGCAAAGCATACTCATCTGAAAGGGTGACATTAAAGATCAGCGGATCGTCGGTGCAAACCGAATAGGGCATATCCCTTAATGCGTAGTGGCTGAGAGCCGGATGCCAGTGCGGCTTTTCGATCATTTTAACTTTTAAGGCGCTGGTCAGGCACATTTCAGCGGGGATCGGATGGATCTTCAGCCACTCTTTAGCTTCCTCGGTTAGAAATACAGCATGTCCAATGCGATGCGGACGCAGTGTTTCCAGAATCTCCAGTTGATCGTTTTCGTTGGGTGATTCGCCAAGATGGACGGTGATGCCTAGCCCGGCTGCTTTAGCGCGCAACAGTTCGGGAAACAGCGGACGAATATTCCCTAACGTCGAAATTCCCGAAATGTCGATGCCGACAACCCCTTCCGCTTGATATTTGATGGCTAAATCGACAGTGCGTTTAGCTTGTTCAACGGTAGAGAAGCGCCGTAAACTAAGCAAGAGACGCGGAGTGAACCACTCGGTTTCTCCGTCGCGAATCCCCTCGAGCAACGTTTGAAGATAGTGTTCCTCTCCCTGACCCATATCTTTCAACCCAGTGCGGATCTCGGCATAGATCACATGGTCAGCTTCCAGCCACCGGCATAGGGCGATTAATCCGTCTTTAACTTTCTCTTCGGTGTTGACGATTCTGCCAATGAGCTCAAAGATGGGGAAGGCTTCTTCATAATCGACACCATTGTGGATTTTTTCAAGCTCTTGCTCCAACAGTGCCATTTGCTGGTCCGTTGCGATGGACCGGAGATACTCTTTGGGATACGCTCCGCCCAGATGCAGGTGCAATTCCACTTTGTCCCATTGCTTGATCTGTTCCAGAGTTAACGAAGAGGCAATTGTGGAAATGATGAGGAACGGAATAAGAATGAAACGTTTTATGTTCATAGGATGCCTTACGAATGTTTGTGTTTGCCTTTGCATTTTTCGACTGGATATTTTTCACCCGTTTTAAGCAGTTTTTGCTTAGCAGCATCCAGGGGATTGATTTTGAGTTTGTGAGACAGATTCAATAAGCCGATCATGATGTCGCCAATCTCTTCTTGAATGTTCTCAAACAGTTTGCCTGACACATGATAGCTATTCTCTTCAGAAACGTAGCGGAAGCAATCCATTAGTTCTCCCACTTCAGATCCGAGCTCCATCACCAAATTTTTTGGAGAATGGAACTGATGCCAGTCTCGTTCAGTATAGAATTGATGCATGTCGCGCAGGAGGTCATCGAATGGGGAGTGATCCAAACTTTTTAAGATGGCTTCCACTCGTTCGGGCTTAGGATGAAGATCCTCAATCGGCTTTTGCATGCGGCGTGCCGCCTCAATTTCCGCTGCGACTCCTTTGGAGTGTTCCCAGCCGGGCAGTTTCAAAATATACAATTTATCGCAGCGCGATACCATCTCGTGATCAAAGATCTGCCACTCTTGCCATGTCCCGTGGATGCCTAAAGAATTAATCGGGGCGTTGTGGGTAATGGGTGAATAGACATAGATTCCGTCTTTGATTAACTCATAAGAGACTTCAGTGACCATCAATTCCCGCATTTTTCGAATTTTTGGGTCAGGATTCGAATAGGGACACGACAGGTAGGCAATAGAAACTTTGGTTTGATTCATGTTTGACCTGCAAGTTGAGTGTTTAAAAGCTTGCTTCCGTGGACGCGCAACCCTTTTTCGTGCATGAGCCTTTCACGGGGGATGTCGACGACTAAGAGTGCGTTTTGGAACGATGCGCTGCGGTTGATTTCTTGTCCATCCGGATCATAGATGACGCTATGCCCGGGACAGACTAGCTCCCCGTCCGAAGGATAAGCCCAATCGGCGCCGATTAGCCAGCAGCGGTTTTCAAATGAGCGTGCGACAAACTGACTGTAATAAAGAGGTTTCACTGCATAGCGATGGTCGAGGGGAACTTTATTGCACATCGGACAAAATAGGATGGTTGCACCTTGAAGGGCAAGCAAACGCGCCGGCTCAAAATAGTTGCTATCGAGGCAAATGATGCAGCCAAAGGTAATCCCTTTGCTTACGAAGGTACGATAAGTTGATGAGGCAGTGAAATAGGGATGGTAGAGGTAGTGTTTACGCTGGATTCCGAGCAAACTTCCTTTTTCAATCACTGCTACGCTATCGTATAAATAGTCACCATCCTTTTCATTGAATCCCATCATAAAGGTCGTTGAAAACGGGGCAGTGGATAGAACAAATTCATGAAAGATCGGATCGCTTGGTTTCAAACTATTGGCTTCAGCCTGGGCTTTGTTTGAATAGTAACCGGTGAGAAAACCCTCAGGGAAACAGAGGAAATCTATGTGTTGCTTACCTGCTTCGTGCAACACCTCAGCGGCTTGGGCTAGACGCTTCTCGAAGCGCTCCTCAGGCTGTATTTGACAGGCGGCGGCACGAATCATCGATCCCTCAGAAAATTGGTCAAAGCATAGGTGCTGCAATTTTAATGAACAAGAAAAACTATTATTTGATTTTAAGAACGGAGCATCTGGATGATCTGGGTATAAGGCACCAGGGGAGCATCCTCGCTGATTCCTTCACAACCTTGGGCAGCGAGATTCCAGCCTTCTTTTGAATTGAGATTTTCCTGCCACCACGGAAAGGTGCGGCATTGTTTAGGGCGAGCCATGTAGACGGTGCACTTTTTATCTTTTAAAAAGATGCAATCGGTCGAACTTTGGGTGCGTTTTTCGATTAACGCATAGCGATTATTTTTTTGACGGAGATATTTTCGTTTAAACGCATCGATCGGCATATGTAGCGCGGCTGCCAGGGCAGCGATCTCTTCTTCGGTCACCCAAACGTAGCCGGGCTGTCCGCTGCAGCACTGACCGCATTCCGTGCATTTAAACCGCAAACCGTCTTTATACCAAACATTGTCTTCCATAGGCAAAAAAGATACCATAGAAGCGTATTGCTTTTCAAGGATAACAGTCCCAGTCGTGAATGTCCTGGATGTCGTGTTTGTCCTGGTCCTGTGTCCTGTCAATAATTCAAAAATTTCTGGGAAGGTTTGGGAAGGGAAACCACGATTTCAAAGAATTCATCCTCGATCGAATTCGCCTTAATTTCGCCATGATGCACATGTTTGATGATATCGTGAGCCAAAAACAACCCTAACCCGGTGGACTCTTCAGGGGGCTTCGTGCTTTGCAACGAAGTAAACAAATTTTCAAGCATGTTTGCCGGCATCCCTTCTCCATTATCATGGAAGGTGATTTCAATGTGGTCACGGTGATCGGTAGTTCTAATGATCAATTCAGGTAGATAATTATCCGGTGTATTTTTTTTCTTTTCATACAGCGAATCGATCGCATTATCGATGACGTGCATGAACGCATACGCAAGCTCTTCGTTTAGCACCGGCAGCATCGTGACTGAAGGGTCATAATCCAAAATGACATCAAATTTAAATTGAGGGTAGCGTTCCCGTTTGCGGGTCATGACGTCATGAATGCACATATCTAGCAACGTATGCAAGTTAACCGATTTGATTTTTGCTTTGCCTGGCAGCGACCGGCTGGATTGCTGATGAAGAATATCTAAGATTTTTTTAGCATGCAGATTATTCCTAGAGATATTTTCCAAGCTGGTGTTGAGTTCTTTGAAGTGCTCTTCCAAATAGACGACCGCTTCAGGATCCAGTTTGTGCCGTGAATCGGTGATGATTTTATTCAATTGGGTTAACGATTTATTGCTGGACTCCATATCGGCATGGATTTGGGACAAAGGTCCCAGAATTTGCTTGGATGCTCCTAGCATTAGCATTCCCAAAGAAGCCAGCTTATCCTTAATAAAAATCTCGCTGTGCATTTCTCGTAATTTTTTGACATGCAGATTGACTTTTTCCTGCAGATCGATGTTGTGCGTTTTTAACAAATCCCAAGCGGTTTGCCGCTCGTTGATAACGGCCGCTAAAATTAAAGAGAGGAACACAATCACTTCTAAAAAGCTGACTAATAGAAGCAGCTGGTTAGAGGTGAGGATATTGTAGACTGATCCCAATCCTTGCGACGTGGGAATGATGGCCGAAATGGAAATGAGTAAGATGGCCAAGGTCGCACCATGCATGCGGAAGCGGTAAGTGACCCAAATGGTAAGTGGGATGTAAAGATGGAGCAACGGATAGTTCCATACGAAGTTGAAGACGCCTAATAGCGCAAAGGTTAGTACCATTAAAAACGCTTCCACTTGATATTCAGAGAACTTGATGCGGATGCTGGGGGTGAGCCATACAACCAAGAGGGGAGTCAAAATATAAATCCCGAGGGTATCGCCGAGCCAGAACGTGAACCAGGTATAAGGGATGTTTGAAATCGCTCCATAGAGTGCCAGGGCAGTCACACCGATGGTGCTGGCAACCAGGGCGGAAAGGAGGCTGGCTGGAATTAAAAAGATAAAAATGTCCTCGACGGTTTTAAAGTACGCCGGTGTGGAAAAGCGGCGGATGAGGTAGCCGCCGAGCAGCGCTTCCATTAAAGATCCGAATGAGATGGCTATCGCTGTGATCAACGGCCCTTCGAGAGTGACTCCGTTTAGGTATAG
>JAGVLX010000023.1 GCA_020054065.1 Parachlamydiales bacterium | reverse complement strand
CTTCGTGCCTCTGTGTTGAATTTTTCTTCTAGTTATTTACCGATAGAGGGCCATAGAGGACCTGCTTCGCTTCGTGTTGAATTGTTTAAGACATTCTTAACCAACTAAAATATAATGAGATAAAATTTGTTATTTAGAAGGCACAGAGGCACGAAGAGATTTCTTAGCGCCTTCGTGTCGTGTTGAATTGAATTTAAGACATAAGAGGCAATGAAACTTGGATATTTACAAAAGGAGATAAATCCAAGGAGCAGAGCAGCAAAGATATCCATGTTCTTTGCCTCGTTGCTCTTTTGCAGCTTCTTTGCGTTAAAATGTATTCAAAAATTATTGATATTTAATGCTCTAGAACAACCCCTTTATAGATGAGGGCTTTTTCTGGGTCGATCGTCACCAGCATCCCCTCCTTGAGAATGCGACATGCGGCATCGGCCCTGACCAGAGCAGGCTTCTTGAGTTCTTGAGCCGTTTTGATGGCGTACTCTTCCGAATGCACATCTTCAATATGGTTTTGTAAGACGATTGCTGCTGCTTCTCGCATGAGGGGCAGGTATGCTTCGGAACACTCAGTCAACACTAAAATCTGTCCTCTGACAGTATAGGGGCGCCTGCTATCGGGAGTCATCGCCATGACCACATTTCCATGAACGCGCGACCCAAAGCCAAAATGGCCTCTGACAAGTACATCGCCGATATTCTCCACCAGCATCATATTTGTTGTGCCGGAGATACCGAACGGTGTTCCGGCCGATATCACGACCAGATCGCCATAGCTGACATATTCATGCTCGAGAGCATAAGAACTAATGGATTCAAACGCATCTTTAATGTTCTTTTTGGCGGAATCGTTCAGATAAGGGATGGCCCCCCACATAAACGCCAGCTGATTAAAACATTTTTCGTTCGGGGTCATCACCATGATCGGCATTTTGGGACGGAAGCGCGATATAAGCCGGGCAGTGCTTCCGCTGGCGGTAAAAGCAAAGATGGCCTTGGCATTCATGCTGTAGGCGGTTTTTACGGTCGCTAAGGTGACGGCGGACGGGACGTCGTGAAAGAAGTAGTTAGAATTCTTTTCAAAAAAACCGGCGTAGTCAAAATCTTTTTCCGTTTCGGCAATGATGCTTTTCATGACATTGACCGTTTCGATCGGGTATTTGCCAACGGCGGTTTCTCCTGATAGCATGACGGAGGAAGTCCCGTCATAGATCGCATTTGCAACATCGGACGTTTCGGCACGGGTGGGTCGGGAACTGACCATCATCGATTCCAGCATTTGGGTCGCGGTAACCGTCGGTTTTCCAGCCATATTGCTTTTCCGGATCATCATTTTTTGCAGTTTCGGAACCTGGCTGAGGGGCACCTCAACGCCCAGATCGCCGCGCGCAATCATAATTCCATCCGCCACTTGAAGGATGGAGTCAAAATTTTGCACCCCTTCGGTATTTTCGATCTTAGCGATGATTAAGGTTTCTGGCTTTTGCTCTCTTTCTATAAGTTGCCGGATCGCCATCACGTGATCTGCAGAGCGGATGAATGAAGCGGCGATAATATCAACGTCGTTGGCGCATCCAAAGCGGATATCGTCGACATCCACATCTGTCATGGCTGGAAGGTCAAGGTTTACATTCGGGATGTTAATCCCTTGGTTAGATTTGATCACTCCCCCTTTTTCAATTTCGACTAATACTCCCTCTGGCGTGACTTCGCGTACCCGGGAAGTAATATACCCATTGACAAACAAGACCGTGACTCCCACTTCCAATCGGTCAAGCACTGAAGCGGGAGTGACTGTTACCCGGTTGTAGTCCCCTTCGACCGATTCTTTTACAAGCAGCCATTTCTGGCCGGGAACGAGGACGAGTTCCGGATGGCCAAGCTTACCGATCCGGATTTCAGGACCTTTCGTATCGAGCATGATAGCGAGCGGAACTTTTAATTGTTCCCGCACTTTTTTTAGTTTATTGATCACTTCAAGATGCTCTTGATGCGTGCCGTGGCTGAAATTCAAGCGGGCGACATTCATCCCGGCTTGGGTCAGTTCGACCAATTTCTCAAATGTGCCAACTGCCGGTCCGATCGTACACACGATTTTCGTACGTATAGTCATAGAAATAAGGATACCTCGACAAAAAAGCTCATTATATATAGATAATGAAAAATATAAAACCTAATAGGAGGCGTTATGCTGAGGTGGTTATTCTGCGCAAGCGCGCTAGTCCTAAGTTTAGCCTCTTTTCAAGCTTATGGGGAGATCCAATCGGTCACTGTCCGCTGGGAAGCCGACTTGTGCATTGCAAGCTGCCAAAAGTTGCTTTACGAGCAATTTAAAAAAATAAATACCTTGAAAGATGTCCGCTTTGACGGGCCGGCCGGTAAAGCGGATCTGATCTATAAAGAAGGAGCTCCGTATGATTACACTCCGATCAACTATGCGTATCGGATGGTAGGAATCGCCCAGTACCGCGAACTGGACATGCGGATTCAGCTCAAGGGTAAGATTACCATCGATAGTTCTCATTTCTATATTACCTCCACTGGCGATGGAACACGAGGTGAGCTGTTTACACCTCCTCCTGTTTCAAATATTAATATGGTGAACAATAAGAGCATTTACGCCTACGGAATGGATGAAAACGTCGCACGGAAACTGCGCGAAGTCGAAAAAAATAGACAAGAAGTGATTGTCGAAGGCCGGATTTTTGCGCCATGGCGTCCTGGTCCTTTGTACATTATTTTAGGTTCAGTGAAGCCAGTCTCCAAAAGCACCAAATAGAAGACAGAGCTAACACGATACAGGAAAAAATAGATGTCGTGTGTCCTGGTCCTTAAGTATTAGGTAAATAGATCTAATATTTGACATAATCAATCCATTGCTCTAATAATAAGATTATAGCGTGCTTTCCTCTGGAAAGGCCTTTCACAGACACTCTCAAGCGTCTTCATAGAGATTTGGATGTACATTTAGTTGATATGTGTTTCTCGAGGATTTTGCATTTTATGCAACCAATGGTGAAGCCATGTCAAGCAACAACGTTTCTTCATTTTCTGATCCGGTTCAAATCCCTGCATCGGACTTTGCATCCGAAAAAACTCCGCGCAAGCACAGCACGCTTTTACATAAAGTCAAAGCGTGCTTTTTGAGCATATTTAAAGATGCTAAAGCCGCACCACCTGCTCAGCTATCCCCCTTTCAAGCATCGCCTCGTAGACCTACCGAAGGGAATCTCGGACGACGCCTGTCGGAGCATGATTGCAACGACTTAGAATCAAGAATTTTCATGTCAGATTTGCGGAAATCGCTTGCGATTAAGATGCCATCTAGAGACAAGGGAAAACGGTTTTCCGGACAGTACCATACCTTGAATTGCAGCCACTACGGCTCAAAAAAAAATTCTCCATGTCAAACCGAAATCGGGCAAGAATCTGCTTCCATTGCAGATCAGATCCGTCAACAAACCGATCCTCTCGTGCGGGAACTCCTCACCGACATTCATCGGCTGGCAACGCTGAAATTGCAGCAAGATCAATCAACGCAGTTTAGCTGGTGCTGCCTCCAAATTGCTAATGATACGTCAGCCGAATATTCTTGTGTGTCGCAATTGGGAAAAATTCTCTTTATTTTAGACCGCCAGCCTACATTTTTTGACCGGCTGCTGCACGATCATGATAGCTTGCCCATCACAAGAATCGCAGATGAGTTTAATCACATCATCGACCAAGTATGCAAAAAGATGTCTGAACGGTACACCAACCACAAAAGCAGTGCGATCTCCGCCGAAATGGCCTTACACCAGACTGCTCCTTATGAACTTGCCGGCTTGTTGCTGACTTCTACCGGGATGATCAATGTTGGAATTATCGCTAACCTCAGAACAATTTTTGTGAAAAATCAAACCACTCCGCTCAATTACGAAATTAACATCCTGAATACCCTCAAAGCCTTGGAAGAATCATCTAAACTGCGTTCCATGATCGAAGCGGTCAAAAAACCTTTATCGTCCGACTCTCCCGTCAACTTAGTGATCCGCGCCGCACTCAACTTGGGTCCGGAAGAAACGCTTACCGATCATCACGCGCGCATGACCGTCTTATCAGCACTGTTATCCCACCACCGCCAAGGAAATTCGGCAGACTGCTTCGCGGCGCACTTGATCGAAGTGCTGCTATCTTCCAGCAATTTGGAGACTCCTGCAAACGATCTCTCGGCTTTAATTCGCGAGGGAAAGCTGGTTAGAAACACCCATGGCGTGCAAACGGACCTGCCCTTTTTGTTGGTCTCCAGCAATGATATGAATGATAAGCTATTGGTTATCGATCGTGAAGGCAACTTGATTAAAAACAGTAAAAAAATCGGGACTTTCAAAGAGCTAGACACCTTCAGTCACATCGCAAAAGTGCTTGGAATGAATGATCATAAGAAATACGCGCAATCTGCTCTTGATAAGCTTTTCAGTCAGAACCCTAATCATTCTGAATATACTCAGATCAAATTAGGCAAAGCGATCAATTTGTTCATCAAGGAGTGGAGCTCTGCCCACTCCAATGCCGCTCTTGGAGAAATGACTGCCGCTGCGCGGTTTGTTGCGAGTGCGCAGATCGGCCATCCCCTCCTGCGCATCTGGGAAAACTGTGTCGCGGGTATGGTTGAATCCCACTCGGAAACCCATTTAAGAACATCAATCGCAAAATGCATCATCGATTCGCTTGAGCAGTTCATTAAGCAATATGGCGGTATTTCCAATAAAGATAGCGCTGGCATCATGCAGATGCTGCGGCAAAAAATCATCCATAAAATCCACCTGTATTACGACCCAAGCATTGCCAATGCATCGATGACTTTTGATTCCCATTCAGCTGAAGGCGCCTTTGTACTCTATGATAAAGCGCAATCCAATCAATTAAAAAGCTGGAAATGGTCTCGGATTGACAATCCAGCTCTCTTCCAAGAATTCGTCGAACGCATTGTCATTGACATTGAAGATGAGTGGCTCATGCATGCAGGCGCCCTGGGAGGGAGCTTGACCGCCCTTAAGATGTTTTTCAGCGAACTTAGACAGTATTGCCGCAGTCTCAGCTTCATTAAGTCATCGATGCAGCGCTATAGCACGCTTGTTCCTTACGTTAACCTCACCACAAGTTCCTTCGAGGACTTGCGCTGCGCGCCATGGATGAACAAATTGGGTCATGATGCCAATCTGGTGCTGCAAATTTATTCCGAATCGGGATCGACCTTACCCGTCAACCGTGTTCAGCCCCGCAATGCAGCAGAGCTTTTTTCCCATCTTATCGAGTATGGGAGATTTTTGCTCAAGTCTGGAGAACACTCCTTCTTAGATAACCCCTATAAAATGTTGCCGATGCGGATTATGAATACACACGCCTTTTGCTTGATGCCCGGCCATCCCACCCTGCAGAAAGCGTTGCTTGCTCAGCAGGCGCCTGATGAATGGATCGCGCAAAACTTGCAAAGCAAAGCGTGGAAATTGACTTCCGGCATCGTCGATCACGACATGTACAAAACCGTATTGACCTACGCGTTAAATCTATCCAAACAAAAAATAGAGATCTTAAAATTATTGCACGATCCCTACAAACGGAAGTTGACCATCAACCAATTCCGTCAAAAAATCGTTGAAGCATTAAAAAAAGAATTCAGACAAGAAGAACAATTAGAGAACATGTATGCCTTAATCGACACCAGCATTGCAGCGTCCCTTTCTGGCGAATTAAAAGAGCTCTTTACTTCATCGATTATCCACTTCGGTAATTCAAACTGGTCCGACGATTTTCATGATGTCCACTTTTGCTTCCTAGCCAATCCCGGCACAGGCGAAATTGAGGTGTGGGAGATTCGGGACGATGGCTCAAAGCCCATATCCATCCCTGGCCAATATAAACTCATCAGACAGCAATGGGAAATATTGACCGATCCCGATAAATTGATCAAAAAAGAGATCCGAACAGTTTCTGAGGTGCTAGATGGAAACCATTTTAATGCAGCATAAAATAAAAGAGCAGGTCATTTCATGCCATACGTCGCAAGAAAGGCCGTTTGTAAAGGTTGGCTACGAGGTTGTCTTTACGCTCCCCGATCTCATCAAACACCTTCCAGAGCTTGCTCTACCTGAACATACACTGACACTAGCGCGCCTCTCAAATTTTTTAGCCAAAGGGCTTGAGTTCCAGGTGATCGAAGATGCTCCCAAATTTCAAAAAATGTACCAGGATAAGATTAAACTCGAACAGACAACGTATGCACAAGGCGCACGCGTCAGCGACTACGGAGTATTCGATGTATCGGAAATTAAAAGTCCTAACATCCACGATGAACATTTAATTTATTATGTGTTCAACCGGGTCAACCATCTGCCCTACAAGGTCATTTGTAAGGTTTTAACCCAGCACAATGAAATGAGCTATTCTCTCTTGCCCTACCAACGCAAATAATAATTGTCACCCTTATCGTCCAAAGGCAAAAAATACCATTCAACACGAAGCGAAACAGGGCGGAGTCCTCCTACCGGTAAATAACAATGAATTGAAATTATAGTATTTTTTAGTAAATTCAACGCAGAGACGCAGTGACAGAGAGATCGCAGAGAAAATAAAATTTAATTTCTCTTGCGTCTCTCTGACTCTCCGCCTCTGCGTTGAATTTCTAAAGAAACTTAAACAACCAAAATGTAATGAGATAAAATTTGTTATTTAGGAGACACGAAGGCGCTAAGACACGGAGATGAAGTTTGGTGCATCATGTTCATTATGAATGATGCTCTTTGTGCCTTCGTGTCTTCGTGCCTTTGTGTTTGAATTGAATTTAAGACATCAGCGGCAATGAAACTTGGATATGTATATAAACCTAAAAATCAACGAAATAGCAGTTTG
>JAGVLX010000042.1 GCA_020054065.1 Parachlamydiales bacterium | reverse complement strand
TGGATTTTAAATCGGATCACCTAATGCTTGCCAGGGTCCGCAATTTAGTGGGCGCAAAAAAGTATGAGGAAGCGCGAAAACTCCTGGGTCGAATCAACGAAAACGAAGTGTGTCCTCATTGTGTTTTGGTTGAGTATGGATCCATACTACGAGATGAGGGGGAGTATGCAGCTGCATTGAAAGATTATGAAACAGCATTAAAAATCCAAAATAAAGTGAGTCTTGAGGAGGATCTTTACACCTATTCTTTGATCGCTTCTTGCCATTTTGGATTGAATAATTTCCACGATGCATTAAAAGCTATCTTGATATTCAGAGAAGCATATCCTGATCACAAAAGTGGGTGCGTTCTTCACATTAGAATTCTGCTTGGATTGAATCAACATTCAGAAGCACTTAAATGGATAGAGGAGACGCTTAAGGCTTATCCAAAAAACCCAGAGATTGTCGCATTAAAGGCTACAGTGTTATTTAAGCTTGGCGAGAATGAAGCCGCTTTAGCGGTCACACAGCATCTTACAGCCACTGATACCAAAAAGAGTGACCTCAATTACCTCCACGTGATTCTCTTGCAGCGGCTGCGTCGCTATGACGAGGCTGTGAATATAGCCCAAGCATTTTTGTTAATTGACCCTCAAGATGTTCGTATGCGGACGTGCTTGGTGGGAACTTATCTGCACGCGGGCGAGCCGCAGAAAGCGTATGAAGAAATCCGCACCATCAATCACGAAAAATTGAATCTATTTTTTCAGAACTTTAAAGAGGATTTTCTTGAAGATTTGCCTTTTTATCCCGACTTGGTTGTATTTTTGCACAGTCAAATTAAAAGATCCGCGCAGTCCATTCGGAAAACGTGTGAGGAATTGTTCTTAGACTGTGTCGAGCCTTATTGCGATAAGCATGATCGGTGTGAAGATGTTGTGGATTTTATTCCGACCGGAACGAAAGTTAAATACAATCGCATCCTCTATTATAAGGGGCGAATTGCTTACAAAGAGAAGAAGTTTGTTGAAGCATTCAACTATTTAAAAAGCTTTGGTTTACATGTAAAAAAGGGGGTGGGAATCAATCAAGAACTCCAGAAGTACCATCACCTAACAGTATCTGCCTTAAGATATCTGGTGGCTAGCGCTTTTCTTGCGGACCAAGCTGAAGCCAAAAATACCCATGCGGAGGATGGCTATGCACAATTGCGCAAATTTTCTTCTTATTTCTTAGGCATTGATCATTTAATGTTGGCTACCGTCATCATCAAACATTGTTTCGAGCATAACGTGGAATTAAAGCTGATGGTCGATATTTGCGCACACTGTCTTAAAAACAGTCAAGCATGCAAGAAATATCCTGAACAGGCCGTCGAAATCAAAGCCTTATTGGGGTCGCTATTAGGAAAACTTAAATCCATGCAGGGAACTCCTTTAATCGCGAGTGCGCCACTCACTTCTGTGCGCACGATTCCGGTAAAGGCGGCAACTGAGCCATCTGCACCGGTACAACCGAATGCACCGCGTAGTAATCGATTACACCGCTTAAGAGCCAAAGCAGAGACGGCGCAGGCCAGTCAGCAGGAAGCTGCCAAGAATGCTGAACAGTCAATTCCAGCATCGAATCCAGATCAGGAGGTTCTTAAGAACAATGGTTCCGCTGCGGCAGGCCGGGCAGTCGATTCCCAGCAAGAAGAGGAGTCATCTGCAGCAGAGAAATCAGACGATAGAAGTTTGGAATCGAGTACTGACTCGGAAACTCCAGCTAAAGTGGTTCCCGTGCAGACAGGTTATTGTTTTGCTCCGCAATACCGGACATTTGAAGCGGGATTTGTCGAGCGCAATGATGCCATTCGACGCCGAGTAGAGGCAGCCAGGGTTCGTACTCCACAGCTTAGATGGGAGTTTGAAGGAAATGTTCATCAGGATAGCTTATCGATTCGCTATCAATTGGAACAGCAGTTTGGAAAGCTGGCTGAATATTCGAGTGCAGTCGATGAGGCGAAACCGGCAGTCAAACCGCCTGTGGGTAAAGCAGCGGCTAAACCAGCTGCTCCGGCTGTGAAACTTTATCCTAAAATCACCTACGATTTTGACTATTATCATGCAGCTTTGGACATTTTGAATGATTTGCAACGTTGTTTTGCTGCCAATCGTACAGGAAAAAAGTGGTTAAAAAGTTCCCATATCATCTCTCGCTGGATTCGCTATAACATTCTCCGTTTATGTGAAATCTTGAAATCGGTTGAAGATAAACAAGTGTCGGTTCACTACCTATCGCTTTTGCGCCTGCATGTCATTAATCCGGATGTCATGAATGATTTGCGTAATCAACTCTGCCTATATGGCCACCGCATGGATATGAATCAGGGTTACCAGCTGTGCGAAAGAATCTTAAATGCCGGCTTGCGTCCACGACTGGAAGCGATCGTGAATGGAACCGTACGGCAAACCGTTGCGCACATCGATTATCATGATATTTTTCCTAGGGAAATGACTGAGGAATGGCGGCAAATTAAAGGGGATAAGCTCATTGGTTTTTTGGTCGAGGTGGTGAGAGAAGAATTGAATTTTATGAAGCTATTTCTTGAGCATGTGGAGAAAGAAGAGTTTCAATCCGATGCAGACCTGCAAAATGCGATTAAAGCCAGTGTGATCGTGATCGGAAAAGCGTGCACTCAGATGCATGAGGAAGGATTTACCATCTGTGCAAGGAAACCGTTAAAAAAATTATATGACCTAAGTATAAAAATTCGGCATCAGAAGATTTTGAATCGCCCCAGTACGATTTTTGGGGAAGATGTCACCGTGGATGAGCTGCAATTTTGCCTTGATAACATTGAACGGTTTGAACGGCAGATCGATCGTGAATGCATGGTCTATTTTAAAGGTCCCTCAACTCCTGACAAATTGGCATCAGAGACTAAAAAATCCTCGTTAACAACGTCCACAACGCCTCCCTTGCCAGTCACGCCGCCTTCACCCCCTAAAGACGCTTCGCCAGCAACGGCGGTGCCGCTATCCCCAGCCACGCCCTCTCTACCGGCGACGGCAACGACCCCGCCTTTGCTTGATCCGACGACGCCTCCGATTGTTGAGGAGGTTTCATTGATTAATCAAGATGCTGCTCAAGCTAAAGCCCAGCTGGAACGTTTGATTGAAGGAGCGTACATGAACACGTTGGCGCAAGCGTACTCTGGCATCGGCTTAGCCTATCAAAACACGCTTAACTGCACATTGTCGATGAAGTGGTTTTATGACAATCTCCCGATTAGGCAATTGTATTTGCAGTATTTACACTTGCGTGTTTACCGATTATTGGATCATTCTTCTACCAAAAAAGTTTCTGATCCATTTTGTGAATTAATCGAACAGTGTGTCATTAGCAAATTCATGTTGGATAAACTAAAACTGGCCTCTACGGCTTACGGTGAAATTTTCCAGGATACATTTTATCAAATCAGTCAGAGTTTTTTGAAGTTTAATGCGGTGGATAAAATCAACCGTGGCAAAGTCTCAAAAACTGACGGACACCCATTTGAGATGGCTCATGTTTCCAATGTTGATTTCAGTCAGATTGATGCTGTTCAACTCTGTAATTTTATCAGTTTACACATACAGCATAACAGTAAGGTGATCGCTCAATTTCATCCATTGGTTAATCTAAACTTTTTCTTAAAATCGAGTGAAATTCAAGATGTCATGCGCATGATCGCGATCTCGTGGAGTCAAAAACTTGAGGTGCTTTGCAAAGCGTTATTTATCAAGTTTAGGTCCGATCGCTTACAGCATGTGATGAATTTGGGAAGGAAGCTTTTAGAAGAACTGTCTTTCGATCCCGATCAAAAAAGTGAACGGGTAAGTCCTGCATCTTTATGGGAACTCTTCACGAATATTTTTGAATATCAAAAAGAGTTATTCTCAATGATGCATTTCCTGGGGAATCTTGCACAAAATGAACGGTTATTAAAAATCGTGCGGGCGCGGGCAAAGTTTAAACAGGTCGTGATCAACCTTTTGGGACAAGATAGAAGGCTTGAGGGTCTCAAATTAGTTCACGTGTTGGAGAACAAAAAATTGTTTAAGTTCGCTTTGATTAAAGCCTATAATCTTTACCTTCAGGAAGCTGGGTTGAGGATGACTCCATTAGAAAAGGAAACTTCCTCAGATGTTCTGGGTTCATGTATCACAGATATCCTTAGCAACAATAAAAAAAAGAGAGTTTAGTAAGTGAGGCAGCGACAACCAGGGAGAGTAATTGCAGAAGTCGTCTCGGCGATCTATAGATCAAAGTCTATTGTAAGGTTAATATTAAATATTGAATTAAAATATTTAATTTGTTATTATATTTAGCATGAATATACAAGCTTTACCAACAGAGTTGCTTTGCCATGTGCTGAGTTTTGTCCCAAAAACAAACCTCCCAGCCGCGAAACGGGTGTGTAAGGGATGGCATGTTGCGGAAAAATTGGTTCAAATCGAGCAATTTTTCGTTCGTTTTAAGGCGAAATGGAAGAATCCTCCCAATGACTACAAAGACAATACCGAAGTCATGACGTCGTTCTTGGCGGAAAAAATCTTTAACGCGCGGAAAAACAAAGATGTTAAGCTTTATGAAGTGCTAATCCATCGAATGGTAACGGCTTTGAATGAATGCTCCGATTCATCCATTTGTACATTGATGCCGTTCTTTCTGCAAAAGCTGTGCCTGATGGAAGAACCAGACTTTAAAGCAGATTCAAAAAAATCGTATTTTCATGCGACGCGCAAAATTCTGAAGCGCGTCTTCAAGCATGATCGGGCATCGTCCGTCTTAAAGTTTGCAGTTGTCTCGACCGAATATTGCCCAGCGCTCCACAGGTTCCTGATGTGTATGGAGAATCCGCTGAGACCCACTTTGATCAGACTTGCCGCTTCACAACCTAAATGCAGCTCCACGCGTCATTCCAACACTCAAGTCGAACTAAGCGCTCCAGTGACCAAAGAGATCGGGCAAACATTAAGTTTTCATCCCGAACACACTTTCACTCCCGGCGAAACGGTCCTCGTGATGTTCCATCCCGTGATTACCTCTTTAAACAGAGCGCTAGGTTATGGAACTATTTCTGGGACAATCGCTAACAAATCTTCCGAATATAAAGTAAGCATTCCATCTAACTCTCTAAGCTGCAGCGCTTATCAAATCGGAAAAATTTCTTCTGAGTAGCGTTCGTTGGCATCATTCTTGTTTATTTCTTAGTAAACCTAGGAGGTAACTATGGAAGCCGCCAGCTCTGCGCCAGCACCACAAAGACCCCAATCTCAATCCTTAGTAGGTAAAGCATTAGGAGAAGATATAGCGGGCTTAGATGCCTCTACTGAAACAGTAGCCATCTCAAAAGATGGGAAGGTCAATAAGGTCGGAATCGACCATCTGATGGGTCCCAAAACAAGAGCCCCTACGGAGGCTTTATTGCAGCAACAAACCGAAAATATTCAAGTCTTGACCCGTGTGAGCAAATTATTAATCGATCCTAAAGCAGAGCTTCCGAAAGATGATCTCTCGAAGATCGCGCAAAAAGTGTATAAACAAGCGACTAAAAATATCGCGAATCCGGAAGAGCAGAAAAAGCTGTCAGAAGATTTAAAAACCTTTCTCCGCGACAAAATGGGGGTGGTTCGTTTTGGATTGGAAAGACGGATTTTTATGGAGCGTCTGTCCCATGAAAAGCCGGTGACGATTGGACAGGAAATGACCAAATCCATCATGCAGCACCCAAAAGTTATCACATCTTATGGAACAGACGTGTATCGTCACTTAGATTATACATTTGTGGGTGATGAACATGGTGTATTGCCTCAACCGCCCCTTACGCCTGAGCAGGCGAATGACCCTAAAACACTCAATGACTATGGATTGAATGCTTTTGGCAATCGTGTTTTATTTATGGCGACAAAAATGTATGGGGATAGAGATGGCAACGATAGATCAGGATTGATCAGAGAGGTAGCGAAGTTGTGGGAAGCTTGTAAGGCTCCATACACCAATGCTCCCTCTTCAAAAGGTGTAGCCGAACTGAATATCGATAATGCATCAAAGAACTTTTTCTTTACCCTGATATCAGGGGCCTCTGAAGAGAACTTTTCATTTCTACCAGCGGCAAACCAACAAATGGTTCAACAATTACGTTTGCTTCCTTTTGAACAAAGGCAACGGCTTGGACAATTGGCTAACGTTCTAGCCGGGATTAGTCAAAAGCCCTATTCTGAACCGAGTAGTGCATTACTGAATACCCCGGCATTAAGAGAGCAAAAAATATTTGCTGGCGAGACTTCTACAGATTCTACGCTAAGAATGATTAGCGAAAATAAAGAAATCAAATTTCAGTTCAGCGAAGGGAAAATTACTCTCTTGTCATCATGTGATATTACTCCAAAAGCGACTCAAAAATTAATCCCTCCCGATTGCAAAATTCGTTTAACGAATGAAATGACATCAAAAGTGACCTCGCCCGAAAAATGGGAGTCTAATGTTACTTTAGTCGTCACAGTCAATAAGGAAAGTAATCCAGAGCAAATGAAAGCGTTACTTCACGGTCTTCAAGAGTCTGGTTTCAAATACAAAATTGTGACAAACCCGTAAACATTAAAAATATTTTTTGCCTAAAATCGCTCTGATTCGTTATAGATGTGCTTTTGTTCTTAAAAAATCTATCGAATCAGGGTGTGAAGGTCATGAACGTTTCATTGCTTGCAAGGTTTCTCGTTTGCATTATATGCATCTGCTTTACAAGCGGATGGGCGGACCAATGTCAATATTGCCATAAATGTGAAGCGCCATGCGATTGCGGTTGCCAATTTGGCAAGCCTTGTACATGCAAAGACAAAAAAACGGCGCAGCCTAGAGAGGCAGCACAAACTCAGCCTCAACCAGCGCCAACTCCAGCTGCAGGCCATGGCCCAGCCGCCAATCATTGCCCTTGCGGGTGCCCTTGTGTCAATGGGTGCGATTGCGGCTGCGGACCCAATCACCGCTGCGATTGCAATCCGCCTAAGCAACAACTCCCGGCATTCACGGTTCAAGTCGAACCCGCTTCGGTCTACGATGCCTACGATAACTATACATTTGATGATGAAGAGTGGGGAGGACCCTATGAATTTACTGATTGCTATGATCCTTGCTACGAAGCTAAGCTCTGGTTTCCCTACGATGACTGGGCTTGTTGGGATGGTCCCTGCCAACCCTGCGACTGCAGTCTGATCTGGTTGCCGGAAGCCCCGCCGCTATTCAAACCCTTCGCCGCTGACCCACGCCAAGTTTGCTACTCTGTCGGCTGGCGTTTCGATGACGATCTGTTCGATAAAAACCTTGCTCCTATTTCTTACGGGGATTACATCGGCTTATTCCGGATCTATTGCCCATGGGGACTCCCTGGCGCACTCGAATTCGGGATTGATGGCGGGCTTTGGGCGATCTTCGAACAAACCCAATTCTCGGCTCCTTTGGTTAACGCCGACTACTATGTAGGCTTTCCACTCGAATATGCTGTCGGACCTTGGTCGTTCCGCTTGCGTGGTTACCACATTTCCTCTCATATTGGCGATGAATTCCTCCTTAACAACCTCGGCTTTGACAGACGCAACGCCAGCAGCGAATACGTCGATCTGTTCGCCTCCTATAACTTCAATCCTTGTACCCGCATCTACGGGGGGATCGGCGCCATCGTCCGCAGCGATACAACGTTTCACCGCAAACCGTTCTACGCTGAATATGGCGGCGAACTGTTCTTCTCGGGCTTCGGCTACTATAACGCCTGCAGCAGCCTCGTTGCCGCTCCATTTGCGGCCGCACACTTCAGAAACTACCAGGATTTCAACTACCGCCTCGACAGCAACATCGCCCTTGGCTTCGAATTCCGCAAACTCGTCGGCCTAGAAAGAAAAACCCGCGTCTTCATCGAATGGCACCGGGGCTTCTCCTCCGAAGGTCAGTTCTGTCACTTCAGAACCGAATACTACACTCTACGCCTCACCTATGGATATTAAGGTTAAGGGGACTCTGTCCCCTTAAAACCCCTGCCAAAGGGCAAAGCCCTCTGGACACCATTCGCAACGCTGGTGGCGTTGCTTTATTTTTTATGTTTTCTATGTCTGAATTACCTGATGATAAATTGATTTATGAAGGATACAGCAAGAACCCTTATCCGTTTTGGATTTGGGTGCTAGGGATTGTGTTGTTTGGAATCTTTGCTTGGTTAGTGAAAGATAAAGTGATTGAATATGTTCCGATGATATGCGAAAAGTGTCCCTTCGCCAAACCCGGAATAGGAAAATAACCCGTTTTCGTCCTTAGAGCTTGAGGTAGGAATTAACCACAGAGACACAGAGGCACAGAGAAAACAAAAACAAACTAGATTGTTTAAAACAGCAGGATAGTTTGACGTTATGATTTTTGTGACAATTTATTTAAGTTTTTCTCTGTGTCTCTGTGGTTAAATAATTGGTTACAGCACCACCTGCGAAAAACCTTCCTCATAAATCGGGCCGCCCTTGCCGATCTTCAGCGTCCCGTTGAAATACTCCCGGTACACTTTCAACCCTTGTTCAGCCGTCTGTATGCTATAAAAACAGTTGCTGATCCACTCCGACCCCTTAATGGTTCCGCTTTTTAAATTACACTGGAAACGGGAAGTGATTTTTTCTTTCCAATATTCGTAAGGGCCAAACAAAATGATCGGATAGGCTGAAATCATTCCCACCTTTCGCCGGATCTCTTCAAGTGAAAACTCGAAATCGGTTCCAATTCCTCCCATCAAAAAGATAGCGAAATCTAAATTGAACTCTGCTTGCCGCTCCACCAGCTTATCTAAGCGGTAGGTCATTTTGGCCTGAACATAATCATTAATGCGCTGCTCATTGACGACGCTTTGGTCTTTAGGACGGAAATCGACCACATTCGCACACGATAGAATATTGAGTTCCGTTGCCACTCGGTTGCCGACCTCCATGACTCCAGGTCCACCCCCCGTCACTAGGGATAGAGGAGTATCCTTACCTAGCAGCGGATGGTTGACTGTGCTGCGCATATCTAAGATCCCTTGCATCAATTTGCGAAGTTCGGGCTCAAGATCGCCTTGAATGAGGTTTGATCCATAAATGCCAAATACTGTCGATTTTAAGAATTTTTCCACCTCGTCCAACGGGACGAATAAACCTGAATCACGATCCGGTTTCTGCACATATTTCAAGATCGCCTGCGTCTTCTGGTCTACCCAATATACTGGGATGGCAAACTTGTCTAGGTCGTGCAATAGCGAACGGTCTTCAGCTGAGAAAAAATCCTGGAACGATTGGGAAGGATGTTGGAAATAGATTCCCTTCAAACAGCGCTGCACCTGATCGCTCAACAACATCCGTTTCATAAACGGCGAAGGAAAATAACGGGTGAGCAAAATTCCCTGGCTTGTAATCGTGCCAGCATCGATCGCTTTCAAGAACGGATAGCTAGGCTGCTGTTCAATATACCGCTCCACCATCAGCGCCTTACGGGAAATATGTCCATAGGTAGGGAATTCTTGCTGCCGCGTTTCCCTAACGATCCAGTCGCCGGGCTTTAGATTGAGCAATTGCTCTCCCTTGACCACAAAGACGGCTGCTCGGTCATTCACTGGCTCCGGAGCGGTCTCAAAAGCAGCAAACAGGCTGCGCGGATCTTCTAACTTGGCTTGTAGTTGGTCGCGGTCGGAGAAGAACACGTGTTCGCGGTAAGGTTCCAACGTGTAAAATTCAAGCGGAATATCGGTCAGTTCTCGTTTACTATTGCCGTATAGCTCATAAATATCGCCTGAAGCTAAGGTATCGGGTTGCAAGACAGACGCGGATGTATGGTAATACCCATGCGAGAGCAAGCTATCCACCACCTTCCCATAGACGGTACGAATATGCAGGGGGAGTGTGCGCACCAGCAAAATATCGTTCCCTTCGCTATTGCGCGGGGCAAATGGCTTCCACTCTTGGTGCAGCCGCACATATTCCCTTAAGGGCATTCCAGCCTGCAATGCTTTCGCAGCTGTAGGTAAAAACCCATCAATCGTATGCTCATACATGACCCGTCCGTTTTGCAGCGTCAAATAGGCGACGGTGCGTCCATCGATTTTGTCTAAAATTAAGTCATTGCTGCCATGCATGCCGCCAAGCGATAACAAGGGGCGCCCCCAACGGTCGGAACGCCCAAACATGCGGGAAAGGTAGTTGGGATCCCGCACACGGCGCCGTTCATCCGCTGCAAACAGCTTGCCGACATACGCGCCCACCCGAAGCAGACGCAGCATCTCTTTTCCCACCTCGCCATACGCCTTCAGCTGCACCTGTATTTCGGCGCAATGGCGGGCAAGGTCGAGATGATATTCCGTCCCGATGCCGTCCACTCCCAACTGCGCCAGGGCGCTCTTGATGTTGAAGAGCACTAAAGCCGGGTCGATCTGAAAACCGACGAAGACGGGGGAGATTTTTTCGATAAAGACAGTCGCGTTGTACGTTAGCTCATCGACCTTTTGAATTTTGGTGATGAATCCGTCTGGAGTGACCAAGTCATGCTGATTGAAGTCAAATGATGCTAACATATAGTTATTCAATAAGTTATTTACCAATTTACTTTAAACCAATCGGGCCGTCAATATAAAAACTAATGGCATTATTGCATAAATAACCACCGAGCCACTGAGATCACTGAGCAAATATGAGCGAATTGAGGGGAGTATAAGTCGCCGAACATCTAGTTTCGTCAATTTTCCGTTAATCTCCCAATCTCTCTTCCGCTCAGTGATCTCACTCGCTCAGTGGTGAAATTGAATAAAATAGCCCAAAACTAATCAGTTTTCTAGAAAATCAGCATATGCAATAATTCGCTCTTTTACGAGTTTATAATGAGCACAGTTCAAAGGCTTTCGCGCAGTTTCGGTACCCATGACGGCTCGTTCCATGCGGATGAAGTCACTGCATGCGCGTTGCTGCTGCTTTTTGATCTCATTGATGAGACGAATATCCAGCGGTCGCGCAATCCCGACATCTTAAACAGATGCGAATTTGTTTGTGATGTCGGAGGTGTGTACGATCCAGAAGAAAAATTATTTGATCATCATCAAACTACTTATAAAGGAACGTTAAGCAGCGCCGGGATGATTTTGGAATACCTTAAATCCAAAGAGGTCATCACCGATATCGCCTATCAATATTTCAACCATGCGTTGGTGATGGGAGTCGATGCGCATGATAACGGGGTCGATCCGCAAATTCCTGGATACTGCTCATTCTCTAACGTGGTCTCTAATTTTGTCCCCGCCTCGCATGAAGTGAGCGTTGAAGAGATGAATACCGCTTTCCATGATGCATTGAATTTTGTAAAAGGGCATCTCAGACGCCTCTGGGAGCGTTTTTTGTATATCCAATCGTGCCGCGACATTGTAGCAGCAGAGATGGCAAAAAATAAAGAGTGTTTGATTTTTGATCGCGGCCTGCCTTGGCTGGAAGCATTCTTTGAAATGAATGGAGCGAACCACCCCGCTAAATTTGTGATCATGCCTTCCGGCGTGCATTGGAAGCTGCGGGGTATTCCGCCTTCCTATGATCAGCGCATGAAAGTGCGCCACCCTTTGCCGCAAGAATGGGCGGGCCTGCTGGAAAATGAACTGAAACAAGTGTCCGGCATTTCAGGGGCGATTTTCTGCCACAAAGGCCGGTTTATTTCGGTGTGGGAAACGAAAGAAGATGCGCTTAAAGCGTTGAGCATTGTGCTGGGAAAGGAGAACTCATGAGTACGATTTTCGGAAAAATCATTAAGCGAGAGCTGCCGGCAGAGATTGTGTTTGAGAACGACCGGATCATTGCCATAAAAGATAAATACCCCGCGGCTCCGGTCCATCTGTTGATCATGCCCAAAAAAGAGATTAAAGACATTCAGTCAGCCTCCAAAGAAGATTTAACCTTAATCAGCGAATGCATCACCGTAGCCCAAGAGCTAGCCAAAAAATTTAATGTGCAGGATGGATATCGCCTGATTACCAATAATGGACCGACCGCTGGACAGACAATTTATCACCTTCATTTTCATTTAGTTGGCGGAAGGCAGCTAGGAGCTTTAGGGTAATGGGGAAGCTTGACCGGTTGGATCCTAAACAAACGGGTTTATTGATTGTCGATGTACAAGATAAACTCTTTCCCTTGGTTGAGCGCGCCTGCGAAGTGATGAAAGCGATCACCCTCTTGATCAAAGCGTGCCGCATTTTAAAAATTCCGATTTTTGTATCTGAGCAATATCCTCAAGGGTTGGGGCCGACGGTCGCAAGTTTGAAAGTGGCCTTGGATCCGCAACAAACCTATTGGTCGAAAACCTGCTTCTCTTGTGCGGGAGATCAAACCATCGGCGAGGCGATCAAGCAGCTGCCGATCAAACAATGGATTGTGGTTGGCATTGAAGCGCATGTCTGTGTGGAACAAACAGTCAGGGATCTGCTTCAGCAAGGCAAAGAGGTTGTCGTCTTAAACGACGCTATCACGTCGCGCTCCATCTTCGATTACTCGACTGCTATTGCCGAGATGCGGGATTTCGGCGCGCGCATCAGCAGCGTCGAAACAGTCATTTTTGAGTTGGTTCACGATTCCAAACATCCTGAATTCAAGCAGATCAGTCAGTTAATTAAAGGGTAAAAAAAGCAAAATAGCTTTTACCCAGGGAATAGGTTAATTAATGTGTTTAGGAAAATGCAACACAAAGACACAAAGAGAGAAAGACACGAAGATAGAAAATAGCGTTCGCATCAAATCATTGGTGCATCCATAGATCTTATAAACATTCTTAGTGCCATGGTGTCTTCGTGTCTTCATGTTTAATTTTCTGCATAGCTATCTGCAAGTTTCGAATGAGTTCTTTTTTCGTATTGGCAGCACTTTTGTACGCAATGCCCCTATCAGCCTCTTCTCAGCAAGAGGAAGCGATTAAAAAAATCAACGCGGCCCTCCTCATCCGCGATCCGCGTACCGCCCTGGAGCTGGCGCGTCATGCGACACGGCAACAACCTAACTCAAAAGAATTGCAGGCTGCATTAATTCGCACTTTAGCCAAAACCGGCGATGAAAAAGCAATGATGGCTGAATGGGACCGTTACCGCGAGCTGGATCCGGATGCTTATGAAAACCATGCCCTATTAGAAGAGATGGCCTGGGGCATTATCGACAAAGGCAGTCAATCTTCTGCGATCGTGACGCGTGCGATGGCATTGCTGGCAGGATTTTTTACTCAGACCTACCGGGGAGTCAACCTAGTCCATAAAAACCTCAACGAGAAAAGCGCTTTGTTACGCGGCGCCGCCGTTCAGCTCAGCTGCGATATGCGCGACGACAAATTGAAGCAAAAAATCTTGCAGTTAGCTAAGGATGAGAAAAATTGGGAAGTGCGCATGCAAGCCATTGAAGCCATCGGCAAAATGCGCATGCAGGAAGGACGTCCGGTTTTGATGCAAGCGATTGCCGGGGACGAATCGAGCGCAGAGGAACGCGCCATTGCCATTCAATCGTTAGTGAGCATGCTGGAAACTGCTGATCGGGATGAGGTCGTGCGGTTAGCTCAAAGCGACCGCGCTGGGCTGCGTCTTTTAGCTTGTGAAGTGGTTGCCAGCTTAAATTTAGATCGTGATGTGGATTTAATGTTCCCCTTGCTTCGCGATGCCTCGGCTGAAGTGCGGATGGGGGCCATTTTAGCGATAGGATTGTTGCGGCCGGAGTCTGTGAACGGGCAGCTTGTCGTGGATCTGATCCGTCCTTTGGTGAACGATCCGGACTATCATGTCAACAATGCGGCTGCATGGCTGTTAACGATCTATGAAGACCCTGCCGGAGCGATTCAGTTCAGACGAGCGTTGCAAGATGATTCCCAAGAAACCCGTCTATATGCGGCGTCTGCCCTGGCAAGCACCGGACGCTATGGATTGCCCCTAATGCGTCAGCATGCATTTAGTCATCCAGATCCTTATGTCAGGATGAATCTTTCCCTTGGATTGATCGGTCAGCGGGAAGCGACTACACGTGCTTGTCGTGAATTAGCGAATGGACTTGTGACCTTGAACGAGCGGTGGTCCATGTCTAAGGAAGCGATTTTTAGAGGAATCACTCCTAACAAAATCAAACACCGCGATGACATTCCGCAATATCCCGAATTGGAAAATCAGAAAACCCGCTTGGAAATTGTGAATTTATTAGCGAGCTTGCGTTATCCGGGCGCTCAGGATGCATTGAAAAAATTCCTAAAGGAACGGGTATTGGGATTTACGGGGATTGCAATGGCGATGGTGCTGCAAGCTGGCGATCAGGATGCGCAAGATTTAGTAAAAGGATTGCTGAACGATCCCGACCCGCGCGTCAGTGTGCAGGCCGCTTTGATTTTGGCGCTCTGGAGCAATGATGAAGAAGTGATTGCGTTACTGGAAAATGTGTATCCGACGGCTGAGCGGGATTTGAAAGAGAAGATCTTGGAAGCGGTTGGGCAGATTGGATCGGACTCTTCGGTTCCTTTTTTAGTGGATTCGATGCGCGAGCCGCATCAAAACTTGCGCATCATCGGCGCAGCCTGTTTGTTGATGTGTTTGAATCACTAAATTCCCCACAGCGGCACAGAGATATGCAGGGATCTCTCTCCCGAATGGGAGAGATGGATAGTACCAGGCCAGCGACCGGAGGGAGCTGCCCTGGGAAAACGGAACAAAAAAATCAGCACTCCCGTACGGGAGTGCTGGAGTTTGGCGTTTTAACAATTTTGCTGGATTTTAGACCGAAGGTCTATCGTTTAAAAGCCTAGGCTCTTCCTGAGCCTAGGTAGAAACGAAAAAAAATGCACGCTGTAAGCGTGCTGTATGTAATT
>JAGVLX010000124.1 GCA_020054065.1 Parachlamydiales bacterium | reverse complement strand
GTAGATTTGATAGCGATTGTGACATGAACAAATGAGAATATTTTAAAAAATGAGTAAATGTCAATTTTAAACGGCACGCTTACAGCGTGCAATTTTTTTTACGTTCCTACCTAGGCTCAGGAAGAGCCTAGGCTTTTAAACGATAGACCTTCGGTCTAAAACCAATTGCTAACAAATTATTTTTTAAAACCCCAAACTCCAGCGGTCCTTCGGAGTTGGCGTGAAAAGCAATTCCAGAGGGGTGCAAATGACCGAACCTTCCGTGCCCTGGAATCTGCAAGTGACTAGCGATTCTGAGAACCGAAGGTCCGGCAGTTTTTTAGCCCTGTCCACGGATTCGCCTAATAAGAAAGACAGAAAAGCAACGCCTATCGGCGTTGCGGCGGGGTTTCCAAAGGCCTTCGGCCTTTGGCAGGGGGTTTTGGGGGACAGAGTCCCCCAAATGGGGCAACTAGGACTTGAACCTAGGACCAACGGATTATGAGTCCGGCGCTCTAACCGACTGAGCTATTGCCCCTTGATTGTTGAGAGCAGTATAGCGTGGGGTTGGGGTGAAATCAAGTTATACCGAAGAAACTTGAAAAATTGGGAATTTGATAAGGAGGCGCTCTGAATTTGAATCAGGCATAGCCGGCGCCGAAGGAGCTCAACTTGAATAAGTTGAGCGATGCAGGCGGATTCAAAGTCAAAGGGTAGCCGACGATGTCAAAAACCAATTTTTCAAGTTTCTTCGGTATATAAAGGGTGGGGTGGACAAATAGGGGAGTGGAGCCTTATAAATGGGGAAATCGGGAGGCGAGAGATGAAGAGAATATTGGTGGGCTTATTGGTGAGTGGCTTTGGATTGTTGGGAGCTTTGACCGATAAGGAAGTGGAGGAGTTGGGGGTAGAGGCGTACATTTATGGGTATCCCCTGGTAACGATGGATCAGACGAAGCAGGTGATGACGAATACGGTTGTGCCGATGGAAGGGAGGGCGCCTGTAGGACAATTTGTGCACATGCGGGAGTTTCCCGATCCTTCGATGAAGTATGTAACGACGCCGAATGCGGATACCTTATATTCTACTGCGTGGTTGGATTTGACGCTTGAACCCTGGGTTTTGCATATCCCGGATGTGGGAGACCGTTATTATTTGCTGCAGATGCTGGATGGGTGGACGAATGTGTTTGCAGATCCTGGAACGCGGATTGGCACAAAGGCGGGCGATTATGCCATTACCGGCCCGAATTGGAAGGGGCAGCTGCCTACGAATGTGAAGGAGTTTAAATCTCCCACCAACCTAGCGTGGGTTATTGGACGCACCTACACGACGGGGACGCCTGAGGATTATGTGAAGGTGCATCAAATCCAAGATCAATACACATTGACTCCGTTGAGTTCCTTTGGCACCGCTTATGTGCCTCCTAAGGGTGTTTTCGATCCTAATATTGACATGAAGACGGCGGTGCGCGATCAAGTGAACCTGATGACTGCGCCGACATTTTTCAATCAGCTGGCGTTGTTGATGCAGGGGAATCCTCCAGCGGCAGCAGATGCGCCCGCGGTGGCCAAGCTTGCGAAGTTAGGGATTGTGCCTGGAGAGGATTTTGATCCGAGCAAGCTGGGAGCAGCGGGAGAAAAAGCGCTTGAGCATGTTCCTAAGCTGGCTCTGGAGCGAATCATGGCCGAGAAAAAGCAGCAAAAGTTAGTCAATGGATGGTTCATGGATCTTCGTACTGGCAACTATGGAACCGATTATTTGTATCGTGCCTTGGTTACTGCCATTGGGTTAGGAGCCAATTTGCCGGAAGATGCGGTGTATCCGGCAACTAGTGTGGATAGCAAGGGAAATCCTTTGATCGGCGCTAGTTCTTACGTATTGCATTTTGATAAAGATAAGCTTCCTCCGGTAAAGGGATTTTGGTCATTGACGATGTATGACGATCAATTTTTTTTCGTGGCGAATCCTTTAAAACGCTATCGGTTAAGTCCCGCCAACAACTTAAAATATAATCCTGATGGATCGTTGGATTTATACTTACAGAGCGAGTCTCCTGGAGCCGAGAAAGAATCGAATTGGCTTCCTGCTCCAAAAGGGTTGTTCAACCTGGTGCTGCGTTTATATTGGCCAGAAAAATCCATTTTAGAGGGAACTTGGCAGCCCCCGGCAGTCAACTTAGTAAAATAACGCTTTTGTGGGACGTCCTGTTTGTCGTGTAGGTCCTGTTTGTCCTGTGATTTTTTCAAATTATTATCAATCAATTGCTTAGATAATTCTAACTTGGCACGCCATTTGCTCTTATTGTAGGCAACCTCACAATTTTGGAGGGTGTTATATGAACAAATGGAAAATTGCGTTTTGCGCATTAGTGATTTCGCTCGCATTGCCCATTACGGCTCATGCGACGAATATTAAAATTAATAGTGTTTCCGGCATTTGGAAAAACGTGACGGGAAACCCTTATAATTTGAATGGGAATAATACCAAACAGATTAGCTGGGGAAAATCAACAGGAAACGGGCAAAGTAGCTATAAATTCCAGGGAAAAGCCCCGCCCATTTTCTCGGTCGATATTAATACACCATTTACCGTGGGAACATTTACGCATTACAATAACCCAATTCAAGAAAACTCCATCACTGGAGCTACCTTATACACGACATTTAGTCTTACCATTGATGGCGTCACTTTAAATAACCTACACTTTTCATATAACTTTTTACACAACGAAACACCAAACTCGAAACCCTGTCAGGCCGGTTCAGCATCTGTTTGTGATGATATTGTAAAAATTACAAACAACGTTGCGCAATCTGATACATTTAAAATTAATGGTGTCGACTATACCATCAGTTTTACAGGTTTCAAAATCAACGGTCAGACATTTAGTGAGTTCTTTACTAAAGAAAATTATACTAACACAGCTAGCTTAATCGCGGTCATCACGAAAGCGGTTGTGGGTGTTCCTGAACCTGAAACCTACCTGACCTTAGGATCATTTATCTTGGCTGGAGCAGTTCTAGCTGCGCTATCAAAGAGAAGAAAAACACTCAAGACGTAAGCAATCTTTTCCTTGCCCCTCCTAGGCTTTCGGCTTAGGAGGGGTTTTTTTATTGTACGATTCACCGCTGAGCCAGTGAGTCACTGCCTCTGTGGTACGTCTTTATCCAATATTTACAATCCAAACGTATAAGTAACGAAGTTCGAGTGGGAATGCCACAATCATCTAGTATTATTAAAACTTGAATTTAAATCACTTACAATATTATTATTTATCGAATTTAATTATAGGGTAATATGGATAATAGCATAGCATCAACAATTGCCATCGATAGTCAAAATTTTCAAATTATACTTCATAAAAAACCACAAAGAAAAACTTCGCTCTTTCATTACTACCCCTATATTCCCACTC
>JAGVLX010000142.1 GCA_020054065.1 Parachlamydiales bacterium | reverse complement strand
TAATTGTTCAGCGTTATATTTTCTCTTTTCTTGCTGGACGAATTTGATTTGCTCGGCCGTCATCGAAGCCATGTCTTGCTGAGTCAGGTAGAACAAGTGGTTCAGCTTTTGCAGGTCTTCGAATTCAAAGGAGAGATTTTCATCGCCCCCTTTGCGCACTTTTTTCATTTCCGCAATCAAATCATTAATGGCTTGTAAACAGGTTCTCACATCATCCACATCTGCTTTGGTCATTTGCTGTGTGGCAGCTTTTTCGGTGTGGTTGACATCTTTCGTGGTTTCGTTGGACTTCTTGCTGTTGTTGCGGTTTTCCGGTTTCAACCATTGTTGAACCATTTCGAAATAGGTCATTTGCTTCGAGGCGTCGACTTGAGCCGGAGCATGCGTTTTAGCGCTTACACAATGAGCCGCTTCGCAAGCCGGGGCGATCGTGTCGACCACTTCTTGAACCTTAGGAAGATCGGTTTGTTTCAGGACAGCAGGATCGTTATAGCGGGTGTGATCCTGAAACGAACTTGGTTGTACCGGTAAGTTTGCCATAGTGAATCTTCCTTATAATTATTTTGCTTTCAACCAGCTCATGCCGATGTTATGGAGCTTGGTGAAGAAGTCTTTAATAAACGCGATCATTTCGTTTCTTTCCGCATACAGCTTGTTGGACTGGGTGGTGCTCATCTGGTGCAATGTATTAAAGTCGTCGCAGGTCATCCGCAACCCTTCCACCAACTGATTCTTTTCGTTCTTATCGTAAACCAACTTGCTGGAATTTGCTTGTAACGCATTGACCACGTCTGTCAGTTCGCGGGATTCTTCCGCTTTAAGGCGGGCTTTGAATTTTTTGCCGTCTGCTTCTTTTCGTTTCGCTAATGCGGTCGCATGGTCGCCATTCTTTTCTGCTTCCTCGGCTTCCATTTCCAGTTTAGTCGCTTCATTGTTCAGGTTTTTTGATTCTTCGGCAGACTGGTCAGCCAACTTTTGCATCTCTTTCCCTTGCTCACGCAGCTTGATCAGCTCAGGGTTTTTGCCGAAATCGATTTTACCGTCTTTATCGGCAGCCGCATTGATAATTTTAATGGCGTTATGCATGAACTGCAGGCGTCTCGTCCGGTCGCGCATGAATTGAAGCTCTTGTCCCATCTGGTCTTCGAGCCGGCTGGTGCTGGAGGTTTTCAACAATTTCAAGGCATTTTCAAGATCAAGCATCGTTTGACTGAGGCCAGGACCTTTAATGATGTCTTTACTAATCACCTTTGGTTGAGAGCCGATTTGTGTCATATAACCCCTAATTAAATGGTAATTGATTACACAATTATTACAACATTTCGTTAATAATTTTACATTAAGACGATATTAAAAATCAATAAAAAACACTATATTTTATATTTTAGTATCAATTTAGGTCAT
This sequence comes from Parachlamydiales bacterium, assembly GCA_020054065.1. Lineage (GTDB taxonomy): Bacteria > Chlamydiota > Chlamydiia > Chlamydiales > JAEYWL01 > JAGVLX01. Next base: position 5,774 of record JAGVLX010000142.1, on the reverse strand, counting down.
TTTTGACCTTAAGCTAGAGACGATGGTACCTTTTTGCTTATTTCCCGTCAAAATCCTATGGAAGAGTGCGATTAAGGTACGCAATTCCATCTCATTTGTTTGATATGAAGCGATCTTATTTTTATGATTAGTCTCTGTGCCTCTGTATCTCAGTGGTTATTCTCGATGCGCTCGTTTATCCCTTTTCAGGAATCCCCAGGAAAAATATACTTTTGCCTTTTATTCGAGGGAAGATGGCAAGAGCAACATGGAGTTCAAAATTAGGGTTTATCTTCGCAGCGGCTGGATCGGCTGTGGGGTTGGCAAATATCTGGCGTTTTCCCTATATCGCTGGCAATTACGGAGGGGCAGCGTTTATCCTAGTCTACCTCCTATGCTTGGCCCTGATCGGGTTTCCAGTCTTCATCGCTGAAGTCCTTATTGGACGTTCAACCCATACCTCGCCTAGCGGGGCGTTCCAGCGGATCGGCAGGACCCCGTTTTGGGCCTTCCCAGGCAAGTTAGTGATTTTAACCGGATTCTTGGTGAGCTCGTTTTATAGCGCTGTCGCCGCATGGATTCTGGGGTATCTCGTAGAAGCGGTCATGGGCTCCCTTTCGACTTTAACCTCGCCTGAACAAGCGATTGCGTATCATGCGGCTCTGATGGGAAATCCGTTGTGGGGACTGGGATTTCACCTCATGTTTATGACCTTAAGCGTTGCCGTATTACTTAGCGGCGTCCGTCAAGGGATTGAGCGAGGAAACAAAATCATGATGCCGATGCTATATGCCATTTTGTTAATCTTGGTGGTCAAAGGATTAACCTTGCCTGGGGGAATGGAGGGGCTGAACTTTTTGCTCACACCGGATTGGAGCGCCATTACCCCGGTTGCCATTTTGATCGCTTTAGGCCAATCGTTTTTTACGCTGAGTTTGGGACAAGGAACCATGGTGACGTACGGCAGCTACATGTCGGTGCGCGAAAATGTTGTCACCAGCTGCCTGCCTGTTGTCTTGATGGACACCGGTGTGTCGATTTTTGCCTCGCTCGCTGTGTTTACCATTGCCTTTTCGGCCGGCATTAAACCCGATTCTGGCCCTGGCTTGATTTTCCATACCCTGCCCGTGGTGTTTAGCTCGATCACTGGCGGTTACTTTGTGGCAGTCTTGTTCTTCCTGCTTGTATTTCTGGCGGCCATCACTTCTCAAATCTCGGCCATGGAACCGACCATCGCGTACTTGATGGATGAATATAAATGGACCCGTAAATCAGCGGCGCTGGTGTGTGGATTAGGAGCGTTGCTGCTTGGAATTCCCAGTGCCCTCTCGACCAGTTGGCTGAAAGATTATACCCTCTTCGATCTTAACTTCTTAGATCTCATGAGCGATCTGACAACTTCCATCATGATTCCAGTCGGCGGATTTTTGGCAGTTGTGTTAGTCGCCTGGAAATGGGGAATTCCCAATGCCTTGAAAAGTTTACGCGAAGGGTCAGAAGCGTTGTTTGCCGAACGTCCTTGGATCGCGGACTATTTTTGGTTCACGTTAAAATATTCTGCGCCCGTTTTAATCCTGTTTGTTTTCTTGAATGCAATAGGGATCTTCTATTAAGATGATGGCGGTTTTTTAGGTGATATGAATAGCCGCTTTATAGAATCATCGCTTTCCAGACAAGATGTGGCCTTTGAAGTGCCTCTGAGGCCGCAATCGTTAGATGATTTTGTCGGGCAAGACCAAGTGCGCGAGCGTTTGGAAGTGTTGATTGGCGCTGCCAAGCAGCGCAAAGAGGCTTTAGGGCATTGTTTGTTCAGCGGGCCGCCGGGATTAGGCAAAACCACATTGGCAAATATCCTCTCCAAAGCGATGGGAACCAATCTGGTAATCGTTTCCGCGCCCGTGATTGAAAAAGCAGGCGACCTGGCCGGTGTCCTGACTAACCTAAAAGAAGGGGATGTGCTTTTCATCGATGAAATTCATCGACTGAACCGCGCGATTGAAGAGTACCTGTATCCCGCCATGGAGGATTTTAAGTTAGATCTGCTGATCGACCAAGGTCCGAATGCGCGCAGCGTCCAAGTGAAACTGCCGCGCTTCACCTTAGTCGGGGCAACAACCCGGATGGGGATGTTGACGGGGCCGCTGCGGTCCCGATTTGCCTTTACATGCCGTTTGGATTACTACGCACCGCATATCTTGGAACAGATTATCCAACGGACCAGCAGAATCTTGAATTTTCAGTTAGATGGGGCAGCCGCACGCGAAGTCGCTAAACGTTCGCGCGGAACGCCTCGGATAGCAAATAACCTGTTGCGTTGGGTGCGCGATTACGCGCAAATGCGCGCCGGCAGTCATGTAACAAAAGATGTGGTGATCCAAGCGTTAGAAATGTTGTCGATTGATGAGCAAGGCTTGGACGAGATGGATAAAAAGATCTTGGAAGTGATCATCGATCATTACCAAGGCGGACCGGTGGGGATAAATACGATAGCTGTGGCTGTCGGAGAAGAAGGATCGACTCTTGAAGAGGTCTACGAGCCCTACTTGATCTTGCAAGGATTTTTAAAGCGGACACCCCGCGGCCGTGAAGCCACTCCTATGGCTTATCGGCACTTGAATAAAGGTTTTTAAGACAAGGAGAGAAACGATGTTGATCAGAACTCTGACCACCACCCTACTAGCAGTTGCCCCGTTCGCCGCTACAGCACAAGGCGGAATTTGGGATTCGATCAAAAGTGCGTTCGTTTCATCAGAGAAACCCAAGCCGCCCATGATCAAGGTGCTGATCGCCCACGACATTGATGCAGCGATGCTGGAAGTTAAAGGCAAATACAACATCATCGACCCGTATAAAAATACCCGTCTTGGAACACGGTTTGTCGGCAAAGCGCATTTGATCCAAGCATTAGCTGGTGGGTTGAAATGGGGAGAAGAGTTTCCTGGCACCTATCAAATTGAAATCATCCCTGATGACAATACCGTCACAACCGTAATTGATGGCATCGAATATCATGGAAATATCTACATCTATGATATTGGCGGAACCATCAGCATCGTTAATGAAGTGGATATCGAAGATTACCTAAGCTCGATCTTAGCGCTGCAATACGAAAAACCGGTAGCAGAAGAAGCGATGGCCGCTGCAGCAATCGCTGCGCGTACCGATGCGTACTATAAGGCGACCAACGCGCCGAATCCTTACTGGCACGTCGATGCAAAGAAAGTTAATTATCTTGGCAACGGCGTCGCCCACCGTAAAAATGGAGTTGACGAAGCACTCGCTGCCACTCGCTACATGGTGATCAATCGCGTCGGGGCCTATGATAACTTCTCGATTGCTGAAGCAGATAAAGCCGCGAAAAAAGGGGATAGCGCTGCAAAGATCTTAGCGAAAAGCTATCCGAACACCACGATCGAATTAATTCATAAAAACCCGAATGCAACCAGCATTGGCAACATTGCCGAACGGGACGAAGTCAAAAGCGGATCGGCAACCAAGCGCTCTGTGAGATAAAACAGGATAACAGGATAGGCGATCCTGCTTATCCTGTTTATTGGTGTTTAGAAGTTAGTATGAATTTAGATTTGTTTTCTTTATTCGCTTACGATTACGAACTGCCGTCAGAACTGATTGCTCAAAAACCGGCTGAACCGCGCGATAGTTCCCGCCTACTTATTGTCGATCGTGCGTCAGGGCAATTTTCAGAAATCGTCTTTCGCGATTTACCAACTGTGCTCACAAACGGAGATTCGCTGATTTTCAATGACACCAAAGTGATTCCTGCCCGGTTATTCGGTCATAAAGAATCAGGAGGCAAAGCTGAAATCTTCTTAGTCAAACAACTGGCGGATGGCCACTGGGAAGCGCTTGCCAAACCCGGCAGACGTCTTGCAGCGGGCTCTAAGGTGATCTTTGGTCCTGACTTCTCTTGCACAATCCTTGATACTCTTCCGGATGGAAGCAAAATCATCCAGCTCAATGTTGAAGGGGAGTTGTTTGCCTTGTTAGACAAATATGGCAAAGTGCCGCTGCCAGTTTACATCAAGCGGGATGCAAGTGAAGGAGATGTGGAACGTTATCAGACTGTCTATGCGCAGGAGCGCGGATCCGTCGCAGCGCCGACTGCCGGACTGCATTTTACCCGCGATCTTTTGAGCCGGCTGTCTGCCATCGGCGTGGACCGCACGACCCTAACCCTGCATGTGGGATTAGGAACATTCCAGCCCGTTTCCGCAGAAGATATCCGGCAGCACCGCATGCATACGGAATTGTGTACGATTACGGAACAGGCCGCAAAAACATTAAATAGCCGTTCGAAAAGTCACAAACAGATCGTGGTCGGTACAACAACGTGCCGGACGTTAGAGACCGCAGCCACAGAGGAGGGAAAGATCCAGTCAGGCACCTATTCGACCGATATTTTTATTTATCCCGGCTATCGTTTTAAGTATGTTCAAGCATTATTGACTAATTTTCATTTACCCCGCTCCTCATTGCTGATGCTTGTCAGCGCATTTGCTGGTTATGACCTTATTCGAGAGGCGTACCGCTATGCAATCGCCCAGCGGTTCCGATTCTACTCTTATGGCGACGCCATGCTGATCCTCTAAAGAATTTCTTTGTCTTTATTAAATCTTTAAAAAGTCATGCTAGTATATATTGGCAACTAATTCAGAGGGTTGTTATGAAGTATAGTTGTTTTGTTCTAGTTGTTCTTTTTAATCTAATATTAAATCCATTACAGGCTGAAATTGAGAGACGTGCTGCGATCGACGTAGGGTCGGGCGGGACGAAAGTTTTGATTGCGGATGTGGATTCAGACACCAAGCAGATCGTGAACGTTGTTTACGAAAATTCGTTTCCGGTTCCCTATCAGTCTGCGCTAGACCGGTCGCCGGATGGGACATTTGATCAAGCAACCCGCGAATTAGGTTTAAGAACGTTTAAGCAAATTAAAGAGATCACGGACCAGCATCAAGTGCAGCGCATTGCAGCCGTCGCGACTTCAGCGTTTCGCAAAAGCAATAATGGCGTAGAATTTGCAGAGCAAGTAAATGCTGAGACAGCGATTCCCTTAAAAATCATTCCGCAAAAAGAGGAAGGAGAGATTGCCTTTTATAGCGCAGTGTCGACAGGAAAATTCCAGGAAGATGAAATGTTAGTCTGGGACATCGGCACAGGCAGTCAGCAGTTAACGACGACAAATGAAGCGCATCAACTGATTGTTTACATGGGTGAGACCATGGGATCGATCGAGTTTAAGAATTACATCATTGATATTGTGCAGGACCATGATTCGGATGACATCATGACGCCGAATCCGATTTCTCCTACAGATTTGAAGGTGGCAGATAGCTATGCAAGGTCGTTTGGCCGTAAAGCCTTTCCGTTGATCAAAGACAAGATTAAGAACCATGTTACGGTGGTGGGGATTGGCAGGCTGTTTTTTAACAGTGTGCGACCGCTTGCTTCGGAGGAGGGTGTCATCACCCGCGATGGGTTAAGAGCATACATTTCAGCTGCGCTGAATAAAACGGACGGGGATTTGAATAATCCGTATGCCAACGTGGATGTGCCGAATTGCATCCTAGTCTTAGCGATCATGAAGGCGTTGCACATTCAAGAGGTGTATCCGTTGGAAACCACCAGCACCCGTGGATTGTTAGTCAATCCCTCGTATTGGGAATAGATGGACGATATGGACTAAATGGACTTTATGGAGGTCCATTTAGTCCATGATTTATCACTTCATCAACGAAAATTTTCTCGTTAATTCGCTGACTTTGTTCCACTCG
>JAGVLX010000056.1 GCA_020054065.1 Parachlamydiales bacterium | reverse complement strand
TGCTGCGGCTTCTGCTTGACCTTCTGTTTTACCTTCAGCTTTGGCGGCTGCAACGGCTGCGGCTTTTTCAGCGTCTTTCTCGGCGGCTTTTGCTGCTACGGCTGCAGCTAAAGCTGCTGCATTGGCTGCTGCGGCTTCTGCTTGACCTTCTGTTTTACCTTCAGCTTTGGCGGCTGCAACGGCTGCGGCTTTTTCAGCGTCTTTCTCAGCGGCTTTTGCTGCTACGGCTGCAGCTAAAGCTGCTGCATTGGCTGCTGCGGCTTCTGCTTGGCCTTCTGTTTTACCTTCAGCTTTTGCAGCTGCAACGGCTGCGTCTTTCTCACGAATAGCAGCTTCTTTCTCAGCGACGGCTGTGGCCAATGCAGGTGCTCCGGCTTCCAAGGTAGCAATTTTTGCTTTCGCGGTGGCCAGCTCAGCATCTACTGTTGCCTTTGCTGTTTCTGCAGTTTGCTTATCTCTTAATGCATTATCTTTAGCTGCTTCTGCAGTACGTTTTTCACCTTCAAGCGCAGCGATACGGGCGTGGAGGGCTGCATCCGTTTGAGCAGGCTTGCGGCCTTGGACAACGAGGGAAACCAAAACAGCGAGCACAGTGACGCCTGTTGAGACGGCTCCTGGGGTTAACCCTAAGTAGTTGGCCAAACGGGTCGCTGCAGCTGTCACATGTTTATTGCTCAAGTAGGCGACGCCAGCCGAAATCGTCGAGGTAACAAGCAGAGTTGTTTTTGGAAATTTCGCTTGGATATCTCTCACTTTTGGAGTCACGTGAGCTAGTCTATCTAGCGCGATATTGACTGCAACAGTCGTCACTGCAAACACGGCCCCTGCTGCCGGAGTGACGTTCTTAAGAAAGTCAAGATTAATGGGTCTAACGAACATATTTTCTCCTAAAATTTGGGTTAAAACTTGAAATTTTCATTTGTAAATAGGTCCCATGTTATACTACAATTGCCAAGATTTGCAAATAAAAAGAATTGCTGAACGTCATTAGCACATACCCAAAGAATTTTTATGACCTTTTCCACCCCCCAAACTTTGAATCACGTGGGCACCTCCTACAAGGGTTTCGTTGTTGAAAAAACCACCCCTATACATGAGCTACAATGCACTTTGCGTGAATTGGTCCATCAGCCCACCGGCGCTAGAATCATGCATATCGGCAATGACGATCCTGAAAATTTATTTTGTCTTTCCTTCCAGACATTCCCTAAAACGTCAAATGGGGTCGCCCATATCCTAGAGCATACCGTGTTGTGCGGATCAGAAAAATACCCGGTCAAAGACCCGTTTTTTGCGATGCAGCGCCGCAGTCTAAACACCTTTATGAATGCCCTAACAGGCGCCGATTTTACGTGCTATCCCGCTTCCTCGCAGGTTAAAAAAGATTTTTACAATTTATTGGAAGTTTATTTAGACGCTGTGTTCAAACCTAGCCTAAAAGAGTTAAGTTTTTTGCAAGAAGGCGTAAGGTTAGAGTTTCAAAAACCGGATGATCCCAACTCTGCGCTCGACTTCAAAGGGATCGTGTTTAATGAAATGAAAGGGTCGTTGGCGAATCCGACAGCACGCTTGGTAGAACTTGTCAATGAGTTGGTATTTCCAAACATTACCTATGGCATCAACTCGGGAGGTGATCCAAAAGTGATCCCCGACCTGACCTATGCGGAATTAAAAGAGTTCCACTCCCATTTTTACCACCCCAGCCGCTGCTTATTCTTTTTTTACGGGAACCTCCCATTAGAGGGACATTTAGATTTTTTACTGACCCATTGTCTGGAGGGTGTACAAAAAATGGCGCCGCTCCCGCCGGTGCCCCATCAACCCCGCTTCACGCAGCCGGTCTATAAGGAAGGGCGTTATCCAATTCCGCACGACGAAGATCCGCGGGAAAAAACCAATATCGCGTTCGCCTGGCTGACAAGTTCTATTTTGAACCAAGAAGAGATTTTAGCCCTAAGCGTCCTGGAAATTGTGTTTATGGATACGGACGCATCGCCGTTAAAGATGGCGTTGCTCAAATCAGGTTACTGCAAGCAGGCCAGTGCCTATGCGGAAGTGGAAATCAGCGAAGTGCCGTTTGTGATTTTATTGAAAGGATGTGAACCTGAACATGCCGATGCGTTGGAAGAAGTCATTAAAGAAACGCTGCAGAAGCTGCACGACCAGGGCATCCCTGACAATTTAGTGGAAAGTGCGATCCATCAATTGGAAATTTTCCGCACCGAGATCACTGGCGACGGCTCGCCCTACGGCCTGGCGTTGTTTATGCGTTCGGCCTTGCTGAAGCAGCATGGCGGAGAGCCTGAATCCGGGCTAATGATCCACAGCTTGTTTGAGAAGCTCCGCTCCGACATCAAAAATGACCCGCATTACTTAACCGGACTCATTAAAAAATATTTTCTTGATAACACCCACTTTGTGCGGGTGGTTATGGTGCCAAGCCCCGAAGTCGCCAAAGAAGAACAGACAGAAGAGCGTCAGCGGCTGGATCGGATCCGCAGCGCGTTAGCGCCGGAGCAAATCAACGATATCATGCGCAAAAGTCAAGAGCTTCAAGCCTTGCAAATCGAACAACTGCATCAAGATTTGGAAGTGCTCCCCAAAGTGACCTTAGCTGATGTTCCAAAACAGGCGCGCGATTATGCGTTAGAAAAAACGCAGCATGGCAACATTGAGGTGTACCGCCATGATTGTTTTACCAACGATATTGTTTATGCCGGCACCGTGTTTAACATGCCCGATGTTCCTGAATCGCTCATGCCCTATGTGCGCCTTTTTACGGTGCTGCTATCGCAATTAGGGTGCGGAGGAAGGAATTATGCGGAGAACTTGGAATACATTCAGGCGAATACGGGGGGTATCGGATTTAGTCTAGGAATGTATAGCCAAGCATCTGACTACCGGAAATTTGTTCCCACCGTGCAGTTGCGCGGGAAAGCGCTGCATCGGAAAGCGGATAAGCTATTTCCTCTGATGCGCGAAATGATCGAAAGCGTCGACTTTACCGATATGGGGCGGATCGTTGAAATTTTGCATAAGCATTATACGGGGCTGCAAAGCTCTATTCCGCAAAGTGCGTTAAAGTATGCGATCAATCTATCCTCAAGCGGACTTAATGCGGCGACAAAAGTTTCGGAAGATTGGTATGGGATCACCTATTTTAAATCGGTACGCGACATTGTCCAAAATCTGGATAAGAATATCGGCAAGGTAATTGAAGTGATGCAACAGCTGCAAGGGATGCTGCTTTCGTTACAGGATGCCCACTTGATTTTGTCTTGCGATGATGCGCTTTACCAAGACCTTGTCAATCATGAGTTTTATGGATTGCAGCACCTGCAAGTGCGTCCTTATCAATCTTGGAAAGGGAATTTTGAGGTTCCTCCGGTTGTTTCCCATACACGTGCGATCGCCTCACCGGTGGCTTTCACCGCAAAAGTGTTTCCCCTGGTGTCGTACACGCATCCTGATACCCCCGCGCTGTGCATTGCTTCCTATATTTTTGATAATAACACGCTGCATACACGCATCCGTGAACAAGGCGGGGCATATGGCGGCGGCTCCTCCTGCAACCCCTTAGTGGGCACATTTTATTTTTATGCGTATCGCGATCCGAATCTTGTCACGACGTTGCTGGCGTTTGAAGATGCGGTAAAAGCGGTTGCTGCGGGGCAATTCGATGAGTCAGATCTGGAGGAAGCCAAACTGGAAACGATCCAGGTATTGGATTCACCGGTCTCTCCTGGAAGCCGGGCAGATCTTGCTTATGCCTGGCTGCGCGAAGGCAGGACCCAACCGATTCGCCAAGCGTTCCGGGATAAATTGCTTGCTCTAACGAAAGAAGATGTAAAAGCAGCGGTAGAGCGACATATCCTTCCAAATTTATCTAAAGGATCGGTCGTGTCGTTTGCCGGTAAGGAGTTAATCGAGAAAGAGAACAGCATCCTCGTGCAGAATGGAATCGCGCCCTTCCCGATTGAACAAATCTAAAAGGAGACAAAGGTGACGAAGGGGACTCAGGGGACATTAAAGGTCACCTATGTCTCCTTTTTTCGCGCACTTGGTCGGCGACAGCTTTGCCTAATTGGGTGCCGGATTCATGGTCAGCCGGAAAATGGATGCCAGCCCAGATTCTGGACATTCCGCACTGTTCCGCTAAATAAGCAAACTGAGTTTGCCCTTCTGGGAAATGATCGGACAACAATTCTGCTGCAAGCTTCGAGATCGTCGAATGCCCCGCCGGATAGCTGGGATGATTGGGTGTTTCAATCACAGTCTTTAGCGTCGGATCGATCATCAATGGACGTTTGATCCAATACGCATACTTGCTCGCAAAACAACAAATAAACGCATCGTAGATCCCCTTAGCCAACTCACTGCGAATCGCCAACCGCTTTCCTAAAGGCGTGTTCACCTGATCCATATATTGATCCGCAATCGTCAGCCAATCCCCTGATCCAGGTCCAGACATGCCCGCCCAAAACAGAATCATTTCTTTCCGTTGCGGCGTCAACCCTTTCATCGCCTGCTTCATTTGCTCCAGTTGCATTTGCCAATACGACAATTCCAGCGATTCTGGCGGCTTGCATAGTTGAGGCTTGTTATCCTTTTGGAACCAAGGCATCAAACTCCCCACGCTCAGCCCATAATAGGGTTGTGTCCCGTGCCAAGCATCCGGATTTGTATGTTCCGGATAGGGCTTGATTTGGTTATTCTCTTTCTCAAACCGTTGACGGTACTTTTCCAACACCTCGGCCGCAATTGTGTTCGACAGCGGATCAGAATCTTTTGGCGTCGGATAATCGGGGAAGAACAGCGTTAAAATGCCAGCGGAAATCGGAGCGATCGATCCGTCCCGCTTTCCGGTACGCTCCTGCAACAGATTCACAAAATCGGATTGCGCCCCATACAGGTAGGAAAAAGTACGCGGCTTCCATCCGTATTGATCAGCCGTTTGCTTTTCGCATAACGATGCCGCGATCCCATCCCACTCTTTGAGCTCATCAACAGTAATGGGTTGCGCTGCCGGCAAAACAAAATTAAAACTAATAGCTAACGCAACCAGAGCAGGAGCAAATTTACCCATAAGACCACCTCATACAGGGAGGAGCGAATCCACTAAACGCGCCGCATTTTTATGCGCGATGTTGGCAGCGAGTTCGTGGCTAAGCCCAAGCTTCTTCTTCCATAGCTGCAAGACAGCTGGATAAACAGACGCATCGCCGATCTCTTCAAAAAATCCAGGCCCGATCGCCTGTCGCAACGATTCAGGAACGTCATCTTCATAAAACCAGTCGGCTCCAAAACAGATCTGTTCCTCTAACCCTAATTTTAAGGCATGCTCGAGATGAGCGGCGAGTGCCGATTCCGACTGTTCCCCTAAAAATGCCCGGATGAAATTCATCCCAATAACGCCGTTGCGCTTCTTAATCTCCAGAGCGAGTTCGTCAGGCAAATTGCGCGCGACATTTTTGATGGATCTGAAATTGGAGTGGCTGGCAATCACCGGAATTTGGAGCTTTTGCTGATCGATCTGTTTAAAAATCTCTTCTGCCAGCCGATCGGACGTATGGCTTAAGTCGATCGCGATGCGTCGGCCGGAGAGGTAATTCAACAATGCCTTTCCATCGGGCTTGAGTCCGGTTTGGGTATGCGCTCCCCCGCCAAACCGATTCTCAGAATTCCAAGTCAAGCTGATGTAAAGAGGCTTGCCGCTCAATTTAATGAAGGTCTCCAACCGCTCAAGGCTAGCCTTCAAGGGTTCATCTTCTTCGCTGAAAGCCGAACTATTTTCGATCGCGGTGATCAGGCGGATCGTTTTCAAATCAGCGGCATACCGTTTGAGAAGGGGCTGAAATAGCTTGGCTTGAGCCATCCCTTTAACAGTCGAATTGGGTTCGGTCACCGCAAAATTGGCTAACACCTGAAGTTTCACATTGCCGGCCTGCATCTGCGGTATTGAACAGCGGACGCAGGGATCTAATGGGGTCCGGTTTTGACCCGTTGCTAGATAAAGGAGCATGTCGCAATGCAAATCGTAGATCGGATAAGTCATAAGATCCTTATTGAGTTCACACTTGAGTTTAGAGTAGGCGTAAAAACTGATTGATTCTCTATATAAGCGTATTCTATCCTTTAATACGGATTATACCCAACTATCTAGAGAAGGCCTTGTGTTTTCCAACCTAATATTCCTTATTTTAGTCTTGATGGTCAGTAACTTGGCGCCGGACAATAGTTTCGAGAGCTCTCCCTATGGAATCACCCACCCTTTCTTGGCCAGCGTAGGAATTTACGTGGGTCTGCTTGCGCTGATCGTCCTACAAGCGTGGGTGTTTAGAAAAAAAATTTCCCCTAGGCTCACCTTTTTGGTTAATTTTGAACTGCTGGTGTTTCTGGTCATCTACTACCTGTTTTTAGGCGGCCATCAAACCTGGCAAAGTGTATCCCTTAACACCTGGCACACGGTGACCTCGTTGGAAGCGCTCCTGCTTTATTTTGGGGGTTTATTCACCTACTACTTCACGATCCATAAGCTGCGTAAACTTGATCTCTACAGCAGCGTCTCCGAATCTTTGCGCTCGCTGCTGATCATGGTGCCATTCATTCTCCCTTTTCTTGTGCTCACGCTGTTTGCCGACCTAATTCCCTATTTAGGGGCAGTGCTTCCCCAAACTTCATCCGTAACGGGCGACACGCTATTTTACGGCTTTTCTATCGTCCTGCTTTTGCTCATGTTTGCTGTGTATCCTTATTTCATCCAGTTAATCTGGCGTTGCGTCCCGTTGAATGATCCTGTGTTAGTCCCACGCTTGCAGGCGTTATGCGACAAGGCGCAATTTAAACACGCTGGATTTAAAATTTGGACCGTCCTTAACACATCGGTAACGGCAGCGATCGTCGGCATTATTCCACGTTTCCGCTATCTGATGTTTACGCAGGGATTGCTCCAGCATTTGACCCCGGATGAAGTAGAAGCGGTTTTAGCGCATGAAATCGGCCATACCCGTCATCACCATTTAATCATCTACCCTTTCATCATTTTGGCCGGTGTTGCCCTTTCCGTTGTTTTAAACGATCTGTTTCTACAAGCAGCGCTCGACTATTTTTATTTAAAAAACATCCTCGATCCGTCTCCAATTTGGTTTTCGTTGGAGCTGCTGACATTGTTTGTATTCAATGCCGTTTTCTTTGCGCTCTATTTCCGGTTTGTCTTTGGGTATTTTTCCCGTCTCTTTGAACGGCAAGCGGATTTGAGCGGTGTGGAGCTTGGCTTGCCGGCTGACAATATGCGCAAAGCACTCGATACGGTAGCGATTATCTCGGGGAACATTCACTCCCATCCCAGCTGGCACCATTATAGCATCGATCAGCGAATGCAATTTTTAAAAGAGGTCGGGAACAATTCACAGCTAGTCGAAAAACACAACCGCACCGTACGGAGGAATTTAAAGTGGTTTTTTCTCTTTCTCTGCTTAGTCACTTTTGCTGCGCTCTCAAGCGTATTTACCACCACGCCCCCATTCAAACAAGTGCATGAATGGATTCAGGATGCCAGTGAAAAAATTTCTAGCTCCATTAATCAACCGCTTCAAATCCAAGCGGTCAAAAAGCTTGTAGAACCCATTCCACAGGAAGATGCTCATGAATACGATTGAACAACTCAGCCAAACCTACGACAAAAAACAGCCTAAACTGCTCGAGGATTACCTAACATTTCTCCGCTTCAAAAGTATCAGCGCTGATTCTGAATATCGCGAAGAGTCGCAAGCATGCGCCGACTGGCTTAAAGCCTATCTTACCCAATCCGGCTTCCAGGTTGAGCAGTGGGATACCGCTGGCAACCCCAGCCTATTTGCCAGCTATCACTCATCCGCTAAAAATGCCCCGACTTTACTTCTGTACACCCACTATGATGTGCAACCCATCGATCCGATCGAGTTGTGGGAGTCCCCACCGTTCGAACCCCTCATCAAAGAAGGGCTGGTGTATGCCCGTGGTGCACAAGACAACAAAGGGCAGTGCTTTTACACCGTCGCCGCCCTGAAATCGCTGATCGAAGAGAATGGCGGGCTCCCCATTCACATCAAACTGATCATCGATGGAGAAGAAGAGATCGGCAGTCCAGGTTTAACAAAACTGCTGCAAACCAAAAAGGAGCAGCTTAAAGCCGACTATGTCACCATTGTCGATTTGGGAATTTTGGGACCCGACTCTCCAGCGGTTACCCTCGGGTGCCGCGGAATCATTACGATGGATGTAATTGTTCAAGGAACCCGGGGGGACCTTCATTCCGGGTCGCACGGCGGAGTGGCCTTCAACCCCATCCACGCCTTGATCGAAATCTTAAGCAAATTGCGCGACCCGCAAGGAAAAGTGCTCGTGCCCGGATTTTATGATGATGTGGCGGAACTTTCGGCGGATGAACGCAAGCTTCTCGCCTTGGAATTCGATCAAGCCCAGTATAAAAAAGAGTTCGGTTCAGAAGCAACCGGCGGAGAGAAGCAGTACACTCCCTTCGAACGCGCCTGGCTGCGTCCGACCCTTGAGATCAACGGCATCTATGGCGGATACAGTGGCAAGGGATTCAAGACAGTGATCCCCGCTGTTGCAAATGCTAAAATTTCGTGCCGGCTTGTGCCGAATCAAGTGCCTTCTAAGATCGGCCAACAGGTCAAACAATTCATTGAAAAGAACACTCCTAGTGGCGTGCAAGTCACTGTGCATGTGCATGAAGGGGGTGGACCTGGAATTCGCACCGCCCCCTCATCCAAGATTGTGCAAGCGTTTGCCACAGCGTATGGGGAGGTGTTCAAAAAGCCGTGCCAGTTTATCCTAGAGGGAGGCTCGATTCCGATCACGAATGGATTAAGAGAAGCTTCTGGCGGAGAGTTAGCCATGATGGGTTTTGGGCTAGCCACCGACCAAATCCATGCTCCCAATGAACATTTTTCGCTCGACCGTTTGAAGCAAGGGTTCCTTACAATGGCGCGGACGATTGCTTTATTGGGTGAAAATAAATCATAAAGAGCAGGACAAACGGGACATACACGACGGACAGGACCTCCTATATGCCTAGTTTAATTTTAATGTTCACCTTAATAGGACTAATCGCTATATAAAGTTAAACGGAGGTCAATCATGGGCACTCCAGTCGCCTTTTCACCGGTCTCACAAGGCGGTCTTCCTGAAATTCCGCCTGACTGTACGTCGGAAGACGTAATCTGTTATCAACATCCACAACCAAAAATTGCTGTCCTGCCTCCAGAAGTGCTGAGCATTATTTTTGCATTTCTGGATAAAACAACCTTGCTTACGGTTGCAAGAAGAGTCTGCAGGTTTTGGAATGGTGCGATCAACTCTAATTTTTTTTGGAAGCAAGTGTGCCAAGAAGTTTGGCCGGCTCTCTATGAAACGGAAAAAAGGAACCTTCAGTTTAACTGGAAAGAGCAGATCTTCAGACAGCTGCACCTCCCAAAATGGACGTTTTTTTCCACAACTGTTCCAAAGCGTTGGAAAGCCAACGAACGTCCGATCCGGGCGTATGTGCTTGGCGACTGTACCGTTCGACCATGCCCGCATCGTGCTCATAAGGTATTGTACACAGCTGGTACAGATAATTTAATCAATGCCTACAATACCCGGACGGGAAAATTGATCCGCCAATTCAGCGGGCATACAAACCATGTCCGCTGTTTGCATCTCACACACGATTATTTGTTCTCTGGAGCACGCGACCAAAAGCTTAAGATGTGGGATTTACTGACGATGCAGTGCGTCAAAACGTTCACCCTGCCGATCGAACCCGATAAAATCTATACGTCTAAAGATTTTGCGGTCGTTGTGCCGCATGTGGGATCGTTGCAAGATCGCATTAAGATTCGTGTTTACTCCCTTGAAACCACAAAGTTGATCAAACTCCACACCGTGGCGATTGCCAATTCGTTGGATGTCAATGTGGCCAACGATTGTCTCTTTTATGGAGCGGAGAATGGGAGTGTCAAACAGGTCAATCTTGCTACTGGTGATGAGGTACGCGAGTTTGTGCTTCCCCGTGAAACCTATGATACGTGCATTATTCGGATCAAAATTGTGGCTAACTTTTTATTAACAAGCACCTTTAATGGTGTTGTGAGGACGTGGGATATAGACAGAGGAACATGCCTTCACTCGTTCAATCATGATTCAGGATTTTGTGGGGTTGCCCAGCTGGATCCTAAATTCATTTGCTTAGGGGGAACGGATGGAACGGTGACGGTCATTAATAAAGAAACCTGGAAAATCCATCATCGTTTCAAATTATTTGAACGAGCGGTCTCCTGGATGAAAATGGAACACTACACTTTGTATGCGTATGACAATTCCCGTGTTGCGGTTTGTGATTTGATGCATAAAACGCATGTGTTAAGCCCTGCTTATACAAATACAAGGGTTTTATATGAAGATGGAACGGCTATTCTAGCTAATATTCAGAAAGGACGAATTAAATCGTACCGGTTTGAATTGAGTGCGTCTGCTTAAAAAGTTCTCATTTAACAGCTTTTTTAAGCCACGCGGCAAAGGCCGGCGTGTTGCGGATCTCATTGAATTCAGGGCTTGCAATAACCTCTTGAATATTGTTTGCCCCATCATTAAGCGCACGTTGCAGCCAGCCAATGGTCGGCTGAAGCTGATTTAAAGCAGCGTGGGTGATCGCATTTAGGGTGGCGGTTTCGGCGCTTGGATAGTCGTGGTAGGCGCTATCCCCTAGTTCAACCGCCACTTTCCATGCTTTCTGTTTGCATGCCAATTGATACAGCAAATAGCGTCCTTCTCCTAACAGTTGGTTTTTGATCGGCAGCAACATGTGGAATGCTTCCCAGTCTTGTCCTTGCTCAGACAGCAATTTGGCCATCAATAACGTCGCAGAACGGTGGACGATCCCCTCCTTCACGGTGTCGCGAATGATCCGCAATTGCGTCATCGCTTCCGGCACATTGCCAATCGAAATATTTTCATCTGCATGCCTGAGGAGCTCCTGCAAGGTTGTATCTTTATCTTGCCGGGTCATGGATAGCGACATCCGCCACATCCTGAATCCTTCGAACGCCATGAGCAGAAAGAGCGCTCCCGGTAAAATATATTGCAAAGCAAAAAAGAACAAACTGATCGCGACCGCCATTAACGAGCTGATAAAATAGGCGATTTTCATGCCGCGGAATCCAAAAATCGCTTCCATCATGATCGTCAACAGATGTCCGCCATCCAAGGGTTGAACGGGCAGCAAATTCACCAACGTCCAAAATAAATTCACCTGTACGCTAATCCACAGAGCCTTGGCCCATAGCGTGGTGTGATCCTCAGTCATGCGCAGCAATTTAAGAGAAAGGATCCACAGTAAAAAACCGGCCATGGGACCATTCAAGACGATGAAAAAATCTTTCCACAACGGCAGCTTAGGACCGTTGCGTGTGGTAAGTCCACCCAAACCGACTAAATCAATCTGGGCCGTTTGCCCAAACAAAACAGCCGTCAGAGCATGTCCATATTCATGAACAAGGACCGACACGGTGATCACGGCCACCCAGATCAGAGTATTGTAGAGGTCCATCGTATTGACCCAGCCAATCAGGAAGGCCATTAAAAAAAATAACGGGTAAGCACGGACAGGAATACGAGAATTAACAATGAGCATAATCTTAGTGTTGTTTCAAGGCTTTGGATACAGCTAAACCCATGTCGGATGGAGTTTCAGCAATGATTGCGTTAGCGTTTTTAAGCGCTTTGATTTTATCGGCGGCCGTGCCGACTCCACCGGAAACGATGGCACCGGCATGCCCCATCCGTCTTCCAGGTGGAGCGGTCGTTCCGGCGATAAAGGCGGCAACCGGTTTGGAGCAGTGCGCTTTGATCCATTCCGCTGCTTCCTCCTCGGCTTCTCCACCGATTTCGCCGATCATCAAGATGGCGTGCGTCTCAGGGTCTTTTTCAAACCGCTGCAGTACATCGATAAAGGAAGTGCCATTCAAGGGATCCCCTCCAATCCCCACACACGTAGATTGGCCGAGGCCAAGCTGTGTGGTTTGCCAGACGGCTTCATAAGTCAAAGTCCCTGAGCGGGACACGATGCCGATATTCCCTTTGCGGTGGATATATCCTGGCATGATGCCAATCTTGCATTCATCCGGCGTGATGACTCCTGGACAGTTGGGTCCGATCAGCCGGCTGGTCTTGCTTTGGCGCATCACTTGGCTGACCTCGATCATATCTTTGATGGGAATGCCCTCCGTAATGCATACAATTAGTTCCAACTCGGCGTCCTCGGCTTCAAGGATCGCATCGGCAGCGTAGGGCGGCGGCACAAAAATCATGCTGGCATTGCAGCCCGTGGCTTTTTTTGCTTCGGCGACGGTGTCGAAAATCGGCAGCCCTAACGTCTCTTGACCGCCTTTGCCTGGCGTCACACCACCGACAAACTTCGAGCCGTAAGCAAGGCATTGCTCGGTATGGAGGCTTCCCGATTTTCCGGTGATCCCTTGCGTGATCACTTTGGTGTCCTTATTGACGAAGATGGCCATACGATCCTGTCGGGTTTTTGACTGCATGCACTGCCAATAGCGCCCCTTCTGACATGGAGTTCGCAATTTTGATATTCAGTCCGGAATCTTTTAACATCTGCTTGCCTTGTTCCACGTTATTCCCTTCCAAGCGCACGATCAGCGGCACCTCAATCGCCAGCTCACCGGCAGCGGCGATGATGCCGGAGGCAATCGTTGCGCAGTTCATGATCCCGCCAAAAATATTCACAAAAATCGCCTTCACTTGCGGATCGATCAAAATTAATTTAAACCCTTCAGCAACTTTTTCTTTGGTGGCGCCACCACCCACATCCAGAAAGTTAGCGGGCGTGCCGCCAAAGTGATGGATAATGTCCATCGTCGCCATCGCAAGACCCGCTCCATTGACCATGCAGCCAATATTCCCCTCAAGGCTCACGTATGCGAGGTCATTTTCACGCGCCCGCGCTTCCTGTTCGGGCAATTGGGTAGGATCAAACCAGCTCGCGATCAATTCCTGACGAAACAGAGCATTGTCATCAACGGTCAGCTTTGCATCGAGGCAAATGAATGCGCCGCTTTTGGTTTGAATGAGTGGATTAATTTCCAACAATGAGGCGTCGGTCTCTAAAAACGCTTTCGCTAAACCTTTCACGATTTTCAGCGGCTGGCTCTCTTTATCCCATTTCCATCCCATAAATTTAGCAAGCTTGATCAGATGGAACGAGCGAAGGGAGCCGTCGTTCTGAATCGGAATTGTGAGAATCCGCTCCGGGTTGTCATGGGCGATGGTCTCGATATCCATTCCCCCGTCCGGCGAAGCAATCAACACAGCTCGGGCATTCTTACGGTCAATGACCACGCCGAGATAATACTCCTGCGCGACATCGGCCGTTTCGGTGATCAGCAATTGATGCGCGACCATCCCTTCGGGGCCCGTTTGCTGGTTGATGATTTTCATCCCCAGCAGCTGCTT
Organism: Parachlamydiales bacterium; assembly: GCA_020054065.1. GTDB lineage: Bacteria > Chlamydiota > Chlamydiia > Chlamydiales > JAEYWL01 > JAGVLX01. The sequence goes on along the minus strand of JAGVLX010000056.1, from coordinate 32,456 downwards.
GCCGAAACTGGAGATTTCTTGCCGGTTTTTGGCGAGCTTCACCCCGCCAGCTTTTCCACGTCCGCCGGCATGCACTTGCACTTTTAACACAGCGTGGTCCAAATTCATGGTCCGCACCGCATCATCCAATTCCGTCAAAGTCGACACCACCCGATAAGGGGTAATCGGAATCCCATATCGCTCTAAAATCTTTTTGGCTTGAAACTCATGAACATGCATACAGTCAAATAATCAAAAATTGATCTAAAAAAAACAAGCACTGTTATATGATTTCTAGAGATATAGGATTTTTATGATTTTAAAATACCTGAAATCGGGCTACCAGAAGTTCAAGAGCGCCCTTGCCAAAACCCGCACGCTGCTAGGGGATAAGATCCAGTCACTCCTGATAGGCACGATCAATGAAGAAACGCTCGAACAGATCGAAGAAGCTCTCTATCAAGCAGATCTTGGAGTGGATACGGTCCAGCAGCTGACAAAAAAAATTCATGAACTCTATACAAAAAACCCCGAATTGAAACCGCCTGAATATATTCATGCGCTTGAAAATGAGTTAATTGCAATTATGTCACCTCAAAATCCCGAGCTCACCCTGCTGCCGGCGGACCAAGGCCCAACGGTGATTTTAATTGTGGGAGTGAATGGCAACGGTAAAACAACAGCTGTGGCGAAACTTGCAAAAAGATTTAAGGATCAAGGACTTAAGGTTATTGTCGGAGCCGCAGATACCTTCCGCGCCGCTGCGATTGAGCAGTTAGAACTATGGGCCAAAAAACTGGATATTGAGATCGTTAAGGGAGCGCCGCAAAGCGATCCTTCCGCCGTGGTATTCGATGCCGTCACAGCCGCCAAGGCGCGCAACATGGATGTGCTCTTGATTGATACGGCGGGACGGCTGCATACCAAAACGAATCTGATGCAAGAGCTGGAAAAAATTCGGCGTACCTGTACAAAAGTGTCCCCAGGAAGCCCCCACGAGACGCTTTTAGTCATTGATGCAACGACGGGACAGAATGGAATCGATCAAGCCAAAACGTTTCAAAAGTTTACTCCCTTGAGCGGCCTGATTTTGACAAAATTAGATGGGACGGCGAAAGGGGGACTGGTTGTTAACATTCAACGACAGCTGAAAATTCCGGTCAAATTTATTGGGATTGGGGAGGGAGCGGATGATTTAGCACCTTTTGAAGCTAAATCGTTCGTAACGGCTCTATTTGAGTAACTTAACGCTAAAAATTTAAGGTTTTCTTGACATCGGCTTACCCCTAGTTTTATAATGGGGGTAGAGAGGGAAGTTAAATTCCCCCTCTTTCTGATGGCCTTCTAATCTAGACCAAACTAAGGGCAAGCTGCAAGCTTCCCTATCATTTGATTCGCTAATGGAGTTTTCGAAGATCTGAATCGTGAGTCTGGAGGATGTATGTATTATTATTTGAAACGGTTATCATCCTTATTTGTTACTGCGCTTTTAGTTCTTGTTTCATTTGCTCCAATGCAAGTCACAGCCGCCGTTCCAAGTTCACACGACAATGAAGTAGCTGTTCGGTTCTATGTTAGAGGATATGGCGGACCTTATGGTTACTATAACTACAATAGAGGCTACTATTATAACTACTATCCATCGTATGGATATCGTTATTACTATGATCGCCCGTACTATAATACTTATTACTATGGCGATTATTACAATCCATACTGGTATGGTGGTGGATGGAATAATGGCCTATTCCTGCGGTTTAACGTCAGATAGGCATCCATCTAGTGATTTAGTAGCCTATGCCCCCATCGAGAGCTAGTCTCGAGGGGGTTATTTTTTTGCCCACACAAATAACAGGATAAGCAGGATCGCCTATGGCGATGCAGGATTGGCAGGATGAAATTAAAAATAACAATGATGACCAGGATAACCAGGATAGAAAAAATTGAGTTATATAAACCTATGTCGTGCGTTCATTCGTCATTTCAATCCTCTTAAATCAAAAATGAAAAAACAATCAAATTTATAATCGTATTCCTATCCTGATTATCCTGGTCATCATTGTTATTTTATCCTGCCTATCTTGTTTTTGTGCTTAGAAAAACTGATGGTAGATTTCGGTGCAGAGTTCAAGCACGACAAACAGAGTCAGCGACAGGAGCACCGGCTTGCCGCCGGGCAGCTTCCAGCCGTATTGTTGTTTCATCCCATAACGCAGCGACCATACCATGAGAATAGGTATCAAACCTAATAGTAGGGCACAACCAAAGCCCCCGGCATAATCCAATGCGGTCAGGAAGATATTCGGATAGAGATAGGCGATCACGAGAACCGGAATAAAAATCAGCGAACACAAGATCAAACGTCCGCGCGGATCTTTGTGAATCGACAACCCATCGGCCAGAAAATCTTTCAATCCTAAAGCCACCCCTAAAAACGAAGTGACCAGCGCAAAGAACGCAAACGCTTGCCCGATGAGGTAGATATACGGATTTTGAATAAAATATTTCAACGGCTCGACAGCTGTCGTTTGTTCTTGTAACGCTTCTGCCAGCCCCCCCGGCCCATAGACCGGAACGATCCCTAAAATCAATCCTTGCCAAATGATGTAAGCGATCAGTGGCAAGAAACTTCCGATTAAAATAGCGTTGCGTGTTTTAGGAATATCGTTCCCCATATACGTTTTTAACGTGGGAACAATCCCTTGGTACGCAAAGGCCGTAAACGCGATGGGTAGAGCACGCAGCGATTGCGGCCAGTCGGTGTGTTTTAGCAAGGTGAAGTCGACATAGCGGTACCCGATCCAGACAAACGCCAAATAGGAGATCGCCAATCCGATCATGAGAAACACATTGAGTTTTCCCACGAGCCGTGAGCCGGTGTAGATGAACGGCGCAAAAATAATGACAAAGAGAAAGTTGGCTGCCCAGTCTGGAATTTTTGCCTGAAGCAAGTCGTGGAGAAGTCCGCCGCAACCCACCACATAGGCGACCGATAGACAGTAAAAAAGAAAAATGTACAACACCCACGCTGCGACTTTGCCGGGAAACCCTAAGGTCGTTTCGGCCATGGTCACCAGGTTGGCATCTTCACGCATCCATTGGCTGGCTTCTAAAATCAGCAGCCCTGTGCAGGCCATGAAAAACCAACACCCTAGATAAATCACTAAAGAGGGGAAGAATCCGCCCAAACTCGTGAGGACAGGCAAAGCCAACATCCCCGCGCCAATCGCGGTGCCTGCGACTAATAACGAACCTTTAAAAACGGTACCGGTGTGTGACATAATCAAAACAGCTTAGCATAAAAAACGATTTTTTTTAACAAGATAAACGACAGAACGACCAAAAGGACCAAAACGACCCAAAGGACCTAAATATTTTTGGTCCTTTATGTCGTTTTGGTCCTTTTGGTCGTTCTGTCGTTTGACTATTCAACAGTGACTGATTTGGCGAGATTGCGCGGCTGGTCGATGTCAGCGCCGCGTTCCTTGGCAACATAGTAGGCGAACAATTGCAGCGCGACACTGGTGGGGATGACTGCGGTTTCATCAATCGTCTCGGGAACATAGAAGATATCATCCGCTAATTTCTCTAACCCGTGCGCCCCTTCCGAGGCAATCGCTAAGATCGGTCCATTACGCGATTTCACTTCTTGCAAGTTGCTTAACATTTTTTCATAGGTCGCTTTGTTGGCAAGCAGCGTAATGGAAGGACAATCGGCATTAATTAACGCAATCGGCCCATGCTTCATTTCTCCCGCCGGATACCCGTTGGCATTAATGTAGGAGATCTCTTTCAACTTAAGCGCCCCTTCCAGGGCAGCAGGATACATGAAATGACGCCCTAGGAAAAAGAAGTTATCGTGGTGAGAATATTTCTTAGCCAGCGCTTGAATTTCATCGTGGCGGTCCAGGACTGTTTGCACTTGATCCGGCAATTTTTTCAGGGCTTGCAAAATCTCAGAGCCTTGCCCTTTACTCATGTGGCGCATCCGGGCCATCAATAAAGTGAACAGCGTCAGGACGGTCACTTGGCTGGTAAATGCTTTGGTGGAACACACCCCGATTTCCGCACCGGCACGCAAGTAAAGACAGCTATCCGCTTCACGTGCGAGCGATGATCCCATTACGTTGCAGATCGCTAAAATCCGCCCCCCTTTGGCTTTGATTTCCCGGACCGCTGCCAAGGTGTCGGCGGTTTCTCCCGACTGGCTAATGGCAATCACGAGTGTGCGCGGCGGAATCACCGGATTTTTATAACGGAATTCGGATGAAATCTCGATTTGGGTGGGAATGCGCGCCATATCTTCCAACATGTAGGAAGCGACATAACCGGCATGCAGAGAGGTGCCGCACGCTAAGATCAGAATCCGTTCAACGGAGAGCAGTTCGGTGACTTCAAAATTCAGCCCTTCTAAAATGGCCGTGCCATATTCATCGAGGCAGCGCGATAATAAAGCCGAGCGCAGCGATTGCGGCTGCTCGAAAATTTCCTTCAGGGTGTAATGCTCGTACTCCCCTTTGGAAATATCTTCCATTTGTTGCGCCATCACTTTGGTTTTTTTCGAGATCGGCGCCATGGAGGAGTCGTACAGGGAAAATTGATCTTTTTTGATCACCGCAATTTCTCCCTCGCCCAAAAAAACGACTTCCTGCACCTGCGATCCAAAGGAGTTGGTGTCGGAGGAGACAAATGTTTCATCTTTGCCCACACCAATTGCTAAAGGCATTTCATGGGCAGCCACCACGATTTGATGTGGATGGTTTTTATGAACCAGCGCAATCGCATAGTTCCCTTTTAAGACCGGCAACGATTGCTGCACGGCTTTTAAAATATCGCCGTCGTAATTGCTGGAAATCAAATGAGCGACCACTTCGGTATCGGTGTCGGAAACAAAGACCGATCCTTTTTCTTCAAGAGCTTTCCGCAAAGCGCTATGATTTTCGATGATGCCGTTGTGGACTAAAGCCAGCGTATGGTCGTTGTCAAAGTGAGGATGGGCATTGACGCGCGAGGGTTTGCCATGTGTAGCCCAGCGGGTTTGGGATATCGCGACATCTAACTTAAGGTTCAATTCATTGGCTTTGGATTCCATGACGGCGATCTTTCCCACCTCTTTGCAGTGGACGATCTTGCCATCTTTGATTCCGGCAATACCGGAAGAGTCGTAGCCGCGGTACTCCAATTTTTTTAAGCCGTTGATGGTGACTTTGACCGCGTCGCGCGGCCCTACATATCCAAAAATCCCACACATATTTATGCCCCGATTTGCGCCTTGATCGCCTCTGCAATTTGATTGGCCAGCTGCTGGACGAGTTTTAATTTTGGCCCTTCCACCATCACGCGGCAGGTGCTTTCCGTTCCTGAATAGCGCACCAATACTCTGCCGGTATTTCCTAATTCCTGTTCCACCTTTTGGATGGCTTGCGAAACGCCGTTTAGGCTTTCTAACGGCGGTTTGGTTTTGACTTTGACATTCACCAAACTTTGCGGATAGTGCTTGACGATTGAAGCAAGGTCGGATAACCGCATATCATTTTCGATCATGATCCGTAGCACTTGCAGCGCTGCCACCAAACCGTCTCCAGTCGTGTTATGATCTAAGAAAATCAAGTGCCCGCTTGGCTCGCCGCCTAGAGTCGCGCCATGGTTTAACATTTCCTGGATAACATAGCGGTCTCCGACCGCAGACTGCACCACGTCGATCTCTAACGCTTCCATCGATTTCAGAAATCCAAAATTGCTCATGATGGTGGCGACGATCTTGTTATGCGGCAGGATTCCCCGTTTTTTGAAATCTTTAGCACAGATGGCCAGCATGGTAGAGCCGTCCACAATTTGAGCATTTTCATCGATCATGATCAACCGGTCGCCGTCTCCATCGAGCGCGATACCGACATCGGCACGGTGGTCAATGACTGCCTTCTGAAGGGTTTCTGGGTGGAGCGATCCGCAATTTTCGTTAATGTTCAATCCGTTCGGGGTATTGCCATAGACAAACACCTGTGCATCCAGCTCGCGAAAGACGAGCGGAGCGATTTTGTAAGCCGCCCCGTTGGCGCAATCCAAGGCGATTTTTAAATTTTTCAACGACAGTTTGCGTGGAAAAGTCGCTTTGGCAAATTCGATATAGCGCCCGTCAGCATCATAAATGCGCGCATTTTTTCCGATCTCTTGATCTTTCGGCAACGCATCTTGGAAGTTATTGCGGTAGACAAGCTCCTCGATTTCCCGCTCGACCGGATCGGGTAGCTTAAACCCTTCGGAAGAAAAGAACTTAATGCCGTTATCGTAGTACGGATTGTGCGATGCCGAGATCACAATCCCCGCATCTGCGCGGTAAGCGCGCGTGATGAATGCGATGCCCGGCGTCGGAAAAGGACCTACCATCAAGGTGTCGACGCCCATTGAGCATAATCCGGCTATCAATGCATTCTCAAACATATAGCAAGAGAGGCGCGTATCCTTGCCTACCACGACCCTGCGCTTGTCGCTGCCGCGGGCGCGAAAGATTTTTCCCGCTGCACGCCCTAATGCAAGGGCGGTTTCCACTTCCATGGGGGGGACGTTTGCCCGCCCGCGAACTCCATCAGTCCCAAAAATTTTGGGGGCTTTTTCCGTCATGATCTACCTTGTCAAACGATTAAGTTTACAGCTTAGCGAATCCCCAGGGAAAAGTAAAGGCGATCCTTAAGCCTTGACTATTTAAGGATTTTTGCCTAATTTAGTGGTATCGTCCAAGCCGTTTTTTTTGTAAGGAGTTCCCTGTTCGCGTGAATCCAAAAATCTATGTTGATTCTCAGCATGAGATCGACCACTCTCTGATTGATCCTGATGCCCTATTTGTCATTACCAAACTCCGCGAAGCCGGCTATTCCGCTTATCTTGTCGGCGGCAGCGTCCGGGACGTCATCGCCAAGGTGAAGCCCAAAGATTTTGATATCTCCACGTCGGCCCTGCCCGAACAAGTGAAGCAAGTGTTTAAACGAAACTGCCTCTTGATCGGACGCCGGTTCCGCTTAGCACACATCCGTTTCGGAAAAAAAGTGATCGAAGTCTCCACGTTCCGCGCCGGTGAAAACGAAGGGGAGCTGATCTTGCAAGACAACGAATGGGGAACGCCGGAAGAGGATGCCAAGCGCCGGGATTTCACCATCAACGGATTGTTTTATGATCCGACCAATCATTCAGTGATCGACTATGTGGGGGGATGGGAAGATATCCATAAAAAAACCCTGCGCACCATCGGCAATCCGGTGATGCGGTTCAAGCAAGACCCCGTCCGCATGATCCGCTTGTTGAAATTTTGCGCCCGTTTTGGATTTAAGACGGATGATGAAACCATGCAGGCGATGCTGAAATGCCGGGAAGAAATTATCAAAAGTGCTCCTGCACGCATTCTAGAAGAGTTTTTGCGGATGCTGGAATCTGGCTCCGCCGCGCCCTTTATCCAGCTGATGCATCAACATGGCTTCCTCGAAACGTTATTCCCCGCGCTAGCCCATTTTTTGGATGGACCGCACGCCGACAAACTGTACACCTATCTGAAGTGTGCCGATCGCATCCACAACCAGTATGGAATCGCTTTTATCAACCGCAGCATCTTAACCGCATGCTTGTTGTTTCCCATTTACGAACAAGAGCTTCAGACCCAGTACCTGGATAAAAATTTGATGCCCCATTTTGGGGAGATTGTCCTGCTGGCGCACTCGCTCTTAAAAGGATTCGAAACATCGTCATTTACCCATCTCACCCGCCGGCTTAGCTCCACGGCTGCGTTTATCATGGCTACCCAATACCGGCTGACGCCGCTGACCGGAAAAATCAGTTACCGCAACAAGCTGCTGCATAATAAAGAATTTGTCCTCGCCCTTAAATTTCTGGATATTCGCACGCTGATCAATCCGAAGCTGGCCGAAACGTGTAACAACTGGAAAAAAGCTTACCGCGCCCAAGAACATCATGGCGACCGCACGCCCCATCCCCACTCGAATGCTCCTTATCGGAGGCATCATCACCATCCTGGTGGGAGAAGGGAGAGACGGCATGCCGGCGAATGACCCCATCTACACCTCCGTCATCATTCCTTTGAAAAATGAGGCCACCAACATCGGCCCGCTCCTGAATGAATTGATTCCGGTGATGAACGCCCTTCATGCCCCTTGGGAAGTGATCTGCGTCGATGATGGATCAACGGACCAAACCCTAGCGGTATTAAAAGAGATGCGCCAGCAGGTGCCGCAGCTGCATATTTGTGCGTTTACCCGTCATTACGGACAATCGAGCGCACTCGATGCTGGATTTCAGGCCGCAAAAGGCACAGTGATCGTGACCTTGGATGGCGACGGACAAAACGATCCGGGCGATATCCCCAAATTACTAAATGCCCTGCATGACTGCGACCTCGTTTGCGGATATCGGGTGGGTCGGCATGACGCGTGGACGAAGCGGTACGTATCGCGGATCGCCAATGCCATTCGGGGATGGGTATGCGGCGATGGGGTCCAAGACACCGGATGTTCCCTGAAAGCGTACCGCAAAGCGAGTTTGTTAAAATTAAAATTATATGAGGGAATGCATCGTTTTTTACCGGCTTTGTTCTGCATCGAAGGCTTCCGAGTTAAAGAAATTCCGGTTTCCCATCGTAAACGCCTAAGAGGCAAGAGCAAATACTCTCTAGCTAACCGTCATTTTAATACCGTTTTGGATCTCTTTGCTGTTGCCTGGATGCGCCGGCGCAAGTTAAACTATACGTTAAAAAACGAATCTCATGAAAGTTGATGAAGTGAAAGCTGACCCCACCCTGTTTATTTTAGCTGGCGAACAGAGCGGCGACCTGCATGCCGGACGGTTCATGCAAGCCGTCAAGCAGCTGGTTCCCCGCGCAACCTTTACCGGTGTCGGCGGCCCTAAGATGCGGGATGTCGGGATGGAATGCCTGCTGCCTATGGAGGAGTTTGAATTGATCGGCTTTACGGCGATCTTGACCGCCCTTCCGAAAGTCTGGCGGCAATTCCGTTTTTTAAAGAAATTTATTTTAGCCCAACAACCCGATGCAGTCATTTTAGTCGACTATCCGGGCTTCAATCTGCGCCTCGCCAAAGCCCTCCGTAAAAACGGTTTTAAGCGTCCCATCATCCAATATATCAGCCCCACCGTATGGGCCTGGGGCAAAGGGCGCATCCAGACCATGGCGGAGAACCTAGATCTGCTCCTCACGATCTTCCCGTTCGAGCCCGACCTATTCAAGCACACCTCTTTAAAAACCTTATTTGTCGGCCATCCTTTAATCGAGACCCTGAACCATCACTCCTACCATCCCCATTGGATTCAATCTTCTGGATTTGATCCCGGCAAAGAGCTCATCGCCCTCTTTCCAGGGAGCCGGAAATCGGAGCTGGCGGACAACCTAGCCAAACAGTTTGGAGCCGCTAAAAAGCTGTTGCAAGCCAACCCGCGGGTACAGCTGGGCGTCTCTTGCGCCCGCCCCGAATTTTTATCCCTCATCCGCCACGCGGCTGCCGAAAATGGTTTGGTTTTCGATCAAGATGTCATCGCCGTCCCCGCCGCACACGCATATGACCTGATGCGCGCCTGCCGGACAGCCATTGCCAAGTCAGGCACGGTGACCTTGGAATTGGCCTTGCACAATAAGCCTGCGGTCACGGTTTATGAAGTTTCCCTCATGAACCGCCTCATCGGAACCTATCTATTGAACATTCAACTGCCGCACTTCTGCATCGTCAATATTTTAGCCGGAAAAGAAGTATATCCCGAACTGATCCGCAAACCGTATACCGCTGACACGCTCTTTGAAGCAATCCATACGCTCAATCAAGAGGGCCCGGCCCGCCAAACCTGCCTCGCCGAATTGGCTGCTGTCCGCTCCCAGCTGCAAAACAAACACGCCAGCCAAGAGGCGGCTAAAGCCATCCTGGAGTTGCTGCCATGATGCGTTTCAAACAAAAATGGATTTTTTGGAAACGGCAACTCCTTATCTTTCTGTTCCTCTATCTGGGACGCCCCCTGCTTAACACCGTGATCCGTACGTGTACAGTCAAAATCACCGGCAGCGAACATTTTAAAAACATGGCCCTGAATGATAAGTGCATCCTCATGCTCTGGCACAACCGGATTGCCCCCATGGAGTACATCCTCAACCGCGTTGCACCGCCGGAATGCACCTATGGGGCGGTCATCAGCAATAGCCGGGACGGAGAACTTTTAGCCCGCATCGTCACCCGCTATCCCCAAGGGCGGACGATCCGGATCCACCACAAGGCCAAGTTTCGCGGATTGTTGGAGATGATTCAATTTTTAGAAGTTCCTCGATCGGTGCTTCTCATTACCCCGGATGGTCCCAAAGGCCCTAAATACAAGATTAAGCCGGGCATTGCCATGGCCGCTGAAGCGGCGGGAGCTAAAATTGTTCCCTGTTCATGGGAAGGCTCATCTTATTGGGCCTTGAATACTTGGGATCAAATGCGCCTTCCTAAGCCATTCTCGACTCTTACCGTTAAGTTTGGAGAGCCAATCGACCTGCCTCAAACGCTTTCAGTCTCAGAACGATCTGTTTTGCTCGAAAATCAATTGCTTAATCTAAAGTAATTATTAAGATTTTAAACATTCCCAAACAAATAAATATTTTAATATTAAAATAGAAAGGTTAAAATATATATAGGAGCACTGTAAGTAGGGGGTTTATGGCTGCGGAAGAAGATGTTTCACCAGAAAATTTTCTTCATCGCATCCGTCAAATCGGGGCGTCATTAAACCAAAACGCGGTCAAAAAAAACTTTCATCGACTTAAAAAAGATTACAACACCACTTCCACCGAAAAGACCATTCATATCACGAAAAATATCTTTAGAATTCATGCGGATTCATTCAGTCTAGATGATATGCAATCGGTCAAGGAAGCAATCTTTTCGATTGAAAGCAATATCGGCGAGCTTTTGGATAGTGACCAAGGTGTTTTTTCACGTTTTTTTCAGGCGCTTTTTCCGGGACTCAAGAAAAAAATCCATGACAAGGTGCAAGGCGATTTGGAAGATACGAAAACGTTTATCGAGCTGCAGAAGCGGAACCTTGTAGACAGCGAGTTCAACCGGTATGCAGAGAGCGGAGTCGTCCCGGAAAATGTCCTCCACTTATTAAGCTTTTTTCCCAAACAGACCCGTGAAGCCAAAAAGGAACAGATTGTCGAATCCCTGCATAAATTCAGCGAAAAACAGCAACGCCACTATGTGGAAGGGATTGCATCCAGCTTAGGGATCAATTTCAGTAAAATGTTCGCCAAAGCCGTCGAAGAGCACCGCAATCATATCCTCAAAGACCGCCGCAACTATCCTGACACACTACGCACGCTTTTGGCCGATCATAAATTTCTGACAACCCTAGAAAACCTCTTAAAGGATGCCCTCAATCGCTACGATTCGTGTGAGCGGGTCGACACATTGATCAGCCAGCTGCAACAATTAGCCGAAAAAATGCATCGCACCTTCGATCCCCTAACCCGCTTGCCCCTTTTACATATCCTAGTTGTCGTTGCTGGTAAAAACCCGCGCGATGGCTTTATTGTGAAGCTGATCAATATCGACGCCAAAGCGCTTAATAAAGTGCGCGACAAAGAATCTAAAGCCGATGTTGAGCTGCGCGTTCAAGTGTATGATGATATCTGTAGTTTGATCAAATCGATTGTAGGGAAATTCTAATACCAACTTTGTTTTGATTGTCAAAAATACATACCAAATAACGATCCAACGACTAAAACGACCCAAGGGACCAAAACGACCAAAAAAAATCATTTAGGTCCCTTTGGTCCCTTGGATCGTTTTATCGTCAGTCTTTTAATTCGGACTTGATGCGCGAAACAAACTGCTGCTTGGTGAGGGCATAGCACCCTTCAATGGCGTGGTACATCGCTTTGGCACTTGAATAGCCATGGCATTTCACCACAATCCCTTCCACACCACATAGAGTGGCTCCACGGTATTCTGCATAGTCAAAAAAACCTTGGATCCGACTGAACTGGTCGCGCAACTCTTCCGAGTAAGTGCTTAATTGTTCCCGCAACTTCTCCAAAATGAATGCCGATGTCCCCTCCGACGTCTTTAAGAAAATATTGCCTGCAAACCCATCGGTGACGATGACATCGACCTTGCCATCAAAAGCGTCTCGCCCTTCGATATTACCGACAAACTCAAACGAGGTCGACGGCGTGCTGCGCAAGATCTCGTACGCTTGCCGAAGCTCTTCGGTCCCTTTCTTTGACTCCGTCCCAATATTCAACAACCCCACCTTCGGCTTTGCGACATCCAGGCAACACCGCTGATAGGCCGCTCCCATCCGGGCGTATTGCACCAAATGATCCGCCTTGACCGAAACGATTCCCCCCACATCCAGGACTGCCATCGTTTGCTGTTTAGTGGGAAGATGCGCTAAAAGGGCCGGACGGTCAATCCCCGGCAACAATGGCAACATTAGCGTCGAAGCGGCTAATAAAGCACCCGTATTTCCTGGGGTGACGAAGGCGGCCACCGATTTGGCTTTAACGGCTTGGATGCCGGCTAAAAGGGATGACTTCTTTTTACGCCGAATGGCAAGAAGGGGGGAATCGGTCATGTGAATCACTTCAGGAACGACCTGAAAGGCGATCCGTTCAGCATAACTTCCTAAAGACCCTGCTAAGTGAGGCAGAACCGCCTCCGTTACGAAACACAGAAACCGGACCTCTTTAGGCAGGTCGGTGCAGGCGTGCAGGACGCCTAAAAATAAATCGTGGGGAGGCGTATCGCTCCCCATTAAATCGACAGCAATCGTGATGCTCACCGGGGCACCCAGGTTACACTTCCTCTTTCTCGAAGATGACGCGGTCGCCGTAGCTGCCGCAAGCTCCGCAGATCACGTGAGGGAGTTTCATTGCACCGCAGCGTGTGCAGGCGTGAGTGTTGCGCGGTTTTTTGGCATGGTGGGCGCGCTTGGAATTTTTACGTGCGTTCGAATGACGGTTGCGTGGTACTGCCATAGTTATCTCCTATAAATCGGCGAAAGGATGGTACCTTTCTTCCTCTGGCGAATCGTTTTCGCCTGGCTTTTTTAAAAATTTTTCTAACTCTTTCCGCTGGGGGCAGGTTCCGCCGCTGCATTCGGCAAATTGAGGAACAGCCAATACAATCTCTTCCCGCAGCGCTTCGCTGTAGTCGTAGATTCCCCCTTTAATTTCATTTAAGGGGACCGCCAGGTAAAACTCCGGAATGGCAATTTCCACTTTGGTCATCTCATTGCATACCGAGCAAGGAATTTCCGCCTCTGTAGCGACATTCAGGTGCATTACTAGGGTATCGTCAGCAAGATACGCTTCTCCTTTAAGGGCAACCGGATAAGAAAATTTTAAATGTTCCTCTTTAACATCCAAAAAATCGGGCTTGAATGTCTCGTGGATCTTTAGGTCGTGATCCCGCAGGCGGTCCACATAAATTTTAAAACGGTCATCCATTAAAGCTATTTCCCAGCGATAAATCAAAAGAAGTTTACCCGAAAAACGAATTAAGGACTAGTGTTTATCTACCAGGTCGTTTGTCCTTCCTGTCCAAAGGATTGTAAAAATTGTGGAAAACAACGCCCTTTTCGGCTAAACTCCAGTTGAACGAAGGAGAGTGGACGAGTTTTAGATTGATGACACTCCCTTCGGCAAAAGTTTTAAATTTTAAGACAAGCTTTCGCAACTGAACGCCCATTGTATAAAAGATAGCTTGGGCTGCGACGCGGAAAATGTGAGTGAGTCAGAACTGGATCTCCGTGTTTCAGCCGTCAATCGGGTTGCTAGCAAGGAATGATGAGCCAACGAGATTGTTTACTAACCTGGACCGGCAAGGTTCAAAAAATTAACTTTCCATCGTTAACCGACTCTCCCATTGTGGGAGGCGGAAACGCTCGACTGGTTTTAAACGCCCCCCTTCATGCAAGGGAGTGTGGGCGTTTGACTCGTTTTTGCTAATTTGCGGAAGCCTGTCTCCAAGAATATGGGGATGAGGCATGCCAGAAAGACTACAACAAGAAATCCTGCTCAACATCGAGTCAAAAGAGATCCGCTGCGCCACTTTGCGAAATGGGCAGCTCCACGACCTAACCGTCGAGCGTAAAAAAGAACGTCAGTTAACCGGCAATATCTATCGCGGCCGGGTCACCAACATTCTGCACAATATCCAGTCAGCTTTTATCGATATCAATGAAGGCGAGAACGGATTTATCCACATTTCGGACATCATTGAAAATACCAAGAAGTTCGAACAGCTATTCGACTTAGATTTTGACCTGGGTTATGACATCAAGGCGATGGATGCCAAACAGCAGCAAAATCTGAACATCGAGCAAGTGATGAAAATCGACCAGCCGGTGCTGGTCCAGGTGGTGAAAGAACCGATCGGCTCAAAAGGAGCCCGCCTAACCTCTAATATTTCCATTGCTGGACGCTATCTCGTCCTCCTGCCCAACTCGTCGCACCGCGGAGTTTCCCGAAAAATTGAAGACCGCAATGTCAGAGAACGATTGAAGAAGCTCATCCGCTCGTTTGAAATGCCCAAAGATATGGGATTGATCTGTCGTACGGCAAGCAAGCTTGTCTCTCAAGAAACGCTGATCGAAGAAGCGCATGAATTGCTGAATACCTGGCAGCAGATCATGGAGAATTTTCAAAAATCATCCGATCCAACCATGTTATTGGCCGAATCAGACCTCATCAAACGGGCCGTCATCACCTGTATCGACAAACGGTACGACCGGTTGATGGTCGATGACTATAACACCTATCAAGTATGCAAACGGCTGTACAGCCGGTATAGCAGCGAGCATCCGTTGCGAATCGAATTTTACCGCGACAAAGTTCCGATGTTCGAACGGTTCAACGTGGAACGGGAAATCGAACGCTCGTTAAAACGGAAAATCTGGCTGCCTAGCGGCGGCTACCTCTATTTCGACCGCACGGAAGCCATGCATACCATCGACGTGAACTCCGGACGCAGTTCGGGCGGCGACAGCGATTTGGAAGAAGCTTTGGTACGGATCAATCTAGAAGCGGCGGAAGAGATTGCCCGGCAGTTAAAACTACGCAATATCGGGGGGCTGATCATTTGCGACTTTATCGATATGCGCATGCGTAAAAACCAGCGGCGTGTGTTGGAGCGCTTGAAAGAGCACATGAAAGAGGATTCGGCGAAATGCACCATTTTGGGCATGAGTGAATTTGGACTGGTCGAAATGACCCGCCAGCGCAACCGCGGATCGCTTTTGCAAACGATCTTCACTAACTGTCCATATTGCATCGGCAGCGGGATGGTCAAGAGTTATGAAACAACTTCGATTGAAATCGAACGCGCCTTGAAAAAAGTGATCAAGTGCCAGCAGCAATTTGCCCTGAAATTAGTGATCCATCCGCAAGTGTACCACTACATGCACCATCATGACCGCGATTATTTGATCAAATTAGCGGAAGAGATGAACGCCAATCTGATTTGGGAAAGCGACGATAACCTGCACTTGAATGACTATGCGTTCTTCTCGACGATCAATAATAAAAAGATTGAAGTGTAATGAGCTTGCACCCACGAATCCAACAGGCGGAACAAACAGGAACATTGTCCAGACCGCTTGCTCACACGGTGGCGCACTTCTACGACAACTACCGCGCTACCGTGCAGAACAGCCACAGCGATCTTGCTAGTCTGGAAAAAGATTTTGAGCATTTCTTGACGTTTGTGATCGAGCAGAGTACCAATCCGCATCCTTTCGAATCGTATCATGCGAAAGTTCGCCAGCCCATTGATTACTTTCAATTCGGCATTGATTTTATGCGTCCGCTGCTCGCGAAAGAACGTTCTCAAGTGATCGGGCTGGAGCATGTACAAGCGATGACTCAAGCCTTAGCGCGCGGAGAAAACGTGGTGCTGCTAAGCAATCACCAAAGCGAAGCCGATCCTCAATTTATCAGTCTGTTGTTAGAGGACACCTTTCCAGAGTTTGCCGAAGAGATCATTTTCGTCGCCGGCGCACGGGTGCTGACCGATCCGATGGCTGTCCCGATGAGCCTTGGACGCAATTTGCTTTGCATCTACTCCAAACGCCACATAGAGCATCCGCCCGAAGAGAAAGAAGCAAAGCTCTTGCATAATCAAAAGACCATGAAACGGATGAGCCAGCTAATGGCAGAAGGGGGCAAAACCATCTACGTCGCGCCAAGCGGCGGACGGGACCGCATGGATGATCAAGGGAAGATTCCGATAGCGCCATTTGATCCCCAGAGTTTAGAGATGTTTTTTTTAATGGCACGCCAGGCAGGCAAGCCGACTCACTTTTATCCTTTTGCCTTATGGACCTATCCGTTGCTGCCGCCTCCGAGAACGGTTCAAAAAGATTTAGGGGAAGAGCGGATCACCCATCACGCCCCGGCTGGATTGGCTTTTGGACCAGAGATCGATATTGAAGAGTATCCCGGCAAAGCAGATCCCGACAAACGCGCCCGCCGACAGCACCGGTCCGATTATATCTACAAACTTGTCACACAAGAGTACGATAAGATCAAAGAGTTGAAATAACTCACAGGACCAGGACAAACAAGACATCCACGACACACAGGACGATCACGATGTTTATTTAAAATTGATTTGGTAGATTAAATGCTGCCCATCAACAAGCTGGCTAAGGTGTTCTTGGGCTTGAATGAGGATATTTTCCCAAGCAGGTTGCCCGCTTTTAGCTTGATCATAAGCGGCCTTTAAAAACGAACGGGTAAACATCCCCCCATCATTATTGCCCCAAGAGCTTTCTCCAGGTTCAGCCGCCGCAATGAAGAGTGTTCCTCTGTACTCAAGAAACAGCTTGGAAAGGCCTTTCAATAATTCTCTTGCTTGCATGTGAGTCACTGGGGGAGGGTAGTCGATATAGCTATTGCAGCAATCCGTGATGGCTAATAAGAAACGGGGATTTTTATGGCTCAACACTTGAGCGACCTCGCTAAAATCCACAGCTTTCCCTTCCTGGTCAAAATAGAGATGGGGAAATTTATCTTTTTTTGAATGGGGGCGGTACCCATGTCCGGCAAAGAAAAAGACCACTACATCATCTTGAGTGATCGGTAGAGCATGCACCACATTTTTTAAATGCTTGGTGATCGTGCTTCCTCCCGACAACATCACTAAACGCAGATGCATGTCGGATTGTTGCGCGCTTTGCTCAACAAATTCACGCATCTTTTGCAGATCTTGATGGCAAGAGATGCCAATAGAGTCTTCCAATGTATCGGCAACCAAAATGGCATAGAAATCTTTCGCGTCTATGGAAGTAAATGAACCGCAGCTAAAAACAAAAAATAAAATGCCTTTAATTAATTGCCGAACCATAAAAACCTTCTAATAGAGATCTAACTTGTAGATCAAATGCTGCTTGTCGGTGTAGTCCAGAAGATTGATCTGGGCTTGATTGAGCAAGCTTTGCCAGTTCGCACCCAATCCGTATTGCACTTCCCGGTTGATCGCCGAGAGGAACGAAAGGGTATAAAATCCCCCTTCTGGGGTGCAGTAGGAGTATTCGCCTGGTGTCGCACTGGAGATGAGCACAAATCCATGTGTACCGGTAAACAACTTGGCAAATCCTTCTGGATTCCCTTTAACGACATCTTTGATATGCGTCACAGAGGGCGGCCAGTTCAAATAACTGTTACAGCAGTCGACCATCGAAACGAAAAAGCTTGGATTTTTCTTTCTTATCAACGCATTAATCTCTTCCACATCGACGCCCTTGCCTTCTACGCCGAGATATAAGTAAGGAAAGGAATCCGGTTTCGAATAGGTGCGATATCCATGCCCAGAGTAGTAAAACAGCACGACATCATCAGATTTGAACGGAATTCCCGTCAGGACATTCTTAACATATTTGGAAACGGCGTTGGGTCCGGTTAAGGATACAAGGCGCATCGGCATTTTTGTGTGCTCAGCCACTTCCTTAACAAATTTCTGCATGGTTGTGATATCGGTCTGAACCGACTCGCCAATGGCCTCATCCAATGTATCGCCCACTAAAATCGCATAAAAATATCCAGCGTGAACCGAATGGATCGGACTCAATAAAATACAAAAGAAGAATAGGGATTTGAAAACGCTTTTCAGCATAAATCTTTCCTTTAATGTTAATATGGTAAAACGAGAACACATATTATCATTATGCTGAATAGGAATAAAAGAAAAAAAGCCAGAAGCTTTCACTTCTAGCTTTTACATACGAATATGCTTAATTAAACAAATTAATTAAGGTTAGCTTTAAAAACAAAATGTTGCTTACTCGTATAATCTGACATATTGGTCATGGCTGCATTCAAAAGATTTTCCCAGGTTGCTTGATCGCCATAATTCAGTTCAGACTTCAAGGCTTTCGTAAAAGAAAGAGTATAAAACCCGCCTGTCACATTGCAGTAGGAATATTCGCCTGGTGTCGCACTGGAAATGAATAACGTTCCAGACGATTGCGCAAAAAGCTTGCTATAAGCTTCAGTCATGGCAGCTGTGGTCGGGAAAGCTTGTTTTTGTAGGTTATTCACCGCTGGCGCCCAGGTCATGTAGTTGTTACAGCAATCCACCATGGAAAGGAAAAACCGTGGATTCTTAGCAGAGATGATGTCGTTAATTTGTTGAACGTCAACTCCTCTCCCCTCCTGACCTAAGTACAAATAGGGGAAATTGTCCGATTTATTGTAGGTACGGTACCCGTGGCCAGAATAGTAGAAAAAGACGGTGTCATCGGGTTGGATATTCAACGCTTCTAGTTGTTGTTTAAGCTGCGAAGAGATGGCATTTTTTCCCGTCAAGACGATCAGGTGTTGGCGCATCTCCGTATGTTTGGTAACACTATTCACCAATTTTTGTACGTTATCAATATCGGTGATGACGGACTCGCCGATTTTATCATCTAAGGTATCTCCCACTAAGATCGCATAAAAGTCGCCTGCGAAAGCGTGAGTGACCGGAGCAAATACCAGACAGAGAAAAAATAGGTATTTGACGAGTGAGCGGAACACAAGAGATTGTTTCATGAAATTCTCCATTATTATTATTGATTGTAAATGATGTGCTGAGGGTGTTGATTTTTATCGGCGACAGCTTTGCTGCTTTCCTCCAGCAGATGGTTCCAATCTGCTGAGTTTCCTGCCAACACTTCGACTTCCAGTTTTTCTAATAACTTTACGGTATAAAGCGCACCCGTCATCGGATTGGCCCATGAGATTTCGCCTACTTTAGCGCTGTCGATGATGATCACCCCTCTTTGATTGAGGAACAACTTGCGATACCCTTCAGCAGTCTTATTCCCCTTCACGCTTAAGGCAATGTTTTGAGGACGGATGACTGGCGGGGCGTATTTTTCATTGATGATATTGTTGCACACATCGGCTAAAGCAATGATTAAACGGGGCGACTTATTGATTAAGATCGATGCGACGTTTTGAAGATCAATCCCTGCCATTTGATTGGTGATCAGCATGTTTGGCCAGGGATTGGTCTTTGATGGTGTTCGGTAGCCATGTCCGTTGTAATAAAAAATCACGACATCGTTGGAAGTGATGGGAAGATCTTGCAGGGTTTGAAAAATATCTTGAGCGTAGAGACCTTCTCCCCGCAGCACAACTTCCTTCAAGTTCAATTTCGTATAATAAGCGATCTTTTTAACTTGCGATCGCATTTTGTTGAGAGACTGAACGGTGGATTCTTCCAAGTTTTCAGCTTTCGTATCCGCCAGCAAAATCGCATACAAATCGCCAGCATCGATCGCGGCAGGCAGGCTTGCTGCAATCAGTCCGACCATAAAGCTTAAGATGAAGAGCGATTTTTGGATTTGCTTAAACATAGTTCCTAAGATTTTTTAGTTGTTTCCTTAAAAGATTCGAGCTGATCATGAATGGGATCGTTGTCCAAATAGACCGACTTTTGATCTTTGTACATGATCTTCAGCTGTTTGCATGAAGGGCTGCTTAACACACGCACCTCTTCTCCATTGTTAGCGAAAATAAAGACAGTCGTGGGCGCAAACACGCACGACTTGGTCATATCTAAAATGTAGTGGCTATCATCAAGCAACAGGGCTTGTAATTCTTTAATTTGCGTGGCAGTCAAAGGCTTGCTGGGGCCTGTTTCTTTGTATCCGATTTTGCTTTGGTAGTCGGGAACGACGGCCATGATATACACTTCATTGGGATTTTTTAAGATTTCCAGGACTTCTGGTTTTATTCTTTTTGAGATTCGATCAATAACAGCCACTGTTTCACTCGCCGGTTGAATGGTTGTTGGGGTTGTGGCGCTTCCTGGTTTAGCTGGTTGGGAATCGCACGCTTGAAAAAACGCTAGGACAAAAACACTGAGGATCAGGGGGACGAAATTCGATAGCATAAACACTCCATAAGTTTATTAAACTTACCAAGAATTATACCATAGACTAAATTAAGGCAATATAAAGAAATAATTATTAGTTAGATAAGAGGGAAAGTTAACCACAGAGACACAGAGGCACAGAGAAAAATACACATTCATTTCCTTGCCCCTGCCCTTGCCCGTGCCCTAACATAAGGAAATGGATGATACAAGAGGTTTATTAAAAATTCCTCTGTGCCTCTGTGCCTCTGTGTCTCTGTGGTTAAATGATTTCGCTTAAGGTGTTAGCTCGTATTGCGGATGTTGTTTGTTAGCGATCGCATCGTGGGTTCTACCGAGCACATCTGTCCAGGAAGCCGCATTGCCTAAACGAACCTCTTTCTTCAGTTGTTTAAGAAATGTGGTGCTATAAAGACCGCCATTATCGGCGCACCAGGAGTACTCCCCTACCGACGAACTAGAAACTTGCAGCAAGCCGGTTTGGGTCACAAATAGCTTTTTATACCCATTTCTTTCAGCAGTTGTAAGGGAGGTTCCTAAGAACTCTTTCACAGGCGGAGCATCTTCTTCAGGCAGGAAGCTGTTGCACACATCGCAGAGGACGAAGGCGAAGCGCGGTTTTTTGTCGTTGATGATTTTTGCCACTTTATCGAAGTCGATCCCGACGCCATCCGCGGAAATGTAGAGGTTAGGCCATTTATTTTCTTTCGACTCGGTACGATAGCCATGGCCGGAATAATAAAAGATCACGGTATCGTTGGATCCCACTTTTAAGTCATTCAACGCTTTATAGATATTATCCGCTTTTACGCGCGATCCTGAAATGATTTTTTCCTTTAAATACAGGTTGGTCGCTCGGGCGATGGTCCCTACCTCGGTATGCAGATTCAATAGGTCGTCCTCAACGGACTCTCCAATGTTTTCTGCAGCGGTATCGCATACAATCAAAGCCACCAAATTACCAATCGCCGCATAGGCAGGCGCCATGCTGGTTAAACCTAAGACTAAGAACAGAGTGAACACCTTACGCATCAGTCTATTTTTCATTCGACCCTCTTGGTTTATCAGTTTTAAGAAGCAAATTAATTGGCTTAAAGAATAGGCTTATCATATCATGTGAAAAAATAGAATCGATTTATCAAATAATTTTTTGGATTTTACATGAAAATACTTAGCGCCATTCTTTTAGCTGTTGCCAGTTTCTCCGCTTCATTCGTGTACAGCGAGCCGTATCAAATCATTAAAGATCAGAACAACATCCCCATTCTATCTCCAGCTTTTGCAGAACGAAAAACAGCGAAGCTTATTTTGGAAAACGGATTGCATGTGTATCTCATTTCTGATCCACAAGCGGATCTTTCAGCTGCCGCTTTATCGGTCAACGCCGGCAGTTGGCTGGACCCTAAGGAGATTCCTGGGTTAGCACACTTTTTAGAGCACATGCTCTTTCTAGGAACCAAAAAATTCCCGAAAGAATCTTCGTTTGACTCGTTCGTTAAGGAGAATGGCGGAGAGACCAATGCGTTCACCGGTTCGGTCTATACGACCTTTGCGTTCGATATTCATGACTCGGCATTTCCCGAAGCGTTAGACCGGTTTTCTCAGTTTTTCAAAGAGCCGCTGTTCAATGAATCGGGTGTGCTGCGGGAGATGAATGCCGTCCATCAAGAGTATCAAATGAATATCGATAATGATGATATGCGGCAATTTTTTGTGTATCGCGCGTTGGTGAATCCTGAGCATCCTGAACACAAATTTAATATTGGGAACCTCACAACCCTGGCGAAGGCCGATACGCAGATGCTGCGGGAGTGGTTTAATGCCCACTATAGCGCCAATTTGATGCAACTGGCGGTTTATTCCAAATTGCCTTTGGAAGAACTGCAGAAACTCGTCTTAGAGAATTTCAGCCAGATCCCCAACACCAATAAGCCCAAGATAGAGATTACCCTGCCGATCGAAAATGCAGCCAGCCAAGGTAAGTTTGTTTACATCACGCCCGTAAAAGATTTGCGCCAACTCACCTTGATCTGGGATTTGCCCGGCAAGTATGCCAAGATGCTCGACACCAAACCAGATGAAGTGATTTGCTACATTTTGGGGGACGAGGGAAAGAACAGTTTGCTGCGAGCTTTGCAGCAAGAAGGATTCGCGGAAAAATTGACATGTGCTTCTTATCGACGCAATCATTATTTTACGCTGTTTCTGCAGATCGACCTGACAGAAAAAGGGGTGGAAGAGCCATACCAAGTTGTTGAACGGGTCTTTCAACAGATTGCCTATTTGAAAGAAACGGGAGTTCCCAAATACATTTTTGATGATGTCCAGAAAATCGACACGATCAGCTATCAATACCCGTCGCGGGAAAACCCTTTCGACAGTGTGATCGAACATGTGCAGGCCATGAAAGATGAGCCATTGGAAACGTACCCGCAAAAATCAAAAATTCCTACTCAGTATGATGCGGCGGCATTGAAAGAATTTTTCTCCTACCTCACACCGCGTAAAGCGCTCTATTT
Source organism: Parachlamydiales bacterium (assembly GCA_020054065.1). GTDB lineage: Bacteria > Chlamydiota > Chlamydiia > Chlamydiales > JAEYWL01 > JAGVLX01. Next base: position 9,550 of record JAGVLX010000056.1, on the reverse strand, counting down.
TTTAGCGGTGTCGCCAGATCTTTCCCATGTCGCGCCAGATCAAAAAGAGCCGTGGCTTGGCGTGCCCTATGCGGTTGTGCCTGTTTCCGAACCGCAATTAAAAAAATGGGAAGAGGCGAAGCCGGATCCAAACATCACGATGCCGGCTCCTAACCCGTTCATCCCGGAACATCTCAAACTTGTGACGCACGAAGTGAAGCAGCCAGAGACGTTGATTCCCCAGCCTAGAGTGCTGACCGAAACATCAAACGGAAAACTCTATTTTGCCCAAGATGACCGTTATTTTATTCCCGAGATCTCATGGTCGTTTGCTTTGCGCTCGGCAGCTTTGGATGCGGGCAATCCCCGTTCGGTCGCGTTAACCGATTTGTATGTCAAAAGCTTAAATGAAGCGTTGAACGAGTTTTCCTATCCTGCCAAAGTGGCTGGGCTGGAGTACACCATCGAGCGCAAAGAAAATTGGATCCAAATCGTTTTAAACGGGCATAGCGAAAATGCGGCAAAACTGTTCAACGCGATCATCGATAAGCTCAAAACTTCCATGCCGTCTCCCACACAGTTCAATTTGATCAAAACCTCCCAGCTTGTCGAATATAACAATGCCCTGCGGGCAACGCCGTTTGAACGGGGTGTCGAATATTTGAAGGAGATCATCTACGAAAAGTTTTCGTCGACCGAAGAAAAAGTGGCCGCGTTAAAATCGATTACGTACACCGATTTGGAACAACATTTCAAAGCGTTGTTTGAAAAAGCCCATGTGGAAGGGGTGATGATCGGGAATATGACAGAACAAGACGCTATGAACTCGTGGAAGCCGCTCTTGGCCGTGCTAAACGGTAAGCCGTACCCGCGTTCTGAGTGGAATTTCGCCAAGGTCGCTGTGCTGCCGGAAGATCAGGGACCTTTTTACATCATCAAAGAGATCCCTTCAGGCGGCAATTTAGTCTTGCTGGCCATTGAGCTAGATCGTTTTTCAGCCACTGAACGCGGACTGCAGCAGATCCTTTCTACCATGATGCAGCAACCTTTCTTCGCTGAACTGCGCACGCGGCAACAAACCGGCTACATGGTATTTCATGCGAATGAAGAGCTCGAAAAAAGGCTCTTTCTCTTCTTCATCGTCGAATCGCACCGTTTTGAACCGCGCGACTTACTATCCCGGATCGAATTGTTTATCGAGAATTTTGCAAAAGAGTTGAGACTGGATAAACAATATGCTGTGACCTTTGATACGATCAAGCAAGCGCAGATCTCCAATCTGACCCAGCCAGCGCGCAATCTGTCAGACATGGGAGAGCTCTTAATGACCCTTGCGTTTAAGTATAACGGGAATTTTGAATGGATTAATACCCGTGTCAAAGCGTTGCAGGAGTTGACCTTCACAGAATTTCTCCCCCGTGCGCAAGAAATTTTAAGCCCTTATAACCGGCGCCGCCTAGCGGTTTTATTGAAAGGGAATGTAGACAACGAGGGGATTCTGCAGTATAAGGAAGAGAGCATTCAACAACTACGTGAAAAACTTAAATACCTATCCAGCCAACAGGTATTACAAGGGGAAGAGAGTAACGACCCATGATCTCAACGCCATTGGAATGGATTGCGTTCAACCTTTTTGTCTTAGGCATGCTTCTACTGGACTTCGGTGTATTCAACCGCAAATCCCATATCATTTCCGTCAAGGAATCGCTGACGTGGACAGGTGTGTGGATTGCGCTAGCCCTCGCCTTCAATGGATGGATTTATTATGAAGCGGGCACCGAACCGGCTTTAAATTTTCTGACCGGGTATTTGATCGAAAAATCGCTGAGCGTTGACAACTTGTTCGTATTCCTCCTGCTCTTTAACTATTTCCGGGTTCCGAAGCATCAAATGCACACGGTGCTCTTCTGGGGGATTTTGGGCGCGCTCGTCATGCGTGCGATCTTTATCGTCGCCGGTATTGCCCTCATCAACTTATTCGACTGGATGATTTATATCTTTGGCCTCTTCTTGATCTATGCAGGGTACAAACTCGCGTTTCAGGAAGACCATGAGATTCACCCCGAACAAAACCCTTTCCTGAAACTGCTGCGCAAGTTTGTACCCGTTTCTAACGATTATGAAGATGATCGTTTTTTTATCCTTAAAAACGGTAAATGGTTTGCCACCCCTCTGCTAGTGGTCTTAATTTCGGTTGAAACCACCGACTTGCTCTTTGCCTTGGATTCCATTCCCGCGATTTTGACGATTACCAAAGATCCGTTTATTGTGTATAGCTCCAATGTGTTTGCCATTATGGGACTCAGATCCCTCTTTTTTGCCCTAGCCGGCATCATCGACTTGTTCCACCACTTGCACTATGGGTTAGCGTTTATTTTAGCCTTTATCGGGGTTAAAATGTTGATCAGCCATCATGTGGAAATCCCGATTCTATTCACCCTTGGGGTCATTGCGACGGTGCTGGTGATTTCAGTGATTTCGTCGTTGCTTTTTCCCAAAAAAATCAATCCTAAAAACCTTCCAAAGTCCTAAAAGGACAAACGACAAAACGACCCTAAGGACCTAAACGACATAAAGGAGGACTTGTTGTACAAATCACCACTGAGCCAGTGAGATCACTGAGAAGAATTGAGACTGGGAGCGGTAAGCTGCTATTTTCTCGCTTTAAGGATCCGGCGACTAAATATCATCACTCTTCCTCAGTTCCTCATATGTACTCAGTGATCTCAGTGGCTCGGTGGTTATTTACGCAACAACGCCCATAAAGGACCAAAAGGTAGACACATCAATCTTCGCCTATTTATGTTCACATTCTTAACCTTACCTTAAAAATCAATTTATTACTGCTTTACGTTGTTTTTGTACAATTAATGCAGTTTAACAACTTAAGGTAGGTCATGGATTTAAATGTAGATTATAACGCAGCAATCACCAAACAATCCCATTCAGGTGAGGCGTTTCAGCTTTTCTTACAGGCGAAACAAAAGGGTATTCGCCTTAAACCGGCAACCTATCATCACATTCTATGTATTTTTTCCCGCGATCATGAGAACCAAGGATTAAAGGCAGATCGCGTTTACGACGAAATGAAACAGAAAGGGATCCGGCTTCAGTATCGAAACTACGATGAAATGTTAAAAATCCATTCTCGAGTTGGCAATTTAGCACGCGTCAGGGCGCTATGCCAGGATATGAAATACGAAAAAGCGGTGAATCCGGAATTTAAGATGACCTCAGAAATAGAAGATAAAGTGGTCGGTCATTTAATGACGACGGTGTTGAATCTCAAGGTCAACGCCGTAAGCATTGCGGTTCTGAAAGAACTAGGTCATGATCCTGACTACCTAAAAAGCGATGAGTTTCACAAGAAATACAATCTCATGTTCCGGCATGCGATCCGGGAAGGAACAGCCGAAGATGTTCAACAATTTTATACGTTAAGTCAAACGACTGCCCTCAAAACCGATGTGGTGACCTATAATCACCTACTCTCCCATTTTGCTAAAAAACACGATTTTATCAACGCCGTCCAACTGTATCAGAAAATGATCGCCGCTAAAATCGATCCCGATGCAGAAACATTTCACGCCTTCTTCAGAGCATCTGCCGAAGTCGGTGATTCCGCCATCAACCAAGCCATCTATCGGGAAATGCAAAAACGGCGCATTTCGTTAGACGAAACCATGCAAAAAACATGCTGGAAAACTGTGAAACAGGAATGGATCAAAGAAACGGATCCCACACTTGACAGTCAGTGTAGAGAGTGTTACCGCACCGCCAAAAAGGTGGACAGTGTGACGCGGTATGCGTTAACTCAAGGTTTTAAAGAGATGCAGAAAAGCCGTATGGCAGGATCAAACACCCTGAGTCAATATCCAGAGGCCATTGCTTTATGGAATGAAACCGATGCCCTGGTCAGGAATTGGGCCAATCAACGTGTTAACTTAACCTTAGATCATATCCTCAAAATCAATGCAAAACTGGGCGGCAACGGGCAATTACGCACCACATTCAACGTCTACGCAGGCGGGGAAGAGGAATATGTTTATGCACCGCCCACTAAAGTGGCTAAAGAAATGGATAACTTTATGCGCTGGCTTGATAAGTCGATTGCCCTGTGCGATGCGGGCAAAGGAAATCCGATTGTCACTGCGGCAAGAGCGGCTCAACGTATTGTCAGCATCCACCCGTTCCAAAATGAAAATGGACGGACATCTAGGATGGTAATGGACTACATTCTGCAACGGTATGGATTGCCGCCAGCGGCTGTAGGAGTGGATATGTGTTTCGGCATGTTCTCGTTTGCAGTGAATGGACAAAACCCTTCAAAAACCACTGAATCGGTTTTAAAAGGAGTGCAGAATTCTTATCGCTTGCTGGGAATCGCGGCGTAATCGGACTAAGACAGGATTTTCACGAGAAAAACCTCTATACACCCTAGGATAAAGCCAGCAACGGCCCCCGCAAAACTAACAATGGCTAAAGTCTTTTCAAGAGGCTTGAAAAGGACATTAAAGTCCAATTCAGCGACCTTATTTTGAACAAATTGTTTAACATCGACGCGGGTTGCGATCTGTTCGGCTAGGAGCGACTTTAACTCCGGAATCATCTTGTAGATCTCCTCTTTCCCCTGCCCTTTTAAGGTTTTGACGATCTCTCCGCTAAGAAACATCCCAGCCATGGGGATTTTTTGCTTAATTTGTTCGATATAGGAGTCAAGCCGCTTATCGATCAGGGGGTCCAATTCCTTGACCCAGTCGATTCCTTCAAATTGAGCCTCAATTTCTCCCTTGGAAAGGGTTAAATTCCCCAAATTTTGGGTCAAAACATGGGGATTTTTCTGTAGTCCGGTAAAAATCCCGCTAACGGTTCTTTTAACCAGTAGCCAGCCAAAAAGGGCATTTAAAATTGGAATTAAATAGAGGGGTGGCAGCATACAAGACCTTTTTTATTGACTTTTATTTTAAAAAAATATATTATATTTATAAGCATTAATTAACAAGAGAGTCCTATGTTTGAATTACAAAACAGCCGTAATGAAAATGTAGAAACAGATTTAGAGCTCACGATCGAGCGTAACCTGCTTCAAATCCAGCAATTGGAGGATAAGCATGCTCAACTGGTGCGTCAAACCCAGGAGTTGTTTGCGCAATTAAAGGTCGATCCTGAGCATGTGGACTCCTACTTGGCTGATCCCAATAATTTTTCAGCTGAAACGTGGACGGCCCTGCAGCAGCATCGTAAAGAGTTGGACGCACATCGTCAGCGCGATCTCACCAATATCCGCAACCCCATCGAAAACAAGAAAAGACAGAATGAGCGCAACGTTGCGCCCGGCTGGATTTTTGTTCGATAAGTCATTTTAATCACAACGATTTAACCTAAACGCTTCTTAAGCAATTCAACGCAGAGGCGCGGAGACACGGAGAATCGTTTATCAATTGTGTTAGCTATTTGATAATGTCTTCAATATATTTTAACGCAAAGATAAACCCAAGGTGCAGAGCAGCAAAGATATTAGATTTATTCTTTGCGTCTTTGCTCCTTTTGTATTCCTTTGCGTTAAAATATATTGAAGACATTTGTGTAGTGAACATGGTGAATCGTTCTATCTCTCCGCGTCTCCGTGTCTCCGCGCCTCTGCGTTGAATAAATTTTTAATACGATTTGGCGAAGTAGGCGTCTAGAGTCGCTTTCTTTCCGGTAATGACGCACTTTCCTTCGGTGCCGCTTTGTTCTAAAGGCAGGCAGCGGACAGTGACTTTGAGCTCTTTAAGCAGCTCCTCTGTTTCCCGGTCGCCGCACCATTTTGCTAAAACAAAACCGCCATGGATTTCGGGTTTATCACCGTTTTTAGGAGTAAAGAACGCTTTGAATGTTTCAAAGTCAGCGATGTCGGTGCGGATGTTGGCATCGCGGAATTTAAGGGCTTGATCGTAGTAATTTTTCTGGATCTCATCGAGGATTTGCGGAATCGCTGCCGCGGCCTGGTCAAATCCAAGCTTCTGCTTATCTTTATGCGCTTTGTCCCGCCGGCCAACCATGACGGAAAGACTTTCTATATCACGAGGGCCGACTTCAATGCGGACGGGCACCCCTTTCTTAATCCACTCCCAGTTCTTTTCGCCGCCGCGCAAATCCCGCTTATCGACGTGTACAGCAAGCGGCGCACCATGGTAGTCGGTGTGGCGCAACACTTCCGCTAGCTTTTCCGCGTAGGCAAACACCTCTTTCTCCAATTCAGGTTTGGGAACCACTGGCAAAATCACCACATGTTTAGGGGAGATTCTTGGCGGGAGGCGCATGCCGTCATCATCCGCATGGGCCATCAAAATACCTCCAATCATCCGCGTCGTCATCGCCCAAGAGGTCGTGTAGCAATATTCGACTTCACCGGCTTGGTTATTGAATTTAATCCCTTGAGCCTTTGCGAAATTTTGCCCCAGATAGTGGGAAGTGCCTGCTTGAAGCGCTTTGCGGTCCTGCATCATCCATTCTAAGCAGTAGGTAATATCGGCTCCGGGGAACCGCTCTCCCTCCGATTTTTCACCGGGGATGGTTGGCATCGCCAAAATTTCCCGCGAGAATTTCGTGTAAATATCTAGCATGAGCTTCGCTTCCGCAATTGCTTCCTCTTTGGAAGCGTGGGCCGTATGCCCTTCCTGCCAGAGGAATTCCGTCGTACGCAGAAAGATGCGTGGGCGCATCTCCCATCTTACAACGTTAGCCCATTGGTTGATCAACAGCGGCAAATCGCGGTACGACTCGATCCAGCGGGCGAAACAATCGCCAATGATGGTTTCCGAGGTGGGACGGACGATGAGCGGCTCTTCCAATTCACCAGCGGGGATCAATTTCCCCTCTTTTTGTTCCAGCCGGTGATGGGTCACCACAGCGCACTCTTTGGCGAATCCTTCCACGTGCGTTGCTTCTTTTTCTAAAAAGCTGAGTGGAATAAAAAGCGGGAAGTAAGCGTTAACATGCCCCGTCCGTTTGATCTCGCTATCGAGATACTTTTGCATATTTTCCCAAATCGCATACCCCCACGGTTTAATCACCATACAACCCCGAACCGGCGCATTTTCGGCTAAATCGGCAGCTTTTAAGACTTGTTGGTACCACTCAGGGAAATCTTCCTGGCGGGTAGGGGTGATGGCGGTTTTTTCTTGTGACATGGTTGCTCCTTCAGATAGAACAACTATGGTATCAATTCAACGAGTTTAATTATAATAAGATTATGACTGGATATGGACGGCATTTAATCCCCCTAGGCATTCTCATTGCAGCAGCGCTGATTGCCTATTATCTGGGGATAACCGATTATTTTACTTATCAGCAGCTTAAGGAGCACCACCATCAGCTGGTGGTTTTCGTTTCCAACCACCCCTTTTCAGCGCCGCTCGCCTTTATGGGAACGTATATCTTGATCGCTGCCTTATCGCTCCCGGTAGGACTTTACCTCACCCTATTAGCGGGGTTTTTGTTTGAACAGCCTTATAGCACGATCTACGTAGTCATCGGCCAGGCCTTAGGCGGCAGTATCATCTTTTTAGCTGCCAGGACCGCGTTAAGAGAATTTTTAAGGCGAAAGGTGCGCCCTTTTTTAAATAAGATGGAAAAAGGATTTCACGAGAACGCCACCAGCTATATGTTATTTTTGCGGCTCGTCCCCATCTTTCCGTTTTGGCTGGTCAACTTGGCGCCGGCGTTTTTCGGGATTTCCTTTTTTACTTTCTTATGGACCACTGTTGTGGGGGTGATTCCTGCAACCTTCATGTTTACCCAGTTTGGAACCGGGTTAGGTTCCATCCTGGAAACCGAGCAAGATTTTAGCTGGCGAGCGCTCCTTAACACCGATGTGCTGATTGCCATCGGTGCGTTGTTCTTTTTCATCGGGCTCTACTTAACCGTTTTGTGGTGGACAAGGCGCAATAAAAATTTAAGCTAGCAAAGTCGCTAAAGAATCTTCGTCTACTCTTCTTGCTGCCGCTTCCCGTTGTGCCTTTTTTGGACTTACGCATACCTTTTTTGAAGCGTGATCCCTATGCCGTCTGATTAGCTTCTCTTCCGGCTCATCATCCTCAAAATGGACATTATTCCAATGCCTCAAGACCTCACCTTGATCATGATGCGTGCGGATCAACTCAAGGGGTGTTAAGGGATTGAAGAGTTTGTTCGTTCCTGGCACGCAAGCCTGAATCGGTTGTTGTAAGTCTTGCGCCAGGTCATCATTATCATAATATCTGAGCAAATCATACCGGCGATAAATGATGCACAAAGCCGCCAAGCTTAATGTGAGGGTAAGGAATGGACCGGTCCCCACATGCAGCCTGATGCTTGATTTCAGTGCTTTTGATTGATAGAGAATAGGAAAAAGAATGTCGACTTTAGGGGAACTCATCTGGATATAGTGGATGAATAATTCTAAAGCAGGAGAGTCGCAATGATCAAAAAAACATTGATGCAAAATCAAACTCTGATCCTGTTGCAGGTCGAGTGGTTTTAAAATCAACCTCCAATTCAGATTGTTCAAGGTGGGTCTGAGGAACGGACCGCTTGAGAGTAAGTTAAAATCCCCACGCATCTCGGATAGTGAGATGATCAATTGTGAAGTGGTCATCGGGATGCGGCAAATCTTCCAATTGGAAAAAAGGGTGCATAAAAGATCGATGGCTGTTACCGATTGTGCAAAACCAAGCTTGTCATAAAACGCAGCAAATTGTTCTAAAAGGGATGGTTCGGTTGGTGGCGCGTTTCTTTTCGCGACATGGTCAGCTACATCGGGAGTACAATTCTGTAAAGCTGCCGCTGGTTTTGGCGTAACGGCTGCATAAGGTGAAACGTTTGGCGGTTTAGGCAGGGGCCTAAAAAATTCAGGATTCAGCCAATCAGACTCTTGAAACTCGACCGACACATCCTCAGCGCTCAGTTTTTTTGACGGTTCTGGTGCGGCTGATCGTTGTTCGGAAAAAATAGGATGGACGGTTTCGGAGACTAATTTTTCCTTAGCAACATTATTTTGCGCTGTATTTGGGGAAGCAGCAGCAGGCTTAGCGCTAAAAAAATCGTGATTAAGCCAGTCAAATTCTTCAAAAACGATTCCAGGGGTTGAATCCATATTCATGCCTGATTATTAATTATTTATTTTAAAACACGTCAATAACATATTGAATACGAAGTAATGATATCGTTTTGTTTATAACTGTCAAATTTATTCAGGAACCGAAAGTCAGGCCTATTTTTCTAAAGACAGAAATTAACCACAGAGGCACAGAGAATTGTATCATGCTTTGGCGTTAGTTATGCAACGATGTCTGAATGTTCTTTAACGCAAAGGGACGCAGGGTCCTCTATCGGTAAATAACTAGAAGAAAATTGAACACGAAGACACGAAGGTACAGAGACACGAAGAGATCTCTTCGTGTCTCTGCGCCTTCGTGTCTCCTAAATAACAAATTTTTATCTCATTACATTTTGGTTGTTTGAGTTTCTTTAAAAATTAAACGCAGAGACGCAGTGACAGAGAGAACGCAGAGAAAATAAAATTTAATTCCTCTTGCGTCTCTCCGAC
>JAGVLX010000016.1 GCA_020054065.1 Parachlamydiales bacterium | reverse complement strand
GAGGGCAATGAACGGGAGTTGGGTCTCAAATAAGATGGAGCTATAGAAAAATGCCCCAAAAGTGAGCACAATGAGCGGTGTCAGTAGAGCGGTCGCCGTCCATCCAAAATATTTCAACGCATTGCCGCAGATGGCCAGCGTAATGATGCTGGAGACGATCCCAATGGCAAATGTCACCTGATTCATGTAACTGCTATATTCAAACGGATCCGCATAAGCTTTTCCTACTTGATCTTTCCACACCACTTCGGACAGGTTAATGAAAAGGTTAAACGCTAAGGTCATGATTGAAAGAGCAAACAAGTGGCGGTTTTTAAGCACTTCCAGAAGCGCCCGGCGTACGGGTACCCGCGGCTGGTCGTGGGAGGCTTTTAGCCGGTTGGGCAAGTCGATACCGTGCAGTAGCTGGATAGCAGCTAGTCCACTCACTAAGATGAGTAGGGTTTGATGATATAAGATTTGTTCCCATGCATTCGTTCCAAGAGGAAAATAAAGCGTTTCTGCCAAGGAAGCGATATACGCGCTGACACTGCCAGCGATGATCGCCGAGATATTGCCAGACAGGATAAGGGCCGGATAAAATTCCCCTGCATCTTCCAAAACGGTGAATTCATTGACAATGGTCCAAAATAGGACGCAGCAGATGATGGTCCCCCAGCTTTCGGCCAAGATGAAGTAAAGGCAATAAGTCCAATAGCGGAAGAGGGCGCAAAACCCTTTCCAGCCTGCCGGCAAATAGGTCTGCAGCTCATCGGCGAAGTGAGTAAGTTGCAGCGATTCCCGGTAGGGATAGAGGAGGAAGGCAAAGATCACAAAAAAAAGCAGGAACGATGCGACAAAAAAATGAAAGATGGTGGTTAGTGAATATGATTGGGTCATTCTGATAAACAATGCCGCCAAACCGATTGATAAGGGAAAAAGCAGCCAGGCTTTTACGAAGGGAATCGCTTCGGCACCCGCATCGGGCGCGGTCACAATCAATGCATCTTTGACTGGCTTTAGCAAATAGTAGATAAAACCTAGAAAGAAGCAGACAAAAAGGATGCGGCCGTAACGGCTCCAGCTAAATCGAAACATAGGCAGGAGTATAGTTAAAGCTTAATAACAAGACCAGGACAAACAGGACCCACACGGCATACAGGATGATAGTTTGTCTTGGTCTTAAAGAGATTTCTCCATCAATCGGAAAATATCTTTAATGCTCTCCAGATTTTGGTCGTTTAAATTGCGGTTGCTGAGGATAGCCGCATACGAATCCGCATCATCCGGATGGTAGCCGTGCATTCCGGCAATCATTTTTGCTCCCATGTAACTGGGAACAATCAACATGTTTGAATGCATTAAAAAGATCGCATCTCCATACTGATGGTCAGGAAAATAGACGCCAAGCTCCCTCAGTTCCTTCTCGAGCATCCAGCGCCCTTCAGGCACTTGCTGCAAAGCGTGTGTGATTTTTTGCTTGGCTGGGTCGTTTAAAAACCAAAAGCGGGCCATCGTCGAATCGTACATCGCCGCATAATCTTTTCCATAAACGAGGTCAAGCCGGTCAATCACCTTTTGCAAATCGACCGGCTGTTGCACGTTATGCATGCCATGATCGGAAAACACATACCAGTCTACCTGCTCATAATGCTCTTCAGCCCGCTTGATCAAGTTGCGGATGAGCCGGTCGTACTCTCCTAATAACTCTCCCACGCTGCGATCGCGCGTGCCCCATCCATGCATCAAGGCATCCAATTTTCCCAAAAACAAATAAGCAAATTCAATTTTTTGCTGATCAATGGCTTGCTCGACCTCTTTCCACTGCTGGACATCACTGGTGTGCGGACCTTTGACATAATAAGAGATGCCTTTGGCAGAAAGCAGATCCACAATCGACTTGCCACGGATCATGCCGCCAGGCTCCCACATCCATTTTTTTTCTGCATAATCAAAATAAGGTAAGTATTTAAACGGCACGTTATAGATCTGAAAATACCCAGTGATTCCATGTACCCACGCAATCAGCTGGCTTAAACGGTGCCGGATTCGATGGTTGTTGGTCAGAAAATCGGGCAGAATCCCCAACCACCGCACCCATTTATAGGGACACGTTTCGGGGGAATAATAAAAGCACGACCAATGTCCATGTTCGCTAGGGGTAAGTCCCGAAATGATCGAGGGGTCGCACGCGCTAGAATAGCCCAAAATTGTTTTCAACCGACGCCGGTTCTTCGCTATATCGCTTAAAAAAAACGGATGGGCTTGTAAGATCTCCCACCCTAACGCATCGACAAAGATAAATAACGCAATCCGTTTCCCTTTCATATTCAGCTAAACCGCTCCCGCAATGTTCTAAACTGTTCCGGGCTCCACGTTCCCCGCTGCTCCAACTGCAGCAGCAGCTCGACAAAGATTCGATTGCGCGGATAACTCAATAGCCAACGCCATCCCCAATCGAATGCCTGAGTCTTCAAATAATACAGATTTAGTAGAGCCGCTTTCCATTTTGGATAATCGGGTGAGCCCTCACGCCCTAAAACCTCGCGATATTTCTCGGTAGACGCAAGCTTGTGTTTTAAGCGTCGCCCTTCATACCAAAGGAAAAACGTGTGGAACTGCTTTTTAGCGTTTTTTTGCAGTTCATGCAGATTGCCTTGCGGCCACAGCCGCTCATTGCCGGTCAGCTTAAATTCGATCGCTTGCTTATATTCATCGATGGTGCGCTGCACATCCGGAATGGAGCCATCGCTTCGGTATTTTTCAATTAAGTCCCGCTTTTCCTGGTAGCCGATTGCATAGTCCCCAAAAGCCAACAAAATGCAGTCTCCGTATGCTAGATGATTCTTCCAAATGTATTTTTTGATTTGACGCGGATCGATATCGCCGCTCTCCAACGCCCGGTCGTTCTCCCACAATAAATATCCCCGGTTCATCAAAAGCCTTGTCCCTTCCGTTTTAGGGAGCGCTTGAATCGAAAAGGGCGGCATTTGATCTAAAATGTGTTTATTGCCAAATAAGACCCGGTGCCCATGGCGCATCTCGGTATTCATCAAGGAAAATTCCATCTCAGCCAACTTTTTCTCCTGAATATACGCCAAGTCGACCGGGATCCCCACTTTTTTGGAGAGAAGCTCCTCTAGGTGGTGCAGTATCGGTTTGACTGTTTGCGGAGAGGCTGTGCTGATCACAAAGAGATCGTAATCATTAAACGGGACCTGCCCCTCATGGGTGGCAAAGGGGGTGCCTTCTCCCCGTCCATAGCCTCCGATTAAAATAATTGCTTGTAGATGCGTTCCGATGGAGGAATAAGCCAACGTTTTGACGATCAATTTCATATCTTGATCGACTTTTGCTTCAAATACTTCAGATCCGGTGGTAGTATAACGCAAAATTTAAAAACCTAATAAAAAATATTTTGTTAAAATGGCTTTAATTTAATTAATACATCTTATATGATATTAAATCAAATAGTTGCTAATTAAGATTTTAAATCTTGGAGATGTTATGGCTGTGAAACCAGTCGGCACTGAAATTTATAACACACTTGTTCAAAGTTTCGTTCCTGCGTTCCATGGCGCGTCAGGATCCGCCTTGGTGGGAGCCTTGGTTGCAGGCAAAAAAATCTTTGGTGTCACCATCATTGCTTCGAATGCGGCAGTGACAGCCTTAGCCGCTGCAGGCGGCTTGCCAATTGGAGCAGGCGTCCTAGGAGCTAAAGTCGCTTATTATATTGTTAACTATATCTCTCCTGAAGATGCAGGCTGGAAAGATTTTGCCATCTTTTTTGTCGGTACAGCATCCGCCGCTGGAACCTTCACAGCTGTGGTGGTTGTTTCTGGCATCGCCATTGGATCCGCCTTAGCAGCGCTAGGGATTGGATGCGTTTCCACAATTGGACTGTACTATGTATTTGCTGAAACCATAAATGATAAAACGCAAAATACTCCGCCTGTAGAGGATTCAAAAAAGAAATCCGACGCTGACTCCAGAAAGCCAAAAGAGACTGATGAATTAAAAGGTGAAACTACGCAAGCTGCAGGTGCCCCCAATCCAAACCCACCGCCAAATGGAACTCCAGCACTTGCGGGCACGGGAGCAAACTAATTCGCTTCGTATTCGGGCAATAGGGATGCTTTTCGTTTTACTAGAAATGCGTCCCGCTCTGCCTGGTTAAATGTTTTCAACTTTTTTACTGACGTGTCAGCTTCAGAAATCATCTGATAGATTTTATCGGTACCAATCACCTTATTGAACATCTCTTTCCGCCCTTTAGAGGCTTCTAATGCTTCCGCAAATTGTTTTGGATAAAGCTTTTTTAATTGGGCCAGGATGACTAACTGAGTCGTCACCGGCTTGAAAATAAGCGGATCGCTTGCGACGATATAGACGCCCTGGCACTCCTTTTTCACATACCGTCCATAGAACGGTTTATAATAGAACGGCTGGAAAAACACTCCCGGCAATTTTTCGGCATTCAGAGCCGCCGCAAGTTCTTTAGCCTTGATCCAAGGGGCGCCGATCAACTTAAAGGGCAACGTGTAACCGATTCCGATACTGACGACTTGCAGCTCTCCGATAATTCCAGTCATCGGGTAGTACCAGGTGGTGGAAGATTCGGGAATGTGCGGGCTCGTTGGCACCCAAGGCAATCCGGTCTGTTGAAATGTCATGTTCCGCTTCCACCCTTGCATAGGAATCACATGCAGTTTGCACTTGATGTCGTATTCGGTGTTAAAGAATTGAGCCAGTTCACCGATGGTCATTCCATGGCAGTAAGGGACATTGATGTAGCCCACAATGGATCTTAATGGGCTGTCGAGCATCGGCCCATCGACGACGATCCCATTGATCGGGTTGGGGCGGTCGGTGACGATCACCGGGATATTTTTCTTCGCTGCTTCCTCCATCGCATAAAAAAGCGTGGAGATATAGGTGTAGGAACGGGAACCGATATCTTGCATATCAAACAAAAGAAGATCCACCTGCTTCAACATCGCTTCCGTCGGCCTTGTGGTGGTTCCATGTAAGCTGAAGATGGGGATGCCATCAGGATCTTTTGCGTCCTTGACGAGTTCCCATGAGTGGGAAGCGCCGGTGATGCCGTGTTCGGGAGCAAACAAAGCGGCTACGGTATAGCCCCGTTTTTTTGCATCTTGTTTCATCAGTTCAATGGTAGAGCGTAATTGGGAATCGACTGAGGTTTGATTGACGATCAGTCCGATCCGCTTGCCTTTCAGCAAGGCTGTATACTTTTCGTGCAGCAACATTTCGATGCCGGGTTGAACCTTTGCCGAAAGTCCTTGAGAATGAGTAACAAAAGAAAAAGTTACGATAACAATAAGAAGTTGGACCCATGCCATGACAGAATGAAACATGCTTTTGCTTTTGGTTTAGACGCTCATTGTATATACTTCCAAAATAACAAAATCAATCAGATAGAGTTATCAACGATTTACTTCTTTCTCTGTGCCTCTGTGTCTCGGTGGTGATTTAAAGATTTTAACCACAGAGACACAGAGGCACAGAGAAACCCCTATTTCTCATGTATTAAGTTGTAAACTATGAAAGAGTCTTCTCATCTCCGTAAAGCCAAACACATGATCGACGAAGTGCGCGGCATGCCGCTATCCACCGCCGACCGCAGCCGGCGCGCCATTGAATTGGCAGGCGAACTGCTGCAGGAGGCGAATCGGATAGAGACACATCAGGAAAAAGCGATGCAGCGCGACCTGCAGCGCATCGTCCAAGACCCCAAAGGGAAAGCGTTTACCACCGCATTTACCGATGAATGTTTTCGCAGCAACCGCCCGGCGCGCGTTGCAAGCCAGATCGATTATTTGCTGGACCAATTCGGTGCTCTAAGATTCTTAACGCCAAGCAAAAAGATTCAACTGAAGTTGTTTAGACTTTTCGGCGCCACCTTTCCAAAACTGTTTGTCAAACTGGCCAAAAAAATGATTCGTAAAGAATCGAGCCATGTCATTCTGCCGGGAGAGCCCAACGAACTGAACAAACATATCCGCCGCCGCAATCAAGAAGGAGTAAGGGTTAACTTAAATCATCTCGGAGAAGCCATCTTAGGCGAAGAAGAAGCGCTGAAACGGCTCCAAATCTATTTAGAAGATTTGGCTAATCCCCATATCGAATACATCTCTGTTAAAATCTCTACCATCTGCAGCCAACTCAACTTGATCGCATGGGATAATACGCTGGATATTTTAGCCATGCGCCTGCGCCAACTTTATCGCGCCGCCAGAGATCATACATTTGTGCGCAAGGATGGAACGAAAGTTCCCAAATTCGTCAACTTAGATATGGAGGAGTATCGCGACCTAGATTTGACGATCGCCCTCTTTACCAAAGTGTTGGATGAACCGGAATTTTTGCATTTTTCTGCCGGCATCGTGTTGCAAAGCTATTTGCCTGACTCTTACCTCCATCAACAAGAATTGACCCTATGGGCGATGAAACGGGTCGGCAGAGGGGGCGCTCCCATTAAAATCCGTTTAGTCAAAGGGGCCAACATAGCGATGGAACAAGTGGAAGCGTCTGTGCGCGGCTGGCCGCTAGCGACCTTCAACCACAAGCAAGACACAGATATTAATTTTAAACGGATGCTCGCCTATGGGTGCGCTCCAGAGCATGCCAGCGCCGCCCGCCTAGGAATCGGCAGCCATAACCTGTTTGATATTGCGTACGCCTTGTTGCTGCGCTCCGAACAGGTTGTGCAGCCTTTCGTTACCTTCGAAATGTTGGAAGGGATGGCGGATCCCATGCGGCGTGCTGTGCAAGCTGTTGCTGGCGATATGCTGCTTTACTGTCCGGCTGCAACGCAAGCAGAGTTTCAGAATGCGATCGCGTATTTAGTCCGCCGCCTAGATGAAAATAGCGCGCCTGAGAATTTTTTGCGTTATATCTTCAATCTTCAACCGGGCACCCAAGAATGGAAGCAGTTAGCGACCACCTTTTCTCTTTCCTGTCAAACGCATGCACTGACCGGTTTTCAACCGCGCCGCACCCAAAACCGCCTGTTAAATCCCGAACCCCCCAATCCCTGCACGCCGTTTGAAAATGAGCCTGATACCGATTTCTCACTAGCCCATAACCGGCTCTGGGCGCAACAGCTGCTAAAATCATGGAGCGAAAGTACAATCACGCCCATTCCTCTTTGCGTCAATGGACAGCGGTTATTTCCCTCAACCACTCTGGGCAGCCATCACGATCCCTCACGCCCCGGCAAGGTGCTCTACGAATACGCTTTAGCCAGTTGGAACGAAGTGGATAAAGCCTTAAATGCCGCTCAAGAGGCTGGACCAACCTGGGGCAACAGCTCCACTGCAGAGCGTTCGCAACTGTTGGCCAGCATTGCACAGCGGCTGCGGGTCAGACGCGCCGATCTCATCGGCGCCATGGTCGCCGATACCGGCAAAACCATTCCAGAAGCCGATGCGGAGGTATCGGAAGCGATCGATTTCGCCGAGTACTACCGCCGCAATGCGGAAACATTGATGTATTTGGAAGATTTGCGCTTTAAACCTAAAGGCACAGTTTTAATCGCCCCACCCTGGAACTTTCCTTGCTCGATTCCGGCGGGAGGCATCCTTGCGGCCTTGGCAGCCGGCAACTGCGTGATTTTTAAGCCCGCACAAGAATCGGTATTAGTCGGTTGGATTCTGGCCCAAACCTTCTGGGAAGCCGGCGTCAGTCCTCAAGCGCTGCAGTTTATCAATTGCGAAGATGAGCCGATCGGCAGCACGCTGGTTAAAGACCCGCGGATTGATGCAGTGATTCTCACCGGAGCCACCGCAACGGCCGAGCATTTACTTAAGCTACGGCCAGGATTACCTCTCATGGCCGAAACGGGCGGAAAAAACAGCATCATCGTCACCAGCCTGGCGGACCGCGATTTAGCGGTACGGGATATTGTGCAGTCAGCATTCGGCCATGCCGGACAAAAGTGCAGCGCTTGCAGCTTAGTGATCTTGGAAGCGGAACTCTATGACAATCCTCATTTCCTCAATCATTTGAAAGATGCGGCCGCAAGCTTGCGCGTCGGATCGGCCTGGAATCCAGCCACACGCCTCAATCCCTTAATCAAGCCGCCTGCAGAAAAATTATTGCGCGGGTTGTTAACGTTGGAACCCGACGAACAATGGCTGCTGCAGCCTAAAGAAGATTCGAATAATCCTCATTTATGGACTCCCGGAATCAAACTCGGCGTCAAACCCGGCAGCTTCACCCATCAAACCGAATTGTTCGGTCCGGTGTTAGGAGTGATGCGCGCCGACAATTTGCAGCATGCGATCGAACTCGCCAATGGCACTCCCTATGGCTTGACAGCAGGAATCCATAGCCTCGATGAACGGGAAGTGGATATTTGGTTAAACACCATCGAAGCGGGCAACTGTTATGTAAATCGTGGAATTACCGGCGCAATCGTGCAGCGGCAACCTTTTGGCGGATGCAAGGCGAGTTCATTTGGGCGCGGCGCGAAAGCGGGCGGCCCGAACTATGTCTTGCAACTCTTCGATATCGCCCAACACACCTTGCCAAATGAAACACAGCCGCCTTCTCCGACCGTGGCTTCGCTGACCCCCTTAATGACCAAGTTGCTGCGCGGCCAAGAGCTGCAGTGGTGGAATGTCAGCATCAGCAGCTATGCCTATCACTGGAACCACTATTTTAGCAAAAGCCACGATCCATCGCTGTTGTGGGGCCAAGACAATTTCCAAGAGTACTTGCCGCATCACGCAGTTCACTTGCGCGTCAATCCCGGCGATATTCCTTTAGATATCATGCGGGTCGCCGCCGCTGCGGTGACATGCGGGACGCCGCTTGAAATCAGCGCTGCGCCGGGAGCTTTAACATTTTTAAACGGAGCCCATCCAGAACTTGTAAGTTTATTCACAGTAGCCGAAGAATCGGAGAGTCAGTTCATTGAACGGATTCCCCCCCACAGCCGCGTGAGACTCTTGTCAGACCCTTCAGAAGAACTGCAAAGAGGGTTAGCTGAATTGGGAATTGTTCCCCAGGCTACGCCTGTCTTGGCCAATGGCCGGGTCGAACTCTTAAATTATGTGCGGGAAGTCAGCATCAGCATTGATTATCACCGCTACGGCAACTTAGGAATGCGCGAAAAAGAACCGCGTCGTCCGTTGCCGGGAACACCTACAAACACCAACACCTGTCACAATTGTCATTGCCATGCACCAAACTAATCCTCTCAATCCCGAACAATGGGAAGCTGTCAAACATGTTGAAGGCCCCTGCTTAGTGATCGCCGGCGCCGGATCCGGCAAAACCCGCGTGGTCACCTTCCGCATTGTCCATTTACTGGAAAACGGAGTCGATCCTGGATCCATCTTAGGACTTACTTTCACCAATAAAGCCGCCGAAGAGATGAAAGAACGGGTCAAACACCTCACCAATCAACATGTGTTGATTTGTACCTTCCACAGTTTAGGCGCTCGCATCTTAAGGGAATCGATTGAAGCGCTGGGCTATACGCGCAGTTTCGCGATCTATGACGAAGATGATTCCGAAAAAGTATTGAAAGGATGTATCGACACCTTGCAGCTGGCAGAAAAAAAGGGGGATATCAACCTGTTTAGAGGAATGATCTCCCGCGCCAAAAACGATATGATGCTGCCCGACGATATCGACCCTACTTACTTTTTGGAAACGAGCGGAAGGCAGTTGATCGAATTGTATAAGTTGTACCAAGAACGGATGAAAGCCGCGAACGCCCTCGATTTTGATGACCTGCTCTTTTTAACCGTACGTCTATTCAGAGAACATCCCGAGGTCTTGCGCAAATATCAAGAGCGGTTTAAGTTCTTGCTCATCGACGAATATCAAGACACCAATGCCAGCCAATACGAAATTGTGCACCTGCTCGCTAAAGAACACCGCAATCTGTTTGCCGTGGGAGATCCGGATCAATCGATCTACTCATGGCGCGGCGCTTCCATCCGCAACATTTTGAACTTCGAACACGACTATCCTGGAGCACGCATCGTCCGTTTGGAGCAAAATTACCGCAGCCGGGCAAACATCTTAAATGCCGCCAACGTGTTGATCAAATATAATGAAAGCCGCTATGAAAAAAATTTATGGAGTGATTTAGGACCCGGAGAAAAGATTAAAGTGTATGGAGCAGATGATGACCGCGCCGAAGCCGCCTTTGTCGTCGAGAAGATCCGCAAACATCACTATCAGGAGCAAATTCCGCTGAGCCAAATGGTGATCTTCTACCGGACGAACTTCCAATCTCGGACATTTGAGGACGAATTGCTGTTCAA
Source organism: Parachlamydiales bacterium (assembly GCA_020054065.1). Lineage (GTDB taxonomy): Bacteria > Chlamydiota > Chlamydiia > Chlamydiales > JAEYWL01 > JAGVLX01. Next base: position 34,891 of record JAGVLX010000016.1, on the reverse strand, counting down.
GCGCATTCCTTATATAATTGTCGGCGGTATCTCGTTCTATGCGCGGCGTGAGATCAAAGACATTTTATCGTTCCTGCGCATTGTCCAGAATGGAACAGATTTCATTGCCTTTGCCAGAACAATCAACTTGCCGAAACGGGGAATCGGCGGCACCACGATTGAAAAATTACATGCTGCGTCTTTGCAAGAGCGGCTGCCGATCTATGAATACTGCCGAGCATTATGCGTGGGAGAGCCTTTGAAACATCCTGTTAAACTGTCCGCTAAACAGAAAGAGAATCTCACTGAATACATCCAGATCCTGGAAAAACTCAGAAAGCTAGCCTCAGAAGGCTCTTTGAAAGATCTGGTGTTCGCTGCGGTTTATGACACTCACTATCTGCAAGTCCTGAAAGAAGAGCCAGACACGCAAGCGGACCGGAAACAGAACTTGGATGAATTAATCTCCAAAGCTGCCGAATGGGAAGAGTTGGCGGAAAATAATACCTTAGCCGACTTTCTAGCCGAATTGTCGCTTAAATCCAGTTTAGATGAAACGGATCATTCCCATGAAAAAGTGCGGCTCATGACGCTCCATAATGGAAAAGGATTGGAGTTTAATGTGACCTTCCTAGTTGGTATGGAGGAGGATTTGCTGCCGCATATCAACTCGAAAGAGGAAGGGAATGCCCTGGAGGAAGAGCGGCGGCTCTGTTATGTGGGGATCACCCGCGCGAAACAGTTTCTGTACTTAACTTTTGCCCGTTCCCGTTTTATGTGGGGCGTCCGCCGCGGCATGTTCCCCAGCCGGTTCCTGAAAGAGATCCCCATCGAATACAAAGAGCGGGTCGTGTTGTAAACGGACAGGACATCCACGACACACAGGACAAACAGGACATTCAGGACCACTATAATAAGTCTGTCTGCCGTGTCTATCTTGTTTAATTGACTGAGCCGATTTCGAAGTGTCTGACAATCAAATAGTTGTAGATTGAACACGTCTTTTGATGTTTATAGTTCTCAGTGTTATAATAATATTATAGTAATTATGTTTTAACGATAAATTTTAACTAAAAAAATTATGGAATTACCTCCAGATTCAATTAAGTCAACTGCATTAATTGTTTATAATCCAGTTCAGGCCGTTCAAGGTGATGAACGCGCTAGCCTTGAAAGGATGCATCAATTATTCGTAGAGCGATCCTTCAAAGCCCAGGCAACAGATAGCGAACATCTCAACGATTCTTGGTACGGAGTAGAAACACAGGCCATTGTCAAAGACCTCGCAGAAAGAATGGATCCTACAATTCCAAAGGGCGCGGGAGCGAGTGTTCTCGTTTGCGCTAATGGTGAGAAGCCAAGACATTTGGGTTTGGGAACGACTAGCGTTCAGGGTGGCCATCCGATAGATGTGAATACCGCCGCCGTAATTGGATCGGGAGCGAAAATGTTTACCGGTCTTGTGAGCAAAGTACTAGAAGGAAAAGGGATTTTATCGCTGCAAACCAAACTTTCCGAGGTCCTTGAAGAGCGGCATTTTGCGATCTTCCAAGATCCAGAAGCTGCCAAAGACATTACATTAGAAATGTTGTTGTCCCATACTTCTGGACTCCAGTTCGATGCCGATATTGAAAGGAATGATAGAGAAGGCATGAGCTGGGATGCAATTCTAGATGGAATGAGCAAAGATGCCACCTCAGATCCAACTAAAAAAATCAAACTTGACAACGCACCAGGAGAGGGCATCTATGCCTATAGCAATCAGATTTCTCTCGCAGCGATATTCATCGAAAAGGCCTATAACCAGGCTCATAAAGCTGCCAATCACAATTCTACAGAACGATTCGTTTATGCCGATATTTTGAGGCGCGAGGTTCTAGAACCGCTAGGCATGTCTAGGACTAGCTTTGTGAGACCTGAGGGAAATGTCATGCGGGCTTACAGAAATGACGGTAATCATCCGCGATCGGAAGATGCCGATATTCGAGATCCCGTCCACCAACCAGCAGGCGGGCTATGGTCTACTGCAGCAGATATCGGCAAATTAGCTCAAGCTTTCGCAAAAGCATTCAAATCGGGAGAAGGGTTAAAATCCTCAGACGGCAAGACAGTTCTTTTGAGTCCCAAGGCCCTCGAAGATTTTCTTCGCCCTAGGGGAGTAAGCGGTGTATCAGCCTTGGGAATAGATGTCGTCGGCCCCTTTTTTGGAAAGGGGGGTGAAATTTCAACATACGATTTTAAATTCAGCTTCGATAGGGACACAGGCAGCTATATTGTTTCTTTATGCAACTTTAAGAATAGTCCTGACAGCTTTGGAGGAGAGGTTGCAGACGGTTATAAAGTCGGATATATTAATCATGTCATTCCCACAATTGATGAAATGCATAGCCGGTTTACACAACCTAAAACGCTCTCCCCTATTGGAAGCGATTCTCAGGAAATCGGTTCAGCGTTAGAAACTTTTCCTTTGCATCGTTGCGATCTTTTTTATTATGGGGGGATGGGAATTATCGGAATGCACTCCAAAGATCCTAAGTGGCTCAATTGGAATGGAGAAATCCTGCCGCTTAAACAGATAGGGAAGGATAAATTTTTGGTTGTTGGAGATACTCGTCATGCTGGAAAAGTTGTCAAATTTGGAAAAGGAGACAAAGGCAGTCCCTATGTCTTTATTGAGACAGCCCCGAAAACAGAAAAAGTGATTATCCCAGTTGCGTTTAAAGCCGTACAACCAGGGAGTTGGAAAGCAGGTTCAACAGAATCAGCGAGAATCAGTGAAATTGAAACATTAAAGCTCCAGAAAGATTTACCTCTTGAAGAGATTCTAGATGCTCAGGGCAAATATGATGTTAGCTCTTTAGGCGCAAAAGGTGCGGCTCCCATAGTCGTCTCCATTGATCCAGTTCGTAGAACCCTTAAAGTAAGTTCGCAAGATCGATTAGATTTGGAAACAAGAGTTCCCATCGAAGTGCCTATGACCATATCGAGCAGCAAAACTGGTTCCAATGGAGAATTGAGTGAATTGCTGCTGATTGGAAATTTTATGAGAGTGCCTCTCTATCAGCTTAAACTCTCAAAGCAGGCTTCAGGGAAATGGCAGCTTGAAGTATTGGATTTTACAAGTAAAAGATCAGTCGAAACACTAACGCGAAGTTAATGTTATTTCTAAATCAAATTTTCATGACCATAAAATGCCATCCGCATCTATTTTTCTATCCTAGTTATCCTGGTCATCATTGTTATCTTCTTTCATATCCTGCCAATCTTGCCCGCCGCAGGCAGTTCCTGCCTATCTTGTTTGGTTTTCCTGTTTTCCCATGGACTGGCCTATGAGGCAACGGATTTCGTATCCCTGTGCCGTTGCTTCAAGCAGATCGGCATCAAATTGGATAGAATCCTTTTTAAACAAGAGGACTAGTGCTGATCCACCAAATGCAAAAAAGCCTTTCTCATCCCCTTTATGGACTTTTTTGCCGGGGATATAAGTTTGGTTGATGCTGCCGACATTGGTCGCACCCACTTCTACATAGGCGACGGCGCCAAATTTTTGAGATTCAATCAACGTAACGGCCCGTTTGTTTTCCGTAAAAATCTCGATGTTTTGTTTAACCGCGAAAGGATTGACCGAATAGAGTGCTCCATTGATTAGTTTTGCAGGTCCTGGAATTCCTTCAACTGGAAAATGGTAACGGTGGTAATCAGAAGGACACAGCCGCGCCAACACCATGCTACCTAATTCATACTCCGCTGCTAGTTCATTATCGCCAAGCAATTCAGCCAGACTAAATTTCTTGCCTTTCACAATAAAACCATCCGCGTGGGAGATATTCTGATAGAAATAATACCGCCCGTCCGCTGGAATCACAGCTGTGTTAGCCTCGAAGACAACAGGACGCGCTTGCGGTTTGAGCTTGCGGATGAAAAAATCGTTGAAAGAGTTGAAGGCAGAAACCGGTTCCAAAAATTCACTCGCATCGACTCCATATTCCTCTATAAAAGGCTGAATCTTCGATTTCGTCCACGGCTGCTTCTGCCACCACCCGTACACCGCCGAACAAAAAGAAAAGCGGGAAACCAATGCTTTTAAAGGCGCGAACATCCAGTTGCCATAAAGCAACCGGATCGCTTCGCCCCCATACACTTTTTCAACTTGTTTTTGACCTGACTGCCGGTCGATAAAAAGGATAGCTGACACCGGCGCTCGTTATTTAGGATTATTCCACTTGTTGGCAATGTTAGCAAAGAAGGTGAGCTCGCTTAAAAAATCTTGATCAAACGCCTGGGTCAAGTGGTTTTCCTTGATCTTGTCCAATACCTGCTGAGCCTTTTTAACCATGCGGTACCCGTTTTGCTTGTCGCTGGTGTTCTGCATGTAGATCTTTTGCACTTGCAGATACTCTTTAACCAATTCTTTGAGGTGTTTCTGGCTTTCCAGGTTCTGCTTGGTGACTTCGATCAGGTTGTCCATTTTCGTTAATTCCGTATCCCCTTTTCCCGTCACACTCGATAAGCGCGGAAGGTCAGAAGTGGAAGGGTTGATCCCATCGTCCGCTCCAAAAACCAAGCCGGAAACCGCCAGCAAACTCGCCACAAACCATAACTGTTTCATCTTCTCATCCCTCTTTTTTTAAAGTATTTTCAGATTTATTCCGATTATTGTCAAAACCAATTAACATTAACTACTTAAAGTGTTAGTATTTATTCCAATAATAGTTAGATTATATGGAATTTATACATCAGCCCTACCAACAAGGGGAAACCATCGCAGCCATCGCCACGCCGCCCGGCGAAGGCGGAGTCGGCATCATTCGAATTTCCGGAACCGATGCGGTAGACGCTGCTGCTCAAGTCCTCAGTGGACCCGTCAAAACCTACGCGACTCATACTGCCCACTTCACGCATGTCGTGGACCAAACCGGCCGCCACATCGACGATGTTCTAGTACTGGTTTTATTGGGAAAACGCTCCTACACTGGCGAAAACACCGTCGAAATCCACTGCCACGGGGGAAGCTTAATCACCCGCAAAGTGTTGGAAGCCGTATTGGCGACTGGTGTACGCGCAGCGCGTCCTGGCGAATTTACCTTCCGGGCCTTCCTCAATCGAAAGCTGGACCTCGCTCAAGCCGAAGCGGTACAAGAACTGATCTGCGCCAAGAATGAACACGCCTTGGATGCAGCCAAGAATCAACTGCAAGGTGGCTTGTCCCAAAAAATTAAAACATTTCAAAAGAAGCTTACGCACATCGCCGCTATTTTGGATGCATGGGTCGATTTTCCCGAGGAAGGGTTAGAATTTGCTTCAATGGATGAAGTATGTGACGACCTTGAACAGATTTGCGCAGAGATGGTGCATTTGCGCGATACCTTTAATGACGGGAAGATTTTGCATGACGGCATTTCCCTCTGCTTGGCCGGATGTCCCAATGTCGGCAAATCGTCATTGATGAATGCTCTGCTAGACAAAGACCGCGCCATCGTGTCGCACATTCCGGGGACCACACGGGATATTCTGGAAGACCACTTACGCTTAAACGGACTGAATTTCCGGTTGATTGATACGGCGGGGATCCGCCATTCCGATGAAGTGATCGAACAGGAAGGGATCCGGCGCACCAAAGAGGCGATGCAGCAAGCGGATCTGATCTTGCTCGTTCTGGACGCGCATAAGGGCACCCATGCGGAAGATTTAGAGCTCATCGCACAGGTCCCTCCCCATAAGTCTGTAGTGGTATGGAACAAAAGCGATCTGCAGCCGCCGCCTACACAAGCATTGACTCTGCCCCATGTCGTAGCGGTGTCGGCCAAAATGCGCTGGGGATTGGATGAGCTGCGGACAACCATCGATAAAGTGGTTTGGAAAAATGGACCGCCGGCCAAAGACGAAGTGTTGATTACGAATGTGCGTCATCGCGAAGCGATCATCAATGCCATTGAGGCATGTAGAAAAGTGATCCAGGGATTGCGTTCAGGTGCATCGCCGGAGTTTTTAACTAGCGATATGCGGCAATGCTTGTCGGAATTGGGCAAGATCATTGGGACCAATATTACCGAGGATATCTTATCAGCCATCTTTTCAACGTTTTGTGTGGGCAAATGAACAAAAAAGAGAAAGCGGCCAAAATCCAAAAGATCCTCGACGATTTTTTTCCGAATCCGCCGATCCCCCTTCACCATACCAACTGCTACACTCTATTGATTGCGGTACTGCTTTCCGCCCAATGTACTGACGCACGCGTGAACTTGGTCACCCCCCAATTGTTTGCTTTGGCCGATAATCCTAAAGACATGCTGAAAATCTCCCAACCCAAATTAGAGGGGCTGATCCGTACTTGCGGATTGGCGCCGCGCAAATCGCGCGCCATCCTTGCTCTCTCCCGCCAGCTGCTTGAAAAGCACGCGGGAAACGTCCCAAACACCTTTGAGGAACTGGAAGCGTTAGATGGCGTTGGCCACAAAACCGCTTCGGTGGTGATGATCCACTGTTTTAACCAGCCGGCCTTTCCGGTGGATACCCACATCCACCGCTGTGCGCAACGATGGGGATTGTCTTCCGGAAAATCGGTCACGCAAACCGAAGCTGACTTGAAAAAAGTGTTTCCACAAGAGAGCTGGGAAAAACTACACCTGCAGATCATCTATTTTGCCCGGACCTATTGCACCGCCCGCAGCCACAATCCTAAACAATGCCCCATTTGTAGTGTTTTGACCCCATTTAAAAATTTTCACCACAAAGGCACAGAGAACACAGAGAAATAGCAGGGTTTTTATGAATCTATTGTGGTTAGCCTGTCCATTTTGTTATTTCCAAATCTGCTTATCTGGTATCTGTTAAGAATTATCTCTGTGTTCTCTGTGCCTTTGTGGTGAAAATTTTTAAAAGGAGCTCTCAATGAGCGGGTTTAAATTGGTGTTTCTATTGTTCGTGACTTCTCATATTTTGACCGCATGCGTGATCACTCCCAAACACCACGAGTCATTGACGCCCGTGGTAATCAACCATCAACCAACTGAATCTGAATTGCTTATAGCGACAACCTAGCAGTTCATTGCTTTTGTCAAAATTTTTGTGCTATGTTCGGTCGTAAGTCAAACCCCAGGTCGAACATGTCTATCGTTATCCGCGCATTATGCGTATTCATGTGTGTTGCCGCTTTTGGTTCATTAAAAGCATACGAGCAAGTGGAAGGGACCACCATCCATGAAGGCTTTTTAACCCCGGCTTTTCCGAATATCGCCTTGCAAGCCGTTGAGCAAGCGCCGCCGCCGCCGGTCATTGAACGCACGCCGCAGCAACCTGATAGCTCCAGTTTATGGATTCCCGGTTATTGGGAATGGGACGATGACCGGAACGATTATGTTTGGGTCAGCGGTGTCTGGCGCAAACCTCCCCCTGGCCATACGTGGATTCCTGGGTTTTGGCAGCAAGTTGATGCGGGCTGGATCCGGGTACATGGCTTTTGGAGCCAGGTTCCTCAAGAGGAAATTCATTACGTCACTCTTATTCCACCGGATCCCATCGACGAACAACCAGGAGATCCTCCAAGTGATGATGTGTTTTGGGCTCCAGGGTACTGGGATTACGATGACGAAGCTGCCACCTATTTTTGGATAAAGGGTTCGTGGAACACCTTCGATCCGAATTGGATTTATGTTCCTTCCTATTATGTGTGGAGGCCTGAAGGATATGTTTTAGTCGTCGCCTATTGGGATCTGCCGATCGAAGAACGAGGCGCTGCCTACCCCATCATCTTTTTTCCGCAGGACCAGCGCGCGGATGTCTCGTATACTCCAACCGTCGTTGTGGAACCGGTCGTGATCGTTCAACGGCTACTTGTCTGCTATCCGGACTACTCTTATTTCTACTGCCACCACTATCACTACAACCCCCATTTCTGGGATTTGTATCCGGATGTTCCACCCTGGTGGGGTTGGGGAGGAAACTGGTGGTCGTTCACTTGGCATGATAACTGGGGATTGTGGTGGTGGTATTGCCATCCAGGCTATCCTCAGCCACAATGGCTCTCGGCATCTTATGCACAAAAAATGGCGCCCCCTTCTCAGAAATTATTGTTGAATGTCAACCGCTTTAAAGGACCGGACATTGTGACGCCGAATGGAGTCGTCACCCCGAACCGTCTGCTGCGTGCATTGGATAAGTCTGATGTGAAAACCGGCAAAAAATTTATCCCAGTATTGCCGGCAAATCGGCAGCAGCTAGACAAGGTTAAAATTGCCGCCGAACCGCAGAAAGATATCCGGACCGTTATCCGTCCTTCGGGACAAACATTGTCTTTAGACAAGCGCAGTAAAGTGCGGGAGAGGATAGCAAAACCTAATATCCAAATTAGCCAGACGAATCAAAAATTATTAGATTCGAAAGTCAATAGACGGTATACGCAACCGCTGAAGGTTCCTGAAAAGCCATCCTGGACCGCTGTGGACAAAATCAAATTGCCCCCTTCACCGCAGCCAAAGATACAAATCCCACGCACGACACCTCAGCAGCCGCCTGTGAATGTTCAGGAACAATTAAAGCAGCAGCAACAGCAAGATTTAAACCAAAGGCCACAGCAAAACCGGCCAATCAATGTCCCGCCGCCGATTTTGAAAGATGGTCCTAAAAAGCAGCCATTGCCGCAACAGCTGCAGAATCCCCAACGGTTAAATCAGCAGCTGCAACAGCAGCAAATCCAACAACCGCAACAAAAGAATACCCCATGGCGCCAGCAACAGTTTCAGCAACAGCAGTGGCAACAACAACCATTGCAGCAGCAACAGCGGCAACAGCAAATACAGCCGCAACAAAAATTTCAACAACCCTTACAACCACCATCGCGTCAGTCATGGCAGAATCAACCCAATCAGCTGCAACAGCAAAACACTCAATTCCAACAACAGCAGCTGCAACGGCAACAACAACAATTACAAAGACCGCCGCAACAACAGTGGCAGCCGGTTCAGCAGCAACAAATCCAACAGCAACAGCAGTTATTGCAGCAACAACAGCAGCAACAACAATCGCAACAGCAGCAAATCCAACAAAATTTGCGTATGAACCCGCCTAATCAGAATCAAGGCCCAAAACAGAATATTCAAAACAGGTGGAGTCAATTCCGAGACAATAACAACGATTAGTTAGCAAAGATAAAATAACAATGATGACCAGGATAACCAGGATGGTCGAAAAGATAAAAAACATTTATCCTATTCCTATCTTGTTTATCCTGGTCATCATTGTTAATTTTTATCTCTGTGTTCTCTGTGGTTGATGATTTAATGACCGCGGGGATTGCTTTCGTGCAGATAGGCCGGGGTTACCTCAACAAATTCAGCTTTACGCTGCAGCTCTTTGATGTTGCGTGCTCCACCATAGGTCATCCCACTGCGGATCCCCCCTAGCAATTGATTGAGCAAATCTTGCGCAGAGCCCGATACCGGCCCCCAGAAATCGATCCCTTCGGCTACCGTTTTTTCTTTCAATTGTCCATAGAAATCCACTTGAAAGTCCTCGCTGGCCTGGCCGCGATACTTTGCTTCCAATCCTGAAGCCACTGTGTCATTTTTACGTTTTGGGGCGGCACTTTCTTTGGTCAGCGCAAACAGCTTTCCAATCATCACGCTGCTGGCACCAGCCGCCAACGCTAACACCACATCCCGGCTATTGCGTATGCCGCCATCGGCAATTAAGGGAATCCGCAATTTTTCTGCGACTGACGCACATTCATAAATGGCGGTAAATTGCGACACGCCAAAGCCGGTCACCAAACGGGTGGTGCAGACAGCTCCGGGTCCGACGCCGACTTTCACCGCATCTGCGCCGGCATTCACTAAATCATGATACGCCATGGCCGTACACACGTTTCCAGCAATCACATCGCGGTTAGGAAATTTTTTTTTGATTTCTCCGATCATTTTAAACATTCGGTCTGAATGGCCATGAGCGACATCAATGCAGACCCCGGCAGCGCCAAGATCCAAAAGTTCGAACACTTCGTCGGGTTTGTTAATGCCGGTCGATACGAAGGCGTTATCTCCATATTTCTTTACCCAGTTTTTTTGGGTTTCCAACGTTGTAAAACGATGGAAAATGGGTGTCGATCCATGTCTGACCAATACATCCGCAAGCTCATCGCCAATGACGGTATCCATGTTGGAGGCAATGATCGGGATATGGATTTTTCGGTCTTTTGTCAGCCAACTTTCCAAGCTAGGTTCGGTTCGGGAGGGGATATTATTAAATTGGGGCACTAAGGCAACATCATCAAATGTGTAGGCACGTTTGAACGTGGACATGGGGAAACCTCGCGGATTAGATTTTCTTTAATGCTTGTGTGATTAGCGTTGGTAAGTCTATTTCTTCAGGATATTCTTGAATAGTTTTTTTCAGGGCCTTTTGCGCAGCTAACTGATTATAGCCTAAATTGATCAAAGCACTCATGGCATCCGCTATCATTCGCGCTTGGGAATCAGGAACACTCAAGGCATACTCCTCTGCCGAATGATGGGTATAAGCATCCATTTTATCGCGCATTTCAATGATCAGGCGTTCAGCTGTTTTTTTACCGATGCCGGGGATTTTGGTTAGAGCTTGAATGTTATTGTGGCGAATCGCCGCTTGCAACTCGTGCGCGGGCATATGGCCGCTGATGCTTAGGGCGATTTTCGGTCCAATCCCTGACACATTCAGCAACGCTTCAAAAAGATCGCGGTCGTTCGCCGTGGAGAACCCATACAGCGCTTGCGAGTTTTCACGAATTACCAACGAGGTATGCAAAGTAACCTCTTTACCCGGCTGAGAAAGTTTTCCCAGGCAATCAGCCGGCACAAAAATTTTATACCCGATTCCATGCACTTCAACAATTGCGGAGTGGCCATTGGATTCGATGAGAATCCCCTTAATATACGCGTACATGAAAGCTCCTAAAGTTCTTCAACGGGATTCAAACGCTGCTGCGCCGCATGCGCATGGCAGATAGCCAGCGCTAGGGCATCGGCGGCATCCTCAGGTTCGGGGGGCGAAGCCAAGCCGAGTACATTCATCACCATTCCTTGCACCTGATATTTGCTGGCGCTTCCCCTGCCGACGGCTGCCAATTTGGCTTGCGAAGGGGTGTAGCCGAAAACGGGAATCGCACGCAATTTGGCTGCCAACATCACCACACCGCGAGCCATGCCCAACTTGATGGCACTCTGGACATTTTTTTTTACATATTGAGTTTCGACGACGAGCGCTTGCAGATCTTCTTTGGCATAACGGTCGAGAATTTCACACAATGCTTCAAAAATAATCAGGTAGCGATCGGATAATTTCAAGCGGGCCGGTGGGCGGATGCATCCATAATCCAGGGGAACGATTCGACTCTCCTCTACTGCGATGATGCCGTATCCCGTCACCACCGTTCCTGGATCGACCCCCATGATGATCTTCGCGGATCGTTGCTTGCTCATTCAAATAGGTTGGCTTTGAGTTGAAATGTTTCATGCGGCTTAAGGAAGATGTCGCCTTGGTTGAGTTTATGCGAGATGGGTTCGGCTGGCAGCGGTTTGACCGGTTCGATGGCGGGTTTCGGAGGTTCGGCTGGCGGCGGAGTAAACGCGTGGCCCAAATTCGCTAATAACGCATGAGTATGGGATTGTAACTGCCGGTATTTAGCTTCGATATCTTTCAGTTCGCGGCATTTTTCTTCCCATTCTTGAACTTGCTCCAAGAGCCTCTTTACGTGCTCTTCGGATCGCTGGTAAGCCGCTTCAGTTTGACGCAAGGCCTCTACTAGCTGCTGATGGGTTTTTTGCTCTTGTTCTTTTTGCAGTTCGGCTTGCGTGTGAAATTCGGCCAAGTGTGCTTGCGCTTCTTGCAGGCGGGTGGTGTGCTCTTCTAAACGTTGCGAGAGGAGTGCATGTTCGCGTACTTTTTTAGCCAGAAGTTGCTGCGCTTGTTTAATCTCGCTTTCTTTTTGATCCAGTTGCGCCTGGTGATCGTTAGCTTGCTGCTCCAATTTGACCCGAAAGTCTGTAGCGTTGCTTAACAACATTTCCAACTTCACGATATCGGCGCGCTGTTTTTCGATCTCGTGCTGCAAGTGAAGCGTTTTGGTTTCCGCAGTCACTTTATCGCTGAACGCTTTTTCGTAATGCGTTTCCAGATTTTTAGCATCTTCCATGCCCCGTAAAACCGTTTCTTTCAGCTCATCGATCTCTTTACGCAAATTCGACAGCGTGCATGTGCGCTGCTCCAGCAAATGACTAAGCTGCTGCTTATCGGCATGGAGCACTGCGGTTTGTTCTTGTGCTTCGGCGAGTTGATGGGAAGCATGTTCCGCTGCGGCCTTGCTTTGTTTAACCGCTTGCTTAAGTGCATCAAATTGATGCTGGATCGCTTTCAATTCTTCATCCAGCTCCAAACGAACTTGCCGTTCGTGCTGCAGCTCTTGTAAACTTTTTTTTAGGTATAAGCGGAGCTCTTCCCTGTCTTGGCGCGTGGTTTTTAGTTGAGAAGTTAATTTTTCCAGTTCGGAATAAAGGGATTTCCCTCTTTTTTTCTCTTGATAGAGCGCTTCCAAGGTGTGGGAAAATTGATTTTCTACTTCAGACATGGGTCTATTGTGCATCTATTACATTTTCTATAATCCGCAAAATGAGGATAATAGTGACTAAAACATTGTAGCGCAAATGATTTGGCTTAAGCAAAACCCACGCAATATTATTGTTAGAATGCCTAACTGGCTAGGCGACTTAGTGATGGCAACACCCGTCCTAGCTGACCTGCGCCGCCACTGGCCATCCGCAAAATTGACGGCGATGTGCCAAGCACGCGGCGGGCAGTTAATTGAAAACGATCCGCATATTGATGAATTGTTTGAGTTTAGGAAACCGAGCGGCTGGATCCACCGGGTGCATAATAGCGACATCTTGATGCCGCTGCGCCATGGGGATTACGACTTAGGCATCCTATTAACGAACTCGCTTTCATCAGCTTGGTGGTTTTGGCGCGGCCACGTCAAAAACCGGATCGGATACGCCAAAAACGGACGCAGCTTTTTATTAAACAAAGCGGTCCCGTTTCCAGAAAAACTTGAATCTCAACATCTTGTAATCACTTATAAAAATCTGTTAGAACCATTAGGCATCCCGCTATCCGATACGCCGCCTAAACTCTACGTGACAGCCGAGGAACGAGAGGCGGTTAAGGAGTTATTGCTGCGCTATGGGATTACCGAGCAGCATACGTTGATTGGGATTAATCCCGGAGCTGCTTATGGCTCTGCAAAGTGTTGGCTGCCAGAACGTTTTCATGAAGTTGCCTTGAAACTCTTAGCGGATCCCCAAGTGCGGATTATTTTCTTTGGCGATCCGAGCGGTGCGTCACTCGTTCAAACCATTTGTCAGGGGTTAGATGAGCGAGTCGTCAATTTAGCCGGAAAAACAACGCTACGGGAACTTCTCGCACTCATTGAACAGTGCAAAGTGTTTTTGACCAATGATAGCGGCCCCATGCATATCGCGGCGGCATTGAACACGCCGTTGGTGGCGTTGTTTGGTTCCACGAGTGATATTAAAACCGGACCTTACGGGCAAGCCGAGTCGGTCATTCATAAGCGGGTGGCGTGTTCTCCCTGCTATCAAAGAACCTGTCCGATCGACTTCCGCTGCATGAAACAAATCGGTGTCGATGAAGTGGTTCAAGCCATCCAACAGAAACTGAACAACCCTCATACAGCAAACGACAAACTAAAATTAACAAGATAGGCAGGATAAAAAAACAACAAAGATAACCAGAATAGGATCATAAGATAATAAATAACGGGAATTGGTTTGAATGATAAATCCATTACTGAATCTTACGAGTGATGAATATCTATAATCCTTTTTTATTATCCTGGTTATCCTGGTCATCTTTGTTATTTTTTTGTATATCCTGCCTATCCTGCTTATCTTGTTTTGGATTTTATATGACGATTGATCATGCGACAGCGCTGAAGAAGTTGGAATCGATTGGCCAACAGCACCTTTTGCAGTTCTGGGATGCTTTGTCAGAGAAGCAGAAGGAGCATTTGTTAAACGATATTGCTTCATTAGATGTCACGACATTTAGAAAACAGCAAGATCTCGTCGTCCATCCTCCCGTTTTTACCGCCCCGATTGAACCGATTACGAATTTTACCTACGCCGGATCCCCAGAAGACCGGGATCGAGGATTTAAACTCCTTAAACAGGGAAAGGTGGGCTGCATCGTATTGGCGGGCGGACAAGGCACCCGCTTACACTTTAATGGACCGAAAGGGATGTTTCCTGTCTCTGCAGTCAGAAACGCATCTTTATACCAATTATTGGCCGAAAAAACAGTTGCCGCTTCTAAGCAAGCCAATCAACTCCTGCATCTTGCGTTCATGACCTCTCCCCTCAACGATCAGGCCACACGCACTTACTTTGAAGAACATCGCCATTTTGGACTGGCTAACGAGCAAATCCACTTCTTTACTCAATCGATGCTCCCTTTTTTAACCGGCGACGGCAATCTTTTTTTGGAAGCTCCGGATACCCTTGCAAAAGGCCCTGATGGCAACGGAAACATCCTGCACGATTTTTATCATTCTGGCTTGTGGACCCATTGGAAAAAAGCCGGCATTGAAGCCGTCAATGTTGTGTTGATCGATAATCCGCTGGCCGATCCGTTCGATGCTGAATTAGTGGCTTACCATCAACGGACCGGCGCTCAAGCTACCTTCAAGTCGATTTTACGGTCCGATCCAGTGGAAAAAATTGGCGTTATTGTCAAATCTGGACCGAAAACAGTGGTGCGCGAATATTCTGAAATTTCTAAAGAAGAGCAAACAGCGGTCAATCCAGATGGCTCATTAAAGCATCGCTGTGCCAGCTTAAGCCTGTTCTGTTTTAGCATGGATTTCATCGCCGAAGTAGCAGAACACTGCACCCTCCCGTTACACAAAGCATTCAAAGCGGCTTCGGCAGTGGATGATCAAGGCCTCACCCAGATGAGCGCTCAACCGAATGCCTGGAAATTTGAAAAATTTATCTTCGATGTCATTCCGTTTGCCGACCAGGTTGAAATCATCGTTTATCCGCGGCAAGAGTGCTTTGCGCCCTTAAAAAATCATTCAGGGGACGCAAGCCCGCAAACCGTAAAAAACGCACTGATGCAACGGGATCGTGAAATTTTTTCCGGCATCACCGGAAATCCCCCCACCCAGCAGCCAATCGAGTTGGCAGCGGAATTCTATTATCCTACGCCTGAGTTACTTACGAAATGGAAAGGGCGTTCTTTGCCTTCCACTCCTTACGTTGAACCGTAAATCGTGAACTGATAAAGTAAAGTCATGAAAATTGGATATTTAGGAACAGGCAGCTGGGGATTTTGCCTGGCCAATCTGTTAGCGTCAAAAGGGTATGATGTCGTGTCGTGGACGACTAACCCTGCCCTCGCAAACCAACTAAACACCCAGCGCATCCATCCACGCTTCCCGGGCATTCTCGCTCCGCCCAACATGCGCTTTACAACCGATTTAGAGGAAACGCTGAATCACGCCGACGTGGTTGTGGAATCGGTGACGGCGGCCGGTATCCGTCCCGTCTTTGAACAAGTGCGCGACGCGCATGTCCCGACGACTCCGATCATCATTACCTCTAAAGGAATCGAACAAGACACCACATTAACGCTGCCGGAAGTTGCCTTAGAAGTGCTTGGAGCATCGTTTAATCCATTGATTGGCTTCATCAGCGGGCCAGGATTTGCTCAAGAGATCATCCATGGGCTGCCGACTTCAGTCGTCGGAACCGCATTCGATCAAGCGTTGATCCCCCTGGTCTGTGAGACGTTCACCCACAAATCGTTCCGTGTGTATCCCAATGCAGACATCATCGGAGTGGCATTAGGCGGAGCCCTGAAAAATATCATCGCTATTGCTTGTGGGATCTCCGACGGCTTAAATTTTGGACAAAGCGCACGTGCTGCCCTCATCACCCGCGGTTTGCATGAGATCCGCAAACTTGCAGTAGCCAAAGGGTGCAAAGCAGAAACCATCTATGGCCTAGCTGGAATGGGAGATGTCTGCCTCACCTGCAATTCGACCATGAGCCGTAACTTCCAATTCGGTCAACTTCTCGCGCAAGGCAAAACACAGGAAGAGGCGTTTGCGGAAATCGGCATGGTCGTGGAAGGCGCTTATAGCTGCATCGCCGCCATGCAGCTGCTAGAAAAGCTGCATGTGCCCATGCCCATTACGGAAATGGTATATAAAGTGGTCCATAAAGACCTTAAACTCCAGGAAGCTGTTCAGCTCTTGATGCAGCGAACGGTCAAGGAGGAGCATTTGTAATGGTCAAAGTTGTCACTCCGCGTCAAATGGCAGATGCTGAAAAACAAGCGTATCAAGCTGGCTATTCGGAAGAAGCGTTTATGGAACAAGCTGGCGCTGGAATTGCAGAGACCACCGACGGGCTAATCTCGCAGCTGCACCTGGATCATCAAGTTTTGCTTCTCTGCGGCAAAGGAAATAATGGCGGCGACGCTTATGTAGCGGGTCGTTATTTATTAGAACTTGGCTATAAAGTCGCCGCTTTGCAAGTGAGTTCCGAGAATGAGCTTTCTCCGTTATGCAAGTTAAACCGCACCCGTTTTTTAGATCACTATGGTGTCGAATTAAAAACGTTATCCGAAGAAACCATTCAACCCTTCGATCTGATCATCGACGGATTATTCGGCACTGGATTCCGCGGCAAAATAGAAGCGCCGTATGATCAAATCATCGCTTTTGTCAATCAATCCAAAATTCCCATTGTCGCGGTTGATATCCCTTCAGGCTTAAATGGAGAGTCCGGCCAGGTCGAAGGGGAAGCGATCAAAGCTTACCTGACGGTCTATTTAGGGGGGGCCAAATGGGGATTTTTCCTCAATCAAGGCTGGAACACCGTCGGGGTGCTGCAACAGGTCGATTTCGGACTGCCCGAGCATTTGTTAGAAAGCCAGACGGAACTTTTACAAATCAATGAATTAAGCACCCTCCTGCCCCATCCGCAGCGTACACGTCATAAATATCAACGTGGTTACGTAGTAGGATTGTCAGGCTCGCCAACTATGCCTGGTGCATCTTTGCTCTCCTCGCTGGCTGCTTTGCGCGGCGGCGCGGGGATTGTCAGACTGCTTCACCCCGCAGGGATGGAGGCACTTTTATCGAACAGTCCCTATGAACTGATCAAATCCCCCTATCAGCCGCACGAAAAAGAGGCAGTCATCGACCAGCTCAATGCAGCGGGAGCCGTCTACCTAGGCCCAGGCATTGGCACGACAGATGAAATGAAAGAGCTCATTCGCAGCGTGCTTCCCCGGATTCAGGTGAAGTGCGTATTAGATGCAGATGCCTTAAATATTGTGGCACAAACTAAAGAAGTCGTTTTTCCTAAAGAATGCGTGATCACTCCGCATCATGGAGAAATGGGACGGTTATTGGGGAGTAAAGGTCCGCAAGAACTGACGAAACAGTTTATTGATGACGTCCAGGCCTATTCCACCCAGCGGCAGGTTATTGTCGTATTGAAAGGCGCACCGACACTCCTCTTTCATCCAAATGGAGAAGTGCGGATATCGCCGTATGGCAACGCCGGCATGGCGACTGCGGGGAGCGGCGATGTGCTAACCGGAGTGATCGCTGCCCTTGCGTCGCAAGGATTGCCTGTCTGGGAAGCCGCTCAAATCGGCGTCGTGTTACATGGATTGGCGGGCGATATTGCTTCGGTTGAGTTTTCAGAAGATTGCTTAATTGCCAGCGACATCATTCATGCGCTGCCGGAGGCATTTCAAACTCTGCGCCGCGGCCAGTGACAGGACATACAGGCATACGCATCAACTTAAGAGATTCAAAATATTGTATCCGTATTCAGTTCTTCTCCGAATTTTCGTGCCCGTGCCCGCGTGCGTGCCCGAGCCCGAGCCCGATCCCGGATCCTAAAATACATAACGTATATAAAACGCTAAGAATTTAAAATATAGTCAAAACGGATGCAGAAAAACTATCGAAATCAGATCGGGCACGGGCACGCACGCGGGCACGGGTACGAAAATTCGGAATAAGAATTAACTACATACCGAACAAAAAACCTTAGCTTAGGTTGATGCGTATGGGACATACAGGACAATTTTTTTAGGTCCTGTTTTTAATAGCAAGGGTTTTGTCCTGAACGTCCTGAGTTCTTGTTCACTCATCCTAAGGATACGTTTCTGGATAGCCTAGGAGCTTATCACGCCGGTTGCGAATGATTCTGAAATCTTTGACGGTCGGAATTTTGCCCTGCTCTTTTGCTTTAGCTAACTCATCTTCGTGCCGCACAAAGCACACCGCGCTCGCATAAGGCTCGAAGTGCTGGTGGAAGATAACCGAGCGTGGATTTAACGCATCGTGCGCGTAATAGCACGTTAAGAATCCCCCTTCAAGCTCCATCCGTCCCACGATCAACGGGTCAATGAATTTGCCATAATAACTGGTCAACTCGACGCTGACATAAAGGCTCATGGGAGTAAACCGCCCGGTGCGAATATACAACCATGGATGGGAGTTAAGACGATCCAAGAATCCTTCAACGGTTCTAACAATCATGCGGCGCGCTCCCGCCACATCAAGAATCTCTTGAGTATTAAAATCTAACCAGATGTGCCACTGCCCGTATTCATCAGGCTCTGCATACGAGTGGATGAGGTACATTTCCAGATCGCGCTTCAGCTCATCTTGGTAATCGATAATGATCTTGGAAATTTCACAAGTCGCTTGATATTGGTCTTCATCCATTGCCACACGGACGACATTGCTGTTTTTGTTGTGGTCGCATTCACCGCAATCTTTTTGCCACCACCACAGCTTGAATTTACAGCAGCTAGTCAGGGAAACCAAAATAACTAAAATAATCAGGCGACGCATAGGCCGACGGCTCCTCGATTTATAAAATAAAACCTAAGTTGTGTAGTGTATGTATTTAAAAGATATTTGAAAAGGAACATTAATCTTCAATCTGAGACAACGAACGCCATCCCAGGAGAAGCAAAGGAAGAGAAATGACTAAATAGATTAACCACCGTCCGGCATCCCATTGCAGAACCAGCGTCCCGTTTTCGGAAAAGAAATAGAGAAGGAAGCTAAATAGTAAAAATACGGATCCGGCCGATAGACAAATAAGCGGATATAAAATCGTTTTCCACGTTGTCGCAATCGATTGTGGTTTGATCGCAGCGGTTGTTACTGTAGCTGTCGGGGGTATTGATCCGGCTGGTGAAGAAGAGGAACTCGATTCTTCAGGCACATAAGGCGGACGCGGAATGACATTTTTTAACGCGCTAAATGCAGATTTTGGCGCTTCGTCCTCTTCATCCTCATCCTCATGGTCATCATCCCGCCGCAAATAAACGCCACAGTATTTGCAATTTACAGAATCGCGCGTGACAATTCCTTCGCAGTTCCAACATAACTTAGTTTTAACGGGTTTGGACATGACCATTCCACCATAAAATACACTTTATTTTATATGGCGTTAATCGGTTTAATGCAACTTATTTATGTTAAAGTTCATTCTATTTTTAATGACTCCTATTTTATTTTCTGGATGTGCACCATACAAATGCGTAGTTGCCGATACACCCTGCTCGTCTTTATATCAACTCATTCCACGCCACCGGTGTCAATTGTATGCGTTTGATGCTGGACACTGGGTGGCGTGGGGGTTAGCGGGCAACGATGATCATGGAATCTTTGGAGAAGCGCATGATCCGCCGTTTTGCGCTTGCGAACCAAATGACTGCTCCAAATTTCTAAAATGGCAAATCCGCAACCCCCTACACAACTTTACATTTTACGTGATCGGCTCGGCGAATCGCTGCAATAGCCGGATGACGTTGCTGAGCTTGGCTCCGGAACACTCCGAAACATGCTGTTACCATCCATGCGCGTGTTATGAAGATGCGTTCCCGAGTCAAAACAGTTGTTTTTTTCTTGGATTGCATGGATGTAAACCTTTTATTGCGCTCAGGTTACGTTATTCATCGTATAAGAAAAGCGATTTCTATTTTGGATGGCGGACGAACGGTGCGTTTGGGATAAAACTAAAGTTCCTAGGCAGTGATACCGAAAATGTTTCAAAATTGGGCATTTGGACCGAAGCGAAAGCTCTCGCGGTTAAGCCATCGCAAAAGGGTGAATATTAAGTCAATATTGACCCTTTTGCGATGGCTTAACCGCGAGGCTTTGGCTCGGTCGAAATGTCCAATTTTGAAACACTTTCGGTATAATCTTTTTTCGGTTATGCTAGGCGACATGACTGAACAAACGCAAAAATTTGACATCGCAGTGCTCGGCTCAGGCCCGGGCGGATATCCGGCTGCCATTAAGGCCGCGCAACATGGGGCCAAAGTGGCCTTGATCGAAGCTAAGGAGCTTGGCGGCACCTGCTTAAACCGCGGATGCATCCCCTCCAAAACGTTAATTGCCAACGCCGAAGTGTATGACACGATCAAAAATGCCGAGAAGTATGGCATTACCGTTCAGGGAGTGGATTTCGATTATGCCCAGATGGTAGAGCGTAAGGATCAAGTCGTCACTCAAATTCGCAAAGGTCTGACTTCGTTGATTGCCGCCAATGGGATCCACGTGTTTGAAGGGTTTGGCAAGTTCATGACCTCCAACGAAATCAAAATCACCGGTAAACATAACACGGTTATTTATGCCGACAAGGCGATCATTGCCACTGGATCAGAACCACGCCTCCTGCCAGCCTTCCCGGTTGATGGGAAAGTGATCCATGATTCGACTAGTTTGTTGAATCTGCGCACCTTACCTAAAAGTTTAATCGTGATAGGCGGAGGAGTGATCGGCTGTGAATTCGCTTCGCTTTACGCCACTTTAGGCGTTGAAGTCACAATTCTAGAGTTATTGCCGCGCATCATTCCCACGGAAGCGCAAGTGCTATCGGATGTGTTATCCAAATCGTTGAAACGAAGAGGAGTGGCGATCCATACCGAAGTAGTAGTGAAAGGCTTGAAAGCGGTCAAAAACGGGGTCGAAGCGGAACTAAGCGAAGGCGGTACCGTTTTTAAAGCAGAGGCGGCACTCGTGTCGGTTGGCAGGCAAGTGAATAGTTCGAATATCGGGATCGAAAACACGGGAGTGGAACTGAACGACAAAGGGGGAATCGTCGTAGATGACCGCATGCAGACCTCAGTGGACGGCATTTATGCGATCGGCGATGTCACCGCGCGGTGGTGGCTGGCGCATGTCGCAACCCATCAAGGGATCGTCGCGGCTGAAAATGCCACTGGACATCCCGCGCGTGTAAATTATGATGCCGTTCCTTCTGTTATCTTTACTCACCCAGAGATTGCTTCGGTCGGATTAAGCTTAGAGGAAGCGCAGAAGCGCGGCTTTCAAGCAACGGCTGGAGCGTTCCCCTTCCAAGCCTTGGGCAAGTCGCAAGCTGCGCTGCACACCGAAGGGTTTGCGCAAGTGATTATCGATAAAAAAACAGGGCAGGTGCTGGGCGCGCAAGTGTTTGGACACGAAGCCTCGACCATGATTGGCGAGATGGCCGTAGCGGTTGCGAATGAATTAACAGTTGAATGTTTGACCGAAACGATGCACGCCCATCCCACGATCGCTGAAGCGTGGATGGAAGCAGCCTTCTTAGCTAGCGGATGGCCTTTGCATCTTCCGCCTTCCAAACGCAAAGGATAGTATGTCAGATCTCTTCGATATCAAACCGGCCGTTAAAACGCGTCGTCTGAACGTCCTGCCAGCGAATCCAGAAGCTGCTGAGGCAGATGCTGTGGTGGGGTTAGGACGTTTTCCTTCATGGCTGCATAGAAAGTTGCCGAAAGGATCAAATTTATGGGAAACGGGGAAAGTGCTGCAGTCAAAACGGTTGCATACGGTATGTGAAGAGGCAAAATGTCCTAACTTGCTAGAATGTTGGTCAAAAAAAACTGCGACCTTTTTGATTATGGGTAAAGAGTGTTCGCGCAGCTGCGGTTTTTGCGATATCGATTTTTCCAAGAAACCTAAACCGTTAGAAGAAGATGAACCGCAGCGAGTTGCAGAATCGGTCAAAGAATTAGGACTGAAGCATGTCGTGATCACCATGGTCGCGCGGGATGATCTGCCTGATGGCGGCGCTGCACATTTAACCAAAGTTGTCGCAGCGGTGCGGACAAATGGTCCTGGCACAACTATTGAACTTTTAACGTCCGATTTTGAAGGCAATTTATCCGCCTTAGATACCGTGCTGGCTTCCAAGCCAGAGATTTTTAACCACAACATCGAAACCGTGCGCAATCTTACGCCTAAAGTCCGCCACAAAGCTACTTATGACCGCACTCTAAACGTCTTAAAACATGCCCGTCATGCACCAGGGAGGCATTTTGTCAAATCCGGCATCATGGTGGGGCTGGGTGAAAGTTGCGATGAAGTATTGGCAACCATCCGCGACTTACGCGATGTGGGGTGCGACATCATTACTATTGGGCAATATTTGCAACCCAATCGATTGAAGTTAGGGGTTAAAGCGTTCATTCATCCCGACACGTTCGAAAAATATGCGCAATATGGTCGGGAGATCGGCGTCAAGCATATGTACAGCGGACCATTCGTCCGTTCAAGCTACAATGCCAGCCTAGTGTTTCAAAATGCCCAAGGACAGGAAATCCGCATCGATTCCGACTAAAACGCTAATTTTTTGTCCTGTGTGTCGTGGATGTCCTGGTCCTAATTATCGACAAGCACGCTCGAGAAAGAATTGAAACGCCACCCGATAAGGATGCGCGATCCACGTATACCACCAGGGAATATGAGATCGTGGTTCTTGCGGCGTAATCGGTGCGGCCAATACACCTTTAAGGATCTTATCGCAGACATCGCCTGCAAAATAATAAGCACGATGCGCATGATACGGTTTTGTTTTAGGCATGGAATGTTGTTCATTCAATTGTACGGGAAGCTTATTTGATAAGACTTGACGGATCCCATCGCGAAAGAGAATCAAGCGATCATAAATACACCCATTTCCCTGTTCGTCCATATCCGTAAAATAGTAATGGCCTTGCCGCAAAACCCACATTTCCGCAGCGCTCGGACGTTCGCGCCAGAATTGTTGCTGATGTAAAACCCACACGACGGAGTACCCCAACGATGCGTAATCGGCATTCCGTGCCCGCACCTCTTCCGCACAAATCGATGAACATTGAATTTCAAACACCACTTTATGGGTATGCCAGGCGACATCAGCAATTCGATTGATCGCTTCAAAGGGATATTCCAAATCGCAGCCGCAGAGTAGGTGTTGTAGGTAATATTGCACCTGCAGATGTTCAAGGGTTTTCCCCGTTTGCCGGCAATGGCTGGGAGGAGTCAAATGATAGAAATGCGGATGGCGGTATTCACCAAAACGAAGCCGCACGGTTCCTTGGCACTCCAGGCAAACGTAATTGTGTTGTTTGATGGCATGGGTCGCTGAAACTAAGCAGCCTGATGAGTCGCGTGCAAAGAGTTGCATAGATTAGGTATATTGAGCGAACTGCTTGCGCACTTCTTCGGGCACGGGAATTTTTTGACGCGTTTTCCGATCTAAACAAACGTGAACCGTTTTGGCTGTGCCGGTAAGCTCTTCTCCACGCCAGATTTCGAAAAGAAAAGTCATCGACGTATTGCCGATGTGGCCGATCTTCATTTTTACGACTAGCTCATCTCCGACTCTAAGCGAAATTTTGTAATCGGCTTCCGCATGGACAATAACAAACACAAATGAATTTTTAGTGAACATGTCAAAAAAGCGAATCCCGTTCTTCTCTAGGAAATCTTCAAGTGCATCATGAGCAAAGCGGAATTGGCGTGGAAAATAGAGGATTCCGGCCATATCTGTGTCATGCATGCGGACTTTATTTTTGGTGATAAACATGCGATCCCTTATTTTTCATACTCTTTTTCGACTTTCTTCAACTGATCCTTGCGATTAACCAACCGGGGATCGGAATTGATAATTTGCTGGGCTTTATCGAGATAATATCGCCCCTCTTGATTATTGTCTGTACGGAGGATTTCCGCTAGCCTTAAATAAGCCCCTGAGAGCCAAATATGCACTAAAAAGGAATCCGCTTTTTCGGCATGCTGTTCGATCTGCTTGATGCCGTCTAAGAGAAGCTGTTTCCCTTTTTCCTTATTGCCCGTCAAGTAGGTGACGTAACCCCAGTAGGCAACGCGGTCCCCTTTTTCTGAATTATCTTCCGGATAGGTCTCGATGGCAATACGGAATTCGTTTTCAGCGGCGTAATAGTTCTTTAGGAATGTATTTGTTTTGCCTTTGTAGTAGTGAAGCTGGTAATCAAGCTCGAAAATTTTATGCTCTTCCGCAATTTCCATCATGGCATCGGCATCATTCTTGGCAAAAATGGCATAGATTTTATCCTTGGTCCGCACAAATAAGTTGTGCCAACAGATGAAACGTCCTTCAATCGATTTAATGACGCCGATATAGTTGCCTTGCTTCTGATATTCGACGATGGCGATGTTGAATAAATTCAACCCATTTAAGGTCTGTCCCTCCTCCCGTAACCGTTCCGCTTCCTTATACACTTCGGAGGGGATAAACTTATCAGCTGCATGCCCTTGAACAACCAATGTCATCCAAACAGCAAGAATAGAATAAAATTTATACATATGATTTTCCGGTTGTATTAGCAAGTTTACAATAATAGGAGATTTTTACAAAACCGTTGCGGGATGGCGTTTTTCCAAATAATCACAGAGACACAGGGATTGATAAAAAAATAACACTGATGACCACGATAATCAGGATTGGATGCCATGTTGCAACATTGATTTATCCCTATTTTCCTGCGTATCATCCTGGTTATCTGCGTTATCGTTGATTTTATCTCTGTGCCTCTGTGGTTCATTCTCATTTTACTTCTCAGAGATCTCACAGGCTCAGTGGTGAACTGTACAATAAAGCCTTGCGGGATACCCTTTTCTCGACTATCTATACTATTATGAATATTCCTCTGATCAGCTACCTCAGTGAACATGGCACTCTAGATGACGTATTTCCGTTTCAACTCGATTCCAACGTGCTCTTGAAAGCGTATCGCGCCATGCTGATGACCCGCCATATTGATGAAAGGATGATCACGTTGCAGCGTCAAGGCGCGATTTCATTCGCCTTAAGCTCTTTAGGAGAAGAATGCTGCTCGGTTGCCAGCGCCGCTGCCTTAGAATCTGGGGATTGGATTTATCCCCAATACCGCGAAGCGGGAATCATGTTCTGGCGCGGATTCACGGCGCAAGAATATGTCGATCACATGTTTGGCAATGCAAATGACTTAAACCTCGGACGGCAAATGCCTAACCACTTCGGATCGCGCCGTTTAAACGTTGTGACGTGCTCGTCACCGATCGGAACCAAAATTCCCCATGCCGCCGGTTGCGCCTACGCCATGAAATTACAGAAAGAACCTACCGTCGCCGTCTGTTATTTTGGCGAAGGGGCCACTTCTGAAGGGGACTTCCATGCTGGAGTCAATTTTGCTGCAGTCCGCAAATGCCCGGCGATCTTTTTCTGCCGTAATAATGGCTACGCCATCTCCACCCCCACAAACCGTCAATTTGCTTCGGAAGGGATTGCACCGAAAGGGATCGGATACGGCATCCACACTCATCGCGTCGATGGAAACGATTTTTTTGCCGTCTATGCCGTCACGAAAAAAGCGCGCGAACAATGCTTGAATGGAGAAGGCCCGATTTTGATCGAAGCCATGACGTATCGGTTGGGAGCTCACTCCACCTCCGACGATCCTACCCTCTACCGAAAACCGGAAGAAGTGCAGAAATGGGAACAAAAAGATCCGGTCAAACGGATGCGCAAATACCTAGAAAGCAAAAAATTGTGGAATGTATCTCTGGAAGAGCAAGAGCAAAAAAATATTAGCGAAGCCGTTACGACAGCCATCAATCAAGCCAAAGAAACAAAGCCCCCACCCCTTCACTCGCTGGTCGAGAATGTGTATTTTGAAGTTCCAGAGCCGTTGCAAGAACAGTACGAAGAATTAAAACGTTTTTTTCCCAAGGAATAGCTGGCTATGCCGGTGATGAACATCATCCAAGCTTTAAACCATACACTGATGCAAGAGTTTGCACGGGATGACCGCTTGGTCATTTTTGGAGAAGACTGCGGCTATTTTGGCGGTGTATTTCGCGTGACGACAGGATTACAGGAAAAATATGGGGAAGCGCGCTGCTTTGATTCCCCGTTAAGCGAACAAGGGATTATTGGCTTCGGAATTGGAATGGCCCAAAAAGGACTCAAGCCGATCTGTGAGATTCAGTTCGCCGATTATATCTTTCCCGGCTATGACCAAATCGTCAACGAGTTGGCTAAAATGCGCTACCGCACCGGTAACCAATATGCCGCTCCAGTGGTGGTACGATCGCCCTATGGCGGCGGAATTCATGGCGGCCACTATCACTCGCAATCTCCGGAAGCCCAATTTTTGCATACCCCTGGATTGCATGTGGTGGTGGTTTCTTCCCCTTACGACGCCAAAGGATTGCTGGCTTCCGCTTTGCGCGGCAACGATCCAGTCATTTTTTTAGAGCCGAAACGGATATACCGTTCGCTTAAAGAGGAAGTCCCTTTAGAGGATTACACCATCCCTATCGGCCAAGCGTGGATTGCCCGACATGGGAAAGATGTCACCCTCATCGGATGGGGCGCCCAACACCATCAAAACATGGAAGCAGCTGAAGCATTGGCCAGCGAGTATGCGATCGACACGGAAGTGATTAATCTGCGCTCACTGAATCCGTTAGATATCAACGCCCTTGTCCGCTCGGTCGAAAAAACCGGCCGTTGTGTCGTGGCCCATGAAGCCCCTAAAACGCAAGGATTTGGTGCAGAAATTGCGGCGCAGATCATGGAGAAATGCTTCCTGCGCTTAAAGGCCCCCGTCAAACGCGTGGGTGGATTGGATACGCCCTTCCCCAATACCCTCGAGAAGGAATATTTGCCCGATGCATATAAAATCAAACAAGCGCTAATCGACATCGTCCAGTATTAAGGAAAATCATGGGAAAGACAGTCACGATCAAATTGCCAGATATTGGAGAAGGGGTTGTCGAAGGAGAGGTCATCGAATGGCTCAAACAAGTTGGCGATTCGCTGAAACAAGATGAGCCCGTCGTCGTTGTCATGACCGATAAAGCGACAGTGGAATTGCCAGCGCCTTATCCGGGAAGGCTCGCCAAACAGTATCATAAACCAGGCGAGATGGCTCATCGTGACCAGCCGATCTATGACATCGAAGTGGCCGATGTGCAAAAAACGGAAACAGAGACGCAAGCTCCGGCCAAAACCCAAGAAAGCAAGCCAAAAATTGAATTGCCCTCTGCAGCTGTACCTAAGCAAGTGCCCTCCTCTACCACCGGTGCTCAAGCGACTCCGCCCGTGCGTCAGTTGGCTAAAGAATTGGGAATGGACATCAATGCGATTACGGGAACGGGAAAAGATGGCCGGGTGACCGAGCATGATGTGGTCAAATTTCATGCTAAGACGACGGCAAAGAGCAGCTCTTCCTCCACCCGCGCCGCACCTGAAATTACGACGAGTACGCCCGTCTTGCATATGGAGGATGATGAAGAGCAGCCGTTGACCGGAATGCGAAATATCGTTGCCGAGAAGATGGTAGAATCCAAGTACATTGTTCCCCACTACTCGTTCTTTGATACCCTGGATGCCACCCGTTTGGTTCAGTTGCGTACAAACATTAAAAGGGAAGCAGTCAAACAAGGGATTAATGTCAGCTACATGCCATTTTTTATTAAAGCCTTGTCGGAAGCGCTTAAAAAGTATCCGGCGGTGAATGGTTCGGTGGATCTAGAAACCAATAAATTGATTATCCATAAACATCACAACATTGGAATTGCAACGAAAACTCCTTTAGGGCTCATGGTTTTTGTTCTAAAAAATGTTCAAAGTTTAAAATTAGTCGAGATCATTAGAATGTATGATGCTATGAAGAAGAAAGCGACGGAGAATAAGCTAGATCGCGGAGATTTGCTCGATTCCACCATTACCATCAGCAACTTTGGGACACTAGGAGGACAGTGGGCGACTCCCATTATCAACTATCCTGAAATCGCTATCCTCGGAATCGCACGGATCCAAAAACAACCAGTGGTCGTGCAGGATGAGGTGGTCATCCGGGAACGGTTAAATTTATCGTGGAGCTTTGACCATCGCGTGATTGACGGCGATGGCGCCGCCGAATTTTCCAATTACTTTATCCATCTGATCGAAAATCCAGCGCAGCTATTAAATTAGAATAGGACAATGACCGGAGGAACTATGTTAACAAGTGGAGTAGGAACGGGGATTTCTTTAGCAGGACTAGCCACAACGATGGCATTGCGCATCGGGACGAAATATTTTTTTTCAGCAGTTAAAGTGGTTGCCGCTTCGCCATGGACCTATCTAAACCCCAAAAGCATTAACGTGCTCATTCAAACCGCACAGCAGCTTAAGCCGATTTTGACCAAGTGGAATGCCGTTGCGTGGCAATTTTATTCAAACGTTCCGTATAAGACCGGTCCAGTGATCAAAATGATCATGCATGGGGCACTAAAACTCTCTCTAGAAGCTCGTAACGAATCACTCTTCCAAGCTCGATTTCACCGTAAACGCACAACCGTAGAAGAATCGTTGACAAGCATGAAGAAGCAAAATGAGTGTGCAGATAAGCAATTGGAGAATGAAGTCAAGAAGCGTGCAACGACCTTTATTAATATTTTTGAACACAATTATAAGATCAGCAATCTGCCAGAAGATCTTCAACAGCCTGAGTATTTAAAAATTAATGGAACAAATGTAGGTGTTTGTTCAACAGTCGGGATTTCCAGAGAAAAGAATGAAGACCGTTATTTAGTCGATCGAATTACCAGCAAGCATTGCACCGGAACTCTTTATGCTGTCTATGATGGGCATGGTGGAGAGGATTGTTCTGATTTTTTAAGGATTAATTTTTCAGCCTTTTTTGAGCAAGCCCTGGCGCATGAAATGCGGCTCAGGCCGAATATAGCGGGCTTGCAAAATGCATTTACCAAAGCATTTTTAGATTTAGATCATATCTATACCGAACGGGTCGATGGAGAGGCTGGATCCACGGCTACGGTGGTCTTTATCCCTGATAAGCCAGTGCCCCCATTTGCCAGAAAAACCGTTTTCGTCGCCAATGCTGGCGATTCGCGAGCACTTATTGTCAAAAAAGATGGCACAGCTAAACGCCTCTCAGCCGATGCCGATGCGTTTGAGCCGGAATTTGCTAAATCGGTGATCCGAATTGGCGGCGAAGAAGTCATCAAAGAGGGCCGCGTGCATTCTCCAAATGGGATTGATATCGAAGTAACGCGAGCTATTGGTGATCGGGATGTGACGTCGAAAGAAGGAAAACGGTTGCTAACACCGCGTCCTAAAGTGACCTATCATGAATTGCAGCCAGAAGATGAGTATGTGGTTGTGGCGAGCGATGGATTGTTTAAAGTCGCAGAGTCGCATGCGGTGGCAAAAGCCATCCAGTTTGTCGTCAGCCGAGGAAAAACATTGAACAATGTTGCGATGTATCTGGCGGGAAAAGCGCTCATTTCAGAGGACAACATCACGGCCCTCGTTGCCGAGCTTCCCAAAGTAAAGAATGCAACATTGGATTAACAGAAATGGTCCCAAACTGACGATTGTAAAGCCTTATACAAATCCTAAATCATATTGACCCGCTTGCGCAAAATATAACGAAGCATACTCTCCTTGGAGGTTGAGTAATTTCTGATGGGTCCCTTCCTCAATAAGGCGTCCATTTTTTAAAACGAGAATGCGGTTTGCCATTTTAATGGAACCTAAACGATGAGTGATCAATAAAGCTGTTTTTCCCGAGGACTGTTCCGCAAATTTTTCAAAAATTTCAAGTTCACTTCCCGGATCCAGAGCAGAAGTGGGTTCATCCAAAATCAACAACTGCCCCTCTCTGAGAAATGCGCGGGACATGGCTAATTTTTGCCACTCCCCTCCCGATAAGGCTGTTCCACCAAATGGCTTGCCCAAAAG
The DNA here is from genome assembly GCA_020054065.1 of Parachlamydiales bacterium. Lineage (GTDB taxonomy): Bacteria > Chlamydiota > Chlamydiia > Chlamydiales > JAEYWL01 > JAGVLX01. The sequence goes on along the minus strand of JAGVLX010000016.1, from coordinate 4,781 downwards.
AGTGTGGAATCCATTGGCAAGCTTAGGCAACACACTAGCGAATCCTCCTTTGTGAGCAGCCACAACGATTTGCTCTTGAGCCGATTTAAGATTGCTTAAAGTAATATTCTCCTTAACCGTAAAATGATACTGGCAAAAATCTTGGAATACACCGCTAATCATCGATCGCCATAATGTTAAATCCAATGTCTTTAAATCTTGCCCATCAATGCAGATCTTTCCTTCGGACGGGTCGTAAAACCTTAAGAGAAGTTTGATTAACGTGGATTTGCCCGCTCCATTCTCCCCCACAATGGCAATTCTTTCGCCTAGTTTAATAGAAAAATTAAGATTGGAAAGCACCTTGCGCCCATCTGGATAGCTAAAAGAAACATTCTTAAACTCTATCTGATGATTAAATTGCGGAGGGTTTATATTTTGATGCTTAGATAACAGGCAGGGATTCGATGTTACGAAAGATTTAAATTTTTGAAAATAAAGGATAATGGGAGCTGCCATTCCCATGTTTGCGATACAGCCATTCAGATAGGTTTGGGTCATAAACAAAGCTTGAATCAGGATGACAAAACTCCCAATATGAATCTGTTCTTTCATTGTCATCTCTAAAACAAACCCGATGATAATAAGATTGCCTATTACGCTCGTAGAAGAAATAAAAGCAGTCGATATGGCTTTAGCCCATCTTTCTCCCGTCAGCTTGCGACGCATCTGCGAGGCTAAGTCTTTATAGCGTTCAATCAAGAACTGTCCAAAACCAAAAAGGCGCAACTCTTTTGCATGGCGATCATCTAAAAACAAGGAAGAAAGCCAGGACATTTTTCGAGATTCAGGGCTAACAAATAGCATTTGATCCCATGCTTGTTTTTCAAACCAAATGGTTGAGAGAGCATGTGGAAGATTAGCGATCAAAATTACACAAGGTACCCACCAGTTAATTAAGCTAAGCACCCACAAAATCGAAATAAGAGAGATGAGATCCTTGATAAAACCCGACAACACATACACAAAATTTAGAGGCCTTCTTGAGGACTCATTTTTTAAAAATTGAATTTCGTCATGAAATGTTGGATTTTCAAAGGGAGCTAATCCTTCGATGGTGTTAGCTTTATCCATCAACAACAAATTACAGAATTCTAAGATCTTCTCGTTAACGTTTAAGCGTACAATAGAAGCTATCGGGTTCAAGAGAATGTCTAAAAATAAAATTCCACCCCATAAAACGATAAAATAAAAAGGAAATGCATGGGAAAAACTCAGACCATTCACAATTTCCTGGATCAAATACAAACTAAGGGCCGGAATAATACCTTGTATAAACAAAAAAAATAATAAAAAGAGAATTTCTTTAGGGGCAGCTTTAAAAAGTAAACCAGAAGCCCATGTAGATATTTGAAGTGAATTGTAAAAATTTTTTACGGAATTTTTCATACTCTTTGCATCAAGATTTTACCAAATTTTTTGATATAATTTTACAATCAAAATCCAATTTTGTTTCTGATCTTTCAAGAAACAGATCCCTAAGAATTTCTATTGCGGTTTTAGAAAAAACATTTTTATATTCATACCCTCTTCCATCATACAGATGGCGCTTACCAGGTATTTGATAAAAATAAGGTATATTTAAAGAAAGTAAATCATCAATCTCATAATCTGAATACGGAGTTGAGGACAGTTTCTTAGACAAAAATTTTCTAGCTTTTTCTTTTGAAGTCATTCTTTGAGGTTGTTGAATTTTACGGATAAGATATAAATATGTCATTGTTTCTCGGATGACGATTCGTGATTTTGCTAAAGTAATATTTGTCCACCAGCTATCATGATTTAAAATCATATTAATATTGCTTGAAATATAGTGATAAGCAAAGCGATATCCTTCAACGATTTGATTTTTGTGTTCAACTGGACAGCATTCAGCATTATATAACGTGGGTCTATGATGACACTTAGAAGATCTTATTCCCCTATACCTTATCAAAATTTCATCCGTTCGGTCATTAAGTGCGTGTGTTTGCAAACATTCGATTTTTAATTCACTACTTGCTTGTAGTGCTGAATAAATTGGTGTGGATTTTTTAACATTTTTTTGAATCAACTGCGTTGAAAGAATATTTTTTTGACTTATTACAGGAATTTCATAGTTTTGAAATAAAGTTTCACAATCAATTAAAATAGGATAGGGTCCAGAAGCTATTAGATTTTCATGATGCCCGTCTGTATAATTTAATGCATCTGCGATGGCTAATAAAACTCCAAATCTTTTATAAAATAATTCAACCTCTAGTTTATTTTGACATGGAATATAGTCAATGTATTCAATCCAACCGTAATTTAGCATAGGTAAAACATTTGGACATTTTTGATCGTATGGATATTGAAGACTCAAAAATTGAATAAATTCGAAATATAAGATTTCCGGTGAAAGATCAACTGGCTTGTATATTATTTTTTTTCCAGTTTCAAAAGTAATAAGAACACCTTGCTTTTTACAATGGCGATCAGCTCCAAACAAAGGCGAAATATTTTTTATTTTAATATTCGAAGATAGATTAAATTTTTTGCAAATTTCAGAAAAATCTCTGTGAAATCTTTGGACAAATTCAAATAAAGAGCAATATGTCTGCTCAATTAATTCATCTAAAAGTTCAATCAAAAAAGGATATTTTTTAAGAAAAATTTGAGCATTCGATGTGAATTTTTTTTCATCTACAAAAAAGCTTTTATATCTTTCTTCGGCGGTCTTGCCTATTAACTGACCTTTTAATTTAGCCTTGTTTATTTCAAAAGCTATGGAAGGTAAAATATGCTGGTCCAGCTCTATTAGAAGCTCTGAAGAGAAGTGGAGTAATATTTTTTCAATCGACTCTTTAAAAAAATTGTTACCTCCTAATCTTTCGATGGCATTATTAATTTCAGATTGCAATTTCGATATAAAATATTGTGCTCGAAAAACATCCTGGAATTGCATAATTACATTCGAAGGTAGCCATAATGTTCTGTAATATCTTCTATAGATTTTGAGTCTGGTGTAAAGAGAATCATATTCGATTTATGCTTATATTTTTTTCTCTCAGGTTGATTTTCACATGTTCCTGTTGCGCAGCATCTTGTGGTCATCACGCCAGGTATTCCCGATTTAAAATTAATTTTCAGTGAGTTTAGTTGAGCTTTTCCTAAAATATCTTTTTTCATAGTAATCTCCATAAAATGAACATTACCATGTTCGTATTAGCTGTAATATTTTTCAAGGATAATGAAGCATCCGCTCACAGTTCTCTGAATTAACCCCAAAATCGCTTCCCTGCGTCTCCCTACCTCTCCGCCTCTGCGTTTATCATTTTAAAACAGATCTGTCAGCTGATTGACAGCATGGTGTTCAAGATCAGGGCCTTTAAGGAAATCCATCATGCGAGCGACCACCTCTTGAGGATAATGGGTTGCTAAGTTAGCTGCGCATTTTTGGTAAATCAGCGGCAGAGCTTCTTTACGCCGGCGCTGATGGCCAATCGGGTATTCGACTGCAGCCGGCTTCAGACTTGACCCATCCTTAAATTCGATGGTGAGGCGGTTGGCGATGGAACGCTTTTCCGGATCCAAATAATCTTGGCTATAGGTTTTATCTTCGTGCACCCGCATCAAAGCGCGTAGTTGATCAATGCGCGGATCAGCAGCCGCTTCGGCTTCATAATGATCCGCTGTCAAATCTCCATGAATCAACCCGATGGCAATCATGTACTGCAAGCAGTGGTCTCGATCAGCAGGGTTATGCAACGGACCTTCCTTCGCAATAATCCTGAGCGCTGATTCATGCGTATCGATCCGGATGGAACGAATTTCATTCAAACGCCCTTTAACTGCCGGATGCAGCTGTATGGCCGCTTCTACAGCTGTCTGAGCGTGAAATTCGGCCGGAAAAGATACCTTAAATAGAATGTTATCCATCACATATGTCCCTAGCGGCCGAGCCAGTGTCAGCGGTTTTCCTTTTAACACCACTGCATTTAATCCCCAAACCGGTGCAGTTAAGGCGCTGGGATATCCCATTTCCCCAGCCAGAGCCAAGAGAGCAAAATTCACTGCACGGCTTGTTGCATCGCCCGCCGCCCACGATTTGCGTGAACCGGTATTGGGCGCATGGCGATAAGTACGCAACGGACCCGCATCCACAAACGCATTCGATAAGGCGCTTAAGAGTTGCGCGCGGTTAGCCCCCAAAAGCTGCGCAGAGGTCACCGCACTCGCTGCTTTAACCAAGATGACATGATCAAATCCCGCCCGATTAAAGCTGTTCTCCAACGCGATTACACCCTGAATTTCGTAAGCTTTGATCATTTGCTGTAAGAGGAATCCAACCGTCAGCGGTTTTTTGCGCTCGTGAAGATTTTTGCGAGTTTGATAGTCGGCTACCGCCAAGAGTGCCCCTAAATTATCGGAAGGATGCCCCCATTCCTGCGCCAGCCAGGTGTCGTTATAATCCAGCCAGCGGATCATAAGTCCAATATTGAATGCTCCACGGATCGGATCAAGCACAAAAGAGGTGCCAGGAACATGCGTCCCATAGGGCAGCTGCGTGTCTGGAACGACCGGTCCTAATAATTTTGAGCACTCTTTGAAACGCAGCGCTAAAATCGCACACCCTAAACTATCCGCTAAACACGCTTTGGCAGTGGCTAGAGTCTCTGCCGATTGGCAATCGTATTGTTCAACATAGTCTACAATCTGCTCAAGCACTTCGTCGTAATTTGACATGGCTTCTCTAATTCATGATTAACCACAGAGTAAAT
>JAGVLX010000050.1 GCA_020054065.1 Parachlamydiales bacterium | reverse complement strand
GGGCTTCCGGTCAGGAAAAATCCATTGTAACTATAAAACCCTTGCAAACCGGTGTTGTAACCGGAAATGACGGTGGCGGAGTAACAGTTGTTGTAATAGGCATATAACACTAAGCTGCCGTTTACCCAAACGATTTGGGTGGAACCTGGAATGACTAAAATCGCCTTGGTATCAGCGCTCACGAGTTCTCTAAGCTGCACATCGGTTTTTTCTGCGATTTGTTCTTCGGTGGGAACAACCTGCGGGGCTTTGATCGCTTCATTGACAACGGCGTTGACCACCTCGTTAGCTACCAAGGGTGCGCCGCAGAGACACATTGAGATAATGAGTAATGTTACATTTTTTAGTTTCATGTATATCTCCTGGTTAAGGAAGATAGTGATTATAGGACTAACCTTAATTAATTAGCAAATTAGGCAGATTTGACAAGTTATTATTTTAAAGGAAGGACAAACACCCCAAAAATCGTGTGAGAAATTAAATCCGATACCTTGCCATCAAGATGAGGTCAGCGTATTTGCCATTTTTCACGATGACATATTTTTTGACCCCTTCCTTGACGAAGCCGCACGACTCATACAACTTGATCGCGCGCTTATTGTCAGCAAGGTGGGTACGAATGGCATTCAATGCCTCAGCATCTCCATAGTCCCACTCTAAACCAAAAGCGATTTGCGTGCACGCGGTGGCCGTACTGCGTTTTGATCGAGCGTCAGCGAGATCCCTGGAGTGCGTGCGCTATGCGCCGCCTTCATTATTTGTTCACCATTATCAATGTAACGCATTGCAGGAGTTAGGGCGGTGCAGAGCACCGCACTCCAAGGGATCTCGCTAACGCTCGATCAAAAACATAGAGGCCTCACTAAATTAGCTTGATGCGATGTGCTCCGCACCGCCCTCCTTTTTTATTCATCTTAATTTAAAAAAGTTTTAGGATATCTTCTTTTGATTTTAACAGCAGAAACGAATGATGACGAAATGGCCACACGCTCCGCCCCATATTCTAAAAGAGAACGGAGTTTATATGGTTACTGCTGGAACATATCAAAAAGAACATTACTTCCAATCATCAGCTCGTCTTCAGCTCCTGCATAACGCTTTACTATACATTTCAAAATCAAATGATTGGGAATTACATGCTTGGGCAGTGTTTTCAAATCATTATCACTTTATTGCAACCTCTCCAAAAGATCCTTCAAATTTAAAAAATTGGATTGCGTATCTGCATCAATATACAGCTTCAAAAATTAATCAAAGAGATGGAACAATAAACCGACGTGTTTGGTTTCAATATTGGGAAAGTAAAATAACAATACACACCTCCTATCTTGCTAGACTAAACTATGTTCATAAAAATGCTGTGAAGCATGGCCTTGTCAGTGAAGCGTCACAATATCGCTGGTGTTCTGCATTTGATTTTGAAATGAATTCTAGTCGGGCATTTGTAAAATCAGTTTATAGCTTTGATTATAATCTAGTGAAAACGATTGATGATTTCTAATGAAGGAAGGCGGTGCACGGCTTTGATCGAGCGTCAGCGAGATCCTTGGAGTGCGTGCGCTATGCGCCGCCTTCATTATTTGTTCACAATAATTAATGGAAGTGGTTGCAGGAGTGAGGGCGGTGCGGAGCACCGCCCTCACTCTCGCTGACGCTCGATCAAATAAGAATCTGGATCTATTACCACTTCTCGGTCAGGTTAGACGACCCCATCAAATGCAAAGTCCCCTTAATGGTCATTTGCGTGACTTCTTGCACCACGGTATCTTCAGAATCGGGGGCTTTCATCACCCGGTTCTCTTTTCTCAACAAGCCCATCTTGACCGCCTCTTCGTCTAACAAAGCGTGTACTTCGTCCGCTTGCTGCTCTTTTAAGTTATCGATCTGCTTCGCATACGGAGTCACCAACAGGTTGAATTTCTCAAAAAATGGAGGAAACGCAAAGGGCGGCTTCGCTGTTTTCTTATTAACCCAGTGAATCACTCCGGCTTCAGAAAGCTGGTTTTCTTTCTGGTCCGAAAGGTCGTTCAAGAATTTTATCTCCTCTTCACTCAGTTCAATCGTTTTTTTGCTTTGCTCTTCCTTTGCTATCCACCGCTTAACCTTTTCAATCTCTGCAGGTGTCAAAGGATGTTCTCGTTTTTCTTTCTCCAATAACTGTTTAAATTCAGCCAATCTCCACACATGTTCAAAATTGATTGCGGAGGTAGGTTTATTCTGAAGCAGGGTACGGATGCGTTGCATTTTTGGGAGGTCTCTTAACAAGGCAATCCGCTGCATCGCATTTTTGCATGCATTGGATAATTCGGTTAGCAATGTCGTTTCTTCGGCAGTCAGTGCTGCTTCCGCTTTTTTGCGTTCCTCTAACTTCTTGATTTGCTTCGCATGCTCTGCTTGCAGGGGAACTAAAAGCCGTTTGACGGCGGCTTCTTTTTTCATTGATTCGCGCAGCGCGTTGTAGATGATGATGCCTTTTTCGGTGATGATCCGCTTGTTCAGCTCTTCATGAATGTTTCTCAAGGCTTGATGGCAAGTGGCTTTCTTATTAAATCCATCGAAGGCATCCTCGGCTGTCCGGTATTTACCTTTTGCCCCCATATGCGCATAGACATCATCATACAAAGCAATCTCTGCTTGTGGAATGGCAATCCCAGCTTTATGCAGCACGCGCATGATAAAGAGGTTACCATGCGACAAGTCGTATCCTGGTTGCCCCAATCCTTCGCGCGCCATCTCTTCGATGGTACCGATCTTCAAAATATCAATAATTTTATGCATGATCGCATGCAGGTCGCCCTCAAAAAGGACATCCAGACGGCCGCTGACAATCCCGTACAGCAAGTTGGCTTCTGAAATCCACCGTCCACCGCAGTGACCGGTTGTTTTCGCAAATTCAAGGACCAAGCCTTGGATCGCGAACATCTCGGCGGCTTTTTGGTGCTGCGGCATCATATCGTAACGGTTCCGCAAAATCAAAATCGCGTTGCGCATCAGCGCTTCAAAATTATGATACCACTTCGCTTTGGCCGCTTCTTGCGAAGGAATGGCAGAGTAGTTTCCTTTTGGAGTCGAATTGACGCATTTGACGAGGGTAGCTAAGGAGGAACGAACGGTATCCACCCGGAGAATATATTGCGGATTATCATCCCGGATCGTGTTTGGATGGATATAGCCCGGTTTTCTAGGGTCAGTAAAATTGATTGTATCAAAAATATCGAGCAGCCATTGCAGATTGGTTCGCGCTAAATCTTTCGGCATTTCAGGAACTTTAATTTCCGAGAGCGGCGATAGCTTTTCGTACGCTTTTTTGGAAAGGCGGTATTGCGCACTCATCTTTTGCAATTCTGCTTGATCGACCTGTCTAAAGTAATGGTGATCGAGCTCGGCTAACGATTCGAGTTGTAGAACATTGTGTCTAGCATTTCCATACTCCACAAGCATCGAATTAATTGTGTTATATTGAAGGACCTTATCAAAGTTAAAAAGAACCAAAAACTTCTGACAAACTTCATCATACACCACAATCACTTCTTTATTGCATCTGGTTGATAATTGATGCTTATGAGCATCTATAAACAGATCTCTCTTGCGGTAGATTTCTAGAGATGGTCTGTTTGCAACTAATAATTCTTTGTATTCTTGCTCTTGTTGTAACCGAAGCTTTGTGATTTTAATAAAGTTAACGATATCTTCTGGATGGTTAGGTTTCACAGGTTGTATCATCCAGATTCCCGTAAGGGGATGGACGTGGCAAAGACGATTACTTCCTCTGACTTGCTGGAGATAAATCGTTTTATCAGATCGATCTGCAAGAGGTAATTCGCTGACAATTTTTAATTCCCATCCACAACGCGTAATGGCGTGTTTAATGAACATCGCTTCATATTTTGCATAACCGATAAGCGATGGTTGCCATTGTTCCGTTACGCCTGGAACAAAAATTTCTATCAAGGGCAGCAAAGTGGTATATGTTTCAGCGTCAAATTTTCTGACATTCGATTCATGATACTGAATGAATTTTAAAAGTTCCGCATCAATCTGTTCGGAACCAACGGCTGCTCTAACTTTCGGAAGCTGTGCTTGCACATATTGTTTGACCCATGCTATCCATTTTTTTTGATATTCAATCCGTGCAGCGTTATACGCGGCTACAGTTTTGTGCTTTTCATGGGAAGATAGGGAGTGACTCATATAGTGAATATGAGCGTCATGAGCATCGCACAATGCACTTAATTGATCATGAGGGCTTGTTTTTGTATGATTATATTTAAAATTGTAGATGAGATGGTCAAAGATAAGATTTAGACCCATTGCATGACGATTTTGTGTTTCCGCAATTAACATGACTTCTAATTTTTCCAGCTCCTCTTTCCATGGATTGGGAAAGTGGGGAAAGTGGCGGGCATACATTTCATTGACAGCTTTTAAATGGGAAGCATATTCACAAGCATATTGGATCAGGTCATCAAGAGATAAAAAGCAAAAACGTGGTTGTTTATCAGCTCGCGCTGGAAGGTATAACTTCGAATTGACGTCAAATGCTTTTTTTAATTCCTCTAGAATCGTTGAATAAGAGTGCAGGGTTCGCATCTCTTCTTCGCGAATTCTTTCACGATAGAGGGTGGTATAGTTCTCGATCGTACGATGAAATTCGGCACAGAGGGAAAAGTTGTCATAGGAAATTTTACTTAATAGGCATTTGACATAGGCTTGGTGATAGGTAAAGCGGCAATCTTCTACATGTTGAATTTCTTCAGAAGTCAGAAATTGACGTTCAACCGCTCCTAATGAACACCCTTCAAGCACCGTTCTTGCTTTCTGCATCAACGTTAGAACATTACTTTCTTGTTCCATTTCCTGCAGTTTTGCCGCGAAATCTTTGCAGAACGTGTGCGCCTTTGTGTTTTTATCAATCACTTCCTGGTATTGCCGAACGAGTTCATCCCTCATATTCATCATTTGATTTGTGTAGCCGAATAACTGCTCGAAACACCGCTGCAAAGCATTCATCTCTTGATTGAGTGTATCGCGCAGCCGATCTAAAGCTGGCCTTGCTGGCTCTCCGGGAATGGGTCTGAAGTTTTGAAGCTCTTTATCGCTGAAAATCCGTTTATTAAGGTTCGTAAACATTTGTTTAAAGGCTACCAATGCCTCTAATCTTTGGATGCACTCTGCTTCGGCTGGGGCATGGGTTTTTAACTGCTGGGTGATCCATTCTAAATCAGGCGGAAAGGCAAGCGTTTTGCAGTGCACTTCACAGTGCTTGACCACCCACGCGGCAAATGCTTTTTTGGTTTTATTGATTGCGGCTTCTAATTCAGCAAGATGTTCCGGATCCAGCCTGTTACGCAATGCGAGGGCTGTATTGAATTCGCGAGTATATTTTACAAATACTTCATTATAAATACTCTCCATGGTGCGACCGAGACGGCTGTGGATTTGCTCATGGATATTTAATTCTCGGGCAACTTTTAGTGCAGGGCAGAGCTGGTCAGTCAGCCTGGCTTGCAGGCCGCGGGCCAATCCCCGCAAATAATTCCAGGATGTTGAGTTGTGGAACTGTCTTTCGGCTTGATCGATCTCAGTAATGAGTGCGGTGCAGCGTTGTTTAATGGTGGTGGTATCCGGGCAATTTTTTAAGCTGCGATCAATCTGATCTAAATTTCCTTCTTGTCCACCCATCCGCTGAAGGAATGTTTTGATCGCACGAATTTCATTGAAGTACTCGGCGATGCGTCTAAATTCATCGGGAGTGTAGAGGCATAAACCTTGAAAATCGTCGACGTGTCTTTCTAATTCCAAGAGATCACAACCTTCAATCTGACCAATATTCAGCAGGTATTGGTTAAATGAACGGATAAGGGCTTCATAGGAGAAACGGCTGGTTTGGGCGGCGGTTTGATTGAACCACATTACGCACGCTTTAGCGTAAGGGATCGACAAAAACAGCTGGTTGAGAGGGGTGTGTTTCCTTTGGTCAGCAGCTACATTGTGCCGCAAAATGAAATGATTGATACGCTGGGCTAATTTTCTAAAGGTTTGATTGGGGGGCGTGATAAATTGTGCATTGGGATGGTTGAGCAGCTCAGCAATGGTGCAAATGTTATCAATGAGCGAAGAACCTGCTGGGGGTGTAAAAACAATATCATTAAATAAACGATACTCGCCTTCGCGAATTTTGGTCATAGCGACGCGGACGTTGCCGAAGTTAGCATCGGTAACCGATGCGTCAATATGAATATAAATGTTTCCTAGCATGATTAAACCTAACTCATTTAATTATATTATTTATTGTGGCTCCAACAGCTGAGCTGTGTTCATTAAGCGGAGTGTCCCCGCTACCGTCAACTGCACAATCGGAATGAGCGCCATCTGGTGTGAGTTGGGAACAGGGAGTAAGCGCATTTCACGCCGCAGCAATTTCTCTTCAATCAAGAACTGGTCGATCAGCTCAACCATTTCTGCAGCTTGCTGCTCTTTTAGTGCGTCGATCTGTTTTTGGAACGTCACAACATTCAATCCAAACTTCCGGATCAGATCCGGATACACGTACGGGTTTTTTCCGAGTTTGCTAGAGATCCATTCTCCGGTGCCGGCATGATGAAGCTGGCATGCCTTTAGGTCGACGAGTTTGCTTAATTTCTCTTTTTCGCCCGTTGTTAAGTTCTCTTTTCTTTTCTCGAGTTGGCGGATCCAATCCCGGTCGGCTTGAGTGAGAAGGTTCGCGCGCTGCTCCTCTTCTAATTGGTGATCAAACTCCGCTTTGCTCCATTCTTTGTTGAATTCCAAACAAGCAGAGGGTTTTGAGGCAATCAAGGCAAGGATCTGTTCTTTTAACGTCCCCTTTGGCGCCATTCTGACATAGTCGATTGTTTTTAGCCGCGCGAGTTGCACTAAAGACCCCATTTCCTGTTGTGTTAAAGCACTCTCTTGTTTTTTCTGTGCTTCAAGTTTGTTGATGGCTTCGGCATGCTCTTTTCTTAATCCCTCTAGTTGCGGCTTGAGACGGGAATGCTCTTTGACAACTTCCCGCAGATGATTCAAAACAACCTCTCTATTTTGTCCAATGAGGCGGGCATTACATGCTTGATGGATTGCCCCAACGCCTGCCTCGGCGGTGGCTTTCGCTTTGAACCCTTCTTCGACTAAATCCTTCGAATGATATCGGCCTTGCGTTCCATTCCATAGATAGGGGTCGTCATAGTCGGCCAGCTGGGCTTGCGGAATGGCGTATTTCAGATTGTATAGCTGACGCATGATAAACAAATAGCCATGCGAGGGATCATATTCAAGAACTTCCATCCCTTCTCTGGACATCGCTTCCACAATGCCGACTTTTAAATTATCCAAAATTTTGTGAAGGACGGTCACTAAATCCCCGTCAAATAAAACATCTAGCCGTCCCGAAACAACGCCATACAGGATATTCGCTTCGTCGATCCAGCGTCCTCCGCAGTGGCCAGTCGTTTTAGCGAATTCTAGGACTAGGGTGCTGATGTCGAACGTATATTTAGCCTGCTCTTCTAGGGGAAGGCTGTCCAGCCGGTCGCGCATGATCAAAATGGCATTGCGCAGGAGCGATTCTAAATTCCAATACCATTTTCTTTTGGCTTCATAGGAGTCTGGAACGCCGCGGTAGGATAACTTTTCTTTGATCGATTTGATCATGTAATTCAAAAATTTTTTAACGCTTGCAGCAGTTAGCTTGCCGCCCATATCGTCTATAAGCCTTTCGGGATTGATGTAATCCGCTCTGTGGGATAGGGTAAAATTGATTTTGCTTAGGATAGTTGCAAGCCAGGTCAAGTTTGTTCGGACGAGATTGCGCGGCATGTCAGGGACCTTGATCTCCGAGGCCGGAGAAAGGGTATGCAAACTTTTATGGGACAGCTTGAATTGGCGGTTCACGCGCGTTAATTCTTGTTGGTCGATATATTCGTAGTAGGCGCGTTCCAATTCCAATAGGGAGGAGATGCGGCATACGTTCGCTGGAGCCTTGACACGGAGTAAGTTTAAGTGGTCTAATACGTTGCTCGCATTGAGAGTGCTATCAAAGACGACAACAAAACTATTTGTCCCTTCATCATAGGCCGCACAGGCATAAGAACGGCTTCGTTGGCCGCTGATATAACGGGTGAGTTTGTCCGTGCTGTTAAAAAGTGTGCAATCTGCAAGCGGAGGTTCGCGCGTTTGGCTAGGAAACTCTTTTAATTCTTTGGCCTGTGCATTTAATAAACGCAGATGTGCAACCACATCCCCCACTTTTCTGAAATCTTTGATTTGAATGCCCATCTGTTTCTTCGTTACAGGGTGCACGAAATGTACAGTCGCTAATCCCGTATTCGGGATAACGAAGAGAGTGGTTGCGTTGTCTGCTTCTGGAATGTCTGTGACCTTGACTGCGTATCCTGTTTCGGCTAGCGTTCGTTTGATATAATAAGACGTGTATCTCTCCCAACTCGCTGCAAATGCGGCGTGGACAGGGACATAGAGATGAAAGATACGTCTAACTGGCGCACTGACTCGATCATACTCGAGATGACAGTGGTGCAGAAAATTCAAGAGGGGAAGCGTGATTTTTTGTTCCTCTGGAACCACATTTTTGTATTTTTCGAAAAATTTACTTTCCCATTCATGGAAAGCTTTATTCAGCCGCTCCTTGCCCGTGTTGAATAGACGATCTTGATTGGGGATCATCGACTGATCATGTTGGAGCAGCTCTAGAAGCTCTGTATATTTTTCTTTGGCTTTCAAATAATGATCGATCGGTTCTAACGGAATCGCATCAAAAAACTGATTAAATGTCAGCGTGGTGAACTCCATTTCATACAAAAACGCTAACCCCTGCGCATCATGCAGATCGACTAAAGCGCGGCAAAACAACTCGCGTCCAATCGTTTGATGCTCTTTCCATGGGGTGGGGTCCATTTTTACATCTGCAGAGTAAATAGAGATCATTTTTTTTAAATGGAGATCATAAACTAGAAATCGCTCAATCTGTTCGTTGATCGGGAGCGAGACCGGGGTTAATTCCCCTTCTTCCTCTTTAAACAACTCGGCTCTTTGATGGATAAATCGAATGATCTGCTCACGCACATTCATTATCGCCCGAATCAATTTTTTCTTCTCTTCTTTGATAGGGCTGTTTAATCCCTCTTTAAGTGCGCTAAAAATCCGTTCATAGTCAGGATAAGAATAAGCCTGTGGGACTAAACTCATCAGGGCATCGAGATAGCATAAATAGAAGTACTGACTTTGCTGTTCGACGAAGGCGATTTCCCCCTGCGATAAAAACGCACGGGCTCGCTGATCTAGCTTAAGCTTGGCTAAATGTTGCTCTGCAAAGGTGCACATCTCGGCAATCGTTTTACATTCCTTGAATTGCTCTAAAATATGTTTGGTTTGCTCAGACCCATAGTTATGTCTTTGTGCAAAATGGTAGGCAGGCACTCGCTTATTCACGATTCTTTTTCCGGCAAAGTCAAGATACTCTTTTACATTCACTTGGCCGAAGAGCACCGCGTTTTCCGGAAGGGGACGAAAACTTTGGATCATGACAGTCAAACTGTGACTATTTGCACAGCCTTCGAGGTTGGGGAGCTGCCCCAGCAAGTTTTTGGTTTTAAGAAAGAGATGGGTTTCTAAATTCTTTAAAAGATTTTCATACGCCTGAACGGTAATACGCGAGGCTTGGGTTTGTTGTGCGTGTTGAACATAAAATCTTAGGCCTGCTAAATCAGCGTCCGTTGAAATGCTTTCTACGACATCAAAATCCTTGAAATAGGAGCTTGCCCATCGTGCATACTGCTGTTTTAAATACGCTTGCGCTTCCCGGATCTCAGTCTCTTCTTCTGGTCCGATTTTGCTCCGCACCTCAGCTGTGATCTCAAGCTCTTTCAGGACCCGTTCAAAAAAGGCGGCGATCTCGCTCGGGTTGCGATTTCTGACGCCCTCAAATTCTCCCATTAAATGAATTTTAAGTCCTCTTGCCCGGCTTAAGCAGGGACAAACACTCCGCAGCGCATCGATTTCGCTGATGAGCAAGCGGTCAATAAGGGATTGCCATTCATCGCGTCGAATTCCTTGCGGGTTGCCTCCCTTACCTTGAATCTCTTCACGAATTTGATTGATTCGTTTTTTTAACTCGGCAACGGTGGGGGCACGGGCCAGAAAATCCCCCGGCATCGAATCTAATGCGCGCATGCCCAACAGTTTTTCCAGGCGGTCATACGTTTCTAGTTCTCTTAATAGGAAATCGATGAGATCTCGTTCATCGGTTGAATAGAGGCAGTAGCTTTGAAGTTGCTCGATCTGTTGCCGGAGTTGGGTTAAATCCAAGTTTCTAATTTCTTTTGGATGGGAAATATAATGATTGAGTTTATGTTTAAGGAGATAGATGGAAATTGTGTCAGTTTGCGGGAGGAGTGCTGCATGCCCGATCGCAGCCTTCACGTAGGGGATTGCGTTGAGTAACTGACCTGTTAAAGTCTGAGAGGACTGGTACAATGCGCAATTGTGTGCAGCAATGAGTTTGTTAAGATGAATAGCTAGTTGAAGATAGGTATGTGAACCTGCCCCCGGTAGCTCGAGACCTGCGTTGAGAATTTCCGCGATTTTTGCTATCGAGGTGACTCGATTAAATCCGTTTCCGCATTCCCCCACGCGTCGAAGAGAGTATTGGCTAGCACTGACTTGCATCAGACAGATGGAATCAGTAGGGGAAAACATGCCATCCCGGAGGGATGAGGAGATTGTTGTGCGGAAAAGCATATTAGTGTTCCTAATTATAATAATGTGAATATTATAAAACTAATACGCTTTAATTTCAATTGTATTAAGGTTGTTTAAATATTGTGTAAATATGAATGTTAAAATAAAAAATTTATTCAATTACATATTTGATTAGGGTGTTGCCCTCCTTTGTCTCGATTGCGGTAATCGTGATTTTTCCTATCTCCTCCGTCGATTTGACAATGGTCCCGCCATCCGCTACGGTGCCGACCCCTTCTAGGCTTAGGGCGCGGAGTGGCTTATTGGCAGGGAGGCCAGGCTGCAAATAGATCGCATTTTTTTGAATCTCTTCTAACGGTTTGAATCCCCAAGAGAATTTCAAATTTTTATTTAACAGTTCATCGGTTTTGGTCTGGAGTGCCGCTTTAAAATCCTCTTCAATGGTTCCGCCGTAGGTGATCACCGGTTTTTTGCCGTGGTCTCCTTTGAGGGGCTTAAGGCGGTTAGGGGAATACCCCAAGAGGTGGAGGGCAAAATCCACGACGTGTCCAGCGGAGTGCAGGCGCATATGTTTGTAGCGTCTATCCCAGTCGATCGAGCCTTTCACCTGTTCACCAGGCTGCGGCTCCCGGCCCATTTTGACAAAATGGTTGATTTCGCCGTCCTTGAGCTGTACTTGAAAGACATCGGCTTCGGTGCCGTCCGTGAAGGTGATTTTGCCCTGATCGGTCGGCTGTCCGCCGCCCATGGGGTAGAAAACCGTCCGATCTAAAATGAGCCGCCAGACGCCAGGTTGGTCAGCAATGACAGTTAGAATCTGACCTTCCATGTGCGTTTCGTATGGCTCTTGTAGATAGATCGGATCGGTTTTCATCGTTTTATGTTCCCAATTTTTGAGCGAGTTGAAACTGATTGCCATCTTGATCAGCGAATGACTGAAGCTTGACATGCCCGGGAATCTCCATGGTTTCTCCGATTAGCTTGACCCCTTTTTTCTGATACTCCGCTTTGATCTGATCTAGATTATCGACGGTCAAGGCAATCACGGCGTTGGAGCCCGCTTGGATACTTTTTTCTTTATCAGCGGCTGCCAGCCCTAAGAATGATCCGTCTGCCCCTTTGAGCTCGGCCCAGCCAAATTCGGGGTGATGTTCAATTAACTTGAGCCCGATGGTTTGGGTGTAGTATTTGATCGCTTTGTCAAGATCCTTGACCACGATCCAGATGAGGTGGATTCCTTGTACTGCCATAATGCCTCCTTATGAGTGTGCGTTGAATATTATTACACGTTTTGCTCCAAAAGAACAAACGACAAAACTAAACGACTAAAAAATTTTGGTCCTTTATGTCTTTTTGGTCATTTAGGTCGTTTATCGCATGGTTCCCTATTGATCATCACAAGTGAAACATGGTATTCTTATACGCATGTCTAAAGCGATCCCTTGTCAAAGTTTTAAAGAACCGCCGTCTGATTTCCATCCTAAACTGGAAACAGCTGCCTGCTATTGCATTTTTCAAGGCAGGCAACTGCTATTGCACCGCCATCCAAGCCGCTCCCAAGGATTGACCTGGGGGACGGTGGCGGGGAAGTTGGAAAAAGGGGAGACTGCTTTAGAAGCTATCGTGCGTGAATTGCATGAGGAAGCGCATATCGATGTGAATCCGGAAGAGCTTACATCGTTAGGAAAATTGTATCTTCGCCATCACGACTTAGATTACATCTACCACCTCTTTACAAAAGAGTTTGCTGTTAAACCAAGCGTTAAACTCAACGATGAGCATATTGATTTCGGTTGGTTTACCTTAAGCGAAATGTTAGATCTACCGTTGATCGGCGGCGGCGGAGAAGCCATGTTGCATTTCCGCAAAAACTCTAACCGGCTTCTTCCTGAAAAAATTACCTTCCGGCTAGCCAAAGCGAGCGATCTCGAGCGTGTGCACGCTTGGTGGAACAAGCCACATGTCAAGGAGCATTGGGACAATTCCCCCGAAATGTGGGCAAACTGTGATGACTTCATCAAGAAAGGGATTAAGGCGGAGTTTGACTACTGGATTGCTTCGTTTGAGGGATATCCGTATGCATTGATTATGACCTCAGATACATCCCAGCCGTGTTTTGATGGCTCACCCTACCCTGAGATTTATACCCCTTGGCTCGATCCAAAAGGAAAAACTTACACCTTAGATTTTATGATCGGCGATGAGCGGTTTCTTGGATTAGGTCTTTCTCACCTTACGTTGCGGGCATTTATGGATTCCTTGAAGGATCAAGTCGCAGCATTTTTGATCGATCCCGCGGCGACCAATCCCCGCGCTGTGCATATTTATGAGAAAGCAGGTTTTGTGAAAGTGGCAGAATTCACCCGATCGAACGGTTTCTTTGAAGGAATCCCGCATGTGATGCTCAAATATGAAACCCGGGCTCCAAACTAATGCACATACGGGACGCGCGCAATACTGACATTTATGATCTGCGCTCTTTGATGGAGCAGTTAGGCTATCCCATTGATGTGCATGAGTTGGCTAAAAACATGGCCCATTATTCGAAGCTGCCACACCAAAAAGTTTGGGTGGTTGAGCATGAAGGCAAAGTGGTCGGGTGCCTTGCCGCAGCCATGACGCACTATTTTCACCGTCCCGGATCTTTTTTAAGGGTGATTGCGCTTGTAGTCGACCAAGCGTACCGCCGGCAAGGTGTCGGCAAGGCATTGCTTCAGCACGCGGAAGCGCATGCCCGTGAAAGGGGATGCACCTATCTGGAATTGACCAGCGGCATCCATCGCGCCGGTTTAGGCTCCTATGCGTTTTATGCCGCGCAAGGGTTTGAAGAACTTAGCGATAAGAAAAAATATTTTGTTAAACCCCTGATTACGCCATAATCCGTGTTAACCCCGGAGTGCGACAATCTATGGATCCTCATCCCCAAAAATTTTCTGCGAACGCTAAAACCGGCGATTCGGTCATTTTGGAATCGGAGCTGTTAAATCCGCTCTCTTCGGAATATCCAGCTAAGATCTTGGAGTTGCGCGAACTGCTTACGCAAGCGTATGTTCCGGTCGAGGTGCAGTTCTCGCGTAAGCACCCCAACGCGATTCCAGGCGATAAATTCCTCCATTCTTTGACCACCTGTTTTGAAAAAGGGTTAAAAAATGTGGATTGGAACGTGGTGGAAAGCAAAACCAAGAGCATTTTGCACCATTTCTTTGCCGATGAATACATCACCAGCATGCGTGCCAACAAGGATGTGTGTCAGCAATATTACCATCTACTGATCACGGCTAAAAATGTGGATTCCCGCGCTTTGATCGGGGCTATCTATTTCTTGATTCCGGTTGAAAATCCTCCCACGCAAGCGCGTGTGCCTGTTTTTGGGGTCTCGCCGCATGTTCAAGGGCAAGGGATCGGGAAATTACTTGTAAGCACACTCTTTAAGATCTATCCAACGATTAAGAAGATTATCTTAGTGACCCGCGTGACCAATGATCAAGCGATTAAAGCGTATCAATCTTGGGGATTCACCCCTTCTCCCAAAGCCATGGAATATTGGGCCGGCCTTGAATACACAGCCGACAATACCAACAAACTGCAGCTAACGGCCAACAGCTTCAAGTCCTAACCCCCCTGCCCGTGTCCGTGCCCCTGCCCCTGCCCGTGCCCTTGCCCGATCCAAAATTCATCATACTTGAAGGTGACTCTTGATACTTCGGAAACGGATCGGGCAAGGGCACGGGCAAGGGCATGAATCGTTTTTTTTAGCGTATTTTCTTAGCGATGACGTGGAACACATGCCAGTGCTTCATCGTTCCAGCAGCTGTCGGCAGATTCCCCTCATCAATCTGAAAATATTCGATCTCAAAGCGGTCTTTGAACAGCGCGCGCACTTGCGCTTCCGTTAAAAAGGTGTATTCAGGATTATCCGCCCAGGCGTCGCGCTCGCCAAAGAAATTTCCAGAAAATCTTCCTCCCAGAGCAAGATGATCAACAATGTTCCCCCAGCACTGCGAGAAGTCTTGCGGATGGCAAAAGGGCAGACTATAGTTAGCATTAATTAAGTCGATGTTGTCCGGCAAGACCATCTCCGCAAACGTGGCCACCATGGTTTCCAGCCCTGTCAGTTTGGCATCTGCTGCCCGGTTGAGCAAAATCCGGATCGCTTGCTCTTCAGCATCCATCGCCAGCACGCGCCAACCATTTTTCAATAAAAAGAGAGCATCACGTCCGGTTCCCGTTCCTAAGTCTACTGCAAGTCTGACTTGTTCAGCCTCGAGGGCAAAATATTGATGGGCCAGCTTGGTGGTTAGATGCGGGTTGCTTGCGTTGATGGTATTTTGATAATACTCATCCCAGTTGGCTTTTCCTTTTCCTTCCATTCCTACCTTAGCAAAACTGGCCAATGCGTGCTGGGTCGAAGCATCAAAGGCGCTTAAGGTTCCGGTCAGGAGCAGTAGGCCTAAGAATGAGAAGAAAAAGGTTTTAATCATAAATTCCTAAATTTTAAAATAATTTATAACAATTTTAATCCAATTATTAATTAATTTCAATTAATTTTTATTAATTTATAATTAAAATAGACAAATGGTATAAATCATTAATTATCAGTACTTTACAAAATCATTTTCTCTATACCCCTCTGTCTCTGTGGTTTAAATTCCATCTCCCTACCTTGCTTTGCTTAAAAGCGGGAAAAGGCTACCTTCTTGCCTATGGAACCAAACCTCTCTGAAAAAGAGCGCTTGCGCGCCCACCATGAACATAAAGCCAACTGGAAAAAATGGGGTCCCTACCTTAGCGAACGGTCCTGGGGAACGGTAAGAGAAGATTATAGTGACGACGGAGACGCATGGAACTACTTTCCGCATGATCATAGCCGCAGCCGTGTGTACCGCTGGAATGAGGACGGCATTGGCGGGATTTCCGACCGGCATCAACACATTTGCTTTGCCTGGGCCTTCTGGAACGGAAAAGACCCGATCTTAAAAGAACGGATGTTCGGATTGGCCAATGAGGAAGGGAACCATGGCGAAGATGTGAAGGAGATGTATTTCTATTTAGATAACATTCCCAGCCACTCGTTTATGAAAATGCTGTACAAGTATCCCCAAGCCGAATTCCCTTATAAGCAATTGGTGGATGAGAATGCGAAACGCGGTTTGGACCAGCCCGAATATGAACTGCTGGATACCGGAATTTTTCAAGAGAACCGTTATTTCGATCTCTACATTGAATATGCAAAAGTCGATCAAGAGGATATCTGCATCAAACTGACAGCTGTCAACCGCGGACCCGATCCCGCGTATTGCGCACTTCTTCCGACGATTTGGTTCCGCAACACCTGGATCTGGGGGTATCGAACGTTAAAACCGGGAGAGCAGCTGGTCAAGCCGCACATCAAAGCATTGAGCCCGGCAGCGCTACAGGTTAGCCATCCGAAAGCTGGAAATTTTTATTTGTACGCTGCTGAAACGCCGCACTGGATTTTTACTGAAAATGAAACCAATTTTGAAAAGTTGTATGGGCGCCAAAATAATACGCCCTATGTCAAAGACGCCTTTCATCGCTACCTAATCGAAAAGGAGAGTGCCGCTGTTAACCCCGCTCAGACCGGTACGAAAGCCGCAGGGGTTTATGAGCGCACCCTTCAGCCGAATGAATCGTTTACCATCCGCCTACGTTTGACAAACCGGGAATTAAACGATCCCTTTGCGGAGTTCGATGC
>JAGVLX010000100.1 GCA_020054065.1 Parachlamydiales bacterium | reverse complement strand
TTGAATTCATATTCCAATTTCCACTGGTGGACTTGGTAATGGAATCCATGTGGGTTACGTGTGCCGCAACGGTTGACGTTATGGCTGGCTAATGATTTCCAGTCTACGAAGCTATATTTGAAGTCAAAGCCGTAGTTAGCAATGTTCAGCAATCCTAACTCGGTGATCCAAGCGTAGTGGTCAACTCTTTCGTCAACAACGAATCCGCCCAAGTACCAGTAGAAGTCACCCCAGCACTCAACTGGATGGCCGTATTTTAAGAGTACGCCATCAAAGCGGCTTTGGTACATGACTTGTGAATCAAATACTGTATAGAGAGGACGACGACCGATCTCGATGTCAAGTCTGTTGCATCCATCTGCCCAGATGTTGTAGCCCAAGTATGCTTTTTTCAAGCAGAGGTCTTCGCAGCATCCGCTACCAAAGAGTCCTTGTGGGTCTGGGTTATTGCAGCAGTCTTTGCGTGAGTGCTCGATACCTGCATCTTCATCGAATTGTAACCAGGCTACTCCCCATGCTCTGTCGCATACGTAGTCGAAGTAGAGGTTGAACTCAACGTCGAAAACATTGTTACCGAATGGTGTGCCGTTTGGTACCAATCTTGTGCCGCAAACGCCGTTAGTTGTTCCAACGAGGCCAGTATCGCATGCTTCACGTGCAACACCTTTTGAGCCGCGCAATCTTTGGCAGCATAATCTCTCTTGGATGTGCGCCCAGTCAAAGCGGATGTCACCGCTGATGCTCAGGTTGCAATCTTTCTCTTCGAGAGAAATTGTGCGCTTTGAGTTTACGAATTCTTGTACTGCTTCGAAATCTCTTTGTCTTGTTTCATCATGGAAACTTTCGCGCGAGCAGTCAGCGTATGCAGAGGATGTGACTCCCGCCGCAATCACCACCACCGGCAACAAATATCTAAGAAATCTCATTTTACTCTCCATTTTTTGTTTTGTTGCTTTAAGTTAATGTAGCTTTTTTTTCCCACCTTTCTAGTATCTGCAGGCACATGCCAACATCTGAGCAATTCATTGGTCCCGTATGCCGATGTGTCTAATGATCTTGGTCATTTGTGCCTTAGACACATATGTCGGGGATGTTTATCCCTTAGCTGCTCAAGTTACCCAGCACTATATCTTAACCAATCCATTTTACACAAGCGTGTTGTGTTCGCTCTGTAAAAAATTTGTTTAAGGCAATATTGCTGAGCCTATTTTAACTTTTCTTTTTCTCGTTAAAGGGTTCCTCACTAGGACCCTTTTTAATAACTTTTCTTTTTTTTCATTTTTCATAGAACCCCATGTAATGAAAAAAAAGAGTAGTTGATCCACATATAAAATATTAAATCATTTTTCGTAAAGTTATTTTTCAAATATTTTTTTATTTTTAATATTTTTCTGAATTTACTCTCTTTAGAAAATGTTGAATTACCTTTTACAGAAGGGTCTCAGAGGGATTTTATGAGGTGTGCTTGATCGGAATTTTTTTGAAATATGGCGGGCTAGAATTCAATTTTTTGATTGGAAATGAAATAAGATGTTAAAATTTTTCAATTCAGTTTTGCATAAAAACATTCTATTTAGTTGTACTCGTTAGGCCGATTATAAATTCCCCATGGTATATCTTTTCGGCTTCCATTTAACCACTGCGACCAACTAAACATTGGAAATCCTTTAGTGCCAATAGGATCCATACACCATAATTCAAATTTCGTGGTTCCAGGATTTACGACAAACGCAAACTCTTCTTTATTCCAGTTTGTGTCGGCAAAGTTTAACGCTGTGGGCATTGCAAAGCCTAACTTTTGAGCCGCCTGAGCAATCAAGCGATGCATATCGAATTGGGTAGTCGGACACAAAGAGTTTAAACAAATTAAGGCGCAGCAGATATCTTGAAGCTGCTGAGCACTAGCTACATAATTGCCTGAAACCCGCTGAGAAAGACGATCGAATAGTTTAAGTAACCTAACCTTCTCTTCATTTTTGATGTAGGGGATCGCTTGGAAAATCGCTTCCACCCGTTCCCGTAAATGGTAAGGAGCGGTAAAGGGTGAGTGGGTATACAGGGTGGAATCGATCAAGGTTTCGATGTCTAGAATAAAGGTAAGGGTGCGCAGTTGGGGATCATGCTGAATCAAACTGAATAGATAGTTGTGAAATTCTGACGATGACAGCTGTGCGGGAGGGCTGCGGGTAAGTTCTTTAAACCGGGCTTGGAAATCGTGGGGTAGCTCTTCGCACACGATCCTGAGCAAGCTAGCAATTTGCAGGTCGTTGTAGCGCAGGTTGCTGACAAATTTCTGCATCGGCGTCAGCATCTGATCCCTGGCCCAGATATAGCTGAGGGCCTCATTTTGCCATCCTTCACGCATCAACGGATAGCCAGGTTTCAGCATAAAGGCGTGCGTCGGGGAGTGCATGAGCATCGACTTGCGCGGATTGGTAATGTATTCTTCCGTAATTTTGTAGGGGATTTGGCGGATGGAATCAACGAGAAATCCGAGCAGCTCCAGTTCGTTCTCGACCCAGCGTGCAGTTTCGGTGGGCTTTTGCTCCCGCTTAAAGTAGCAGCTGACCAAAGTCGCCATCGACCCCCCTGAGGTATATGCCCAGGGCTTTTTATCGATCTTGTCCAAGTTTTCAAGCGGATTCTTCACCATCCGCCCTTGATGAGCTGATGCCATGCGGGTGAAGGCGGATTCCAAAAACTCATCCGTCTTGATTTGCGTGACGATGCGGGTGATGATGGCGGAGATATCCTCCTGAAGCCCTTCTAGACGTGGGTCTGCGGCCACTTCGTTTTCGCTGACGATAAAGAAAGAGCTTAGTGCTTGGATAAATTCGCTGGGGGTATAGATGCGACTCCACAATGAAGTGTTGCTGCGGCCATGCTTGTAGAGCAGCCTGAAGCCCGCTGGGCTGTCGTCATATTGTCCTACAGCCACATCGCGCATATCGGCATCAAACACTTCCTGAAAGTAATTAGGGAACAGATTGTAATAAATATCGATCAGCACATCATACAAGCCCGCAAACCGTTTGGCGCGGTTGTGGTTCTTGTCGCGGATCTCTTGCAGCGTATAAAACTCTTGTCCGCGGCTTTGGTATTCAGCTTTGAGCCACACGAGTTCTTTTTCGGTCGACGCCTGCCGAATGCGCGATTCCAAATACTTGACCTGCGTATAGACCTGTTCGTATTCGGACTGGATCTCCTCCACTTTGGCATTGGCGTCATTCAGTTTGGCTTGGATCACCTCGATCATCGCCGGCCCGATGCCATGCTTATCGTCCGGGCGCAACCCTAAGCTGGAATATAAATTCCATTTGGCAAAGTCGGCTTTCGTTTCAGCGAACGAGGCAAGGGTGAACTCCCAAGCCTTCAAGAGCGCATTTTCAGCCAGCGATTTGAATCCACTTTTCGCGATTTCAAACAGCTGCAGGTAGTGCGCGCAGGTTTCACCTTTGTTGCCGTTTTTGGCGCTGGCGGTCTGGACCTGCATGAGCAAGCCGCTGTGGATCATTCCTTGGGGCCGGTTAAGGTAATCTTCGATATCTTGGCGGCTGAGTTCCAGGTGCTGCAGCAATATTTCACTCAGCAAGTCCTCCGGACTGATCGCGAACGCGTCTCCCGGTTTAGGATAGGTCTTGAGGGCTTTTTGAATCATCCGCTTCAATTCGATGATTTTTTGGCGCAGCGGCATCTCGGCATCGATCAGTCCCGCCGCTTCAAGCGCATACATAATTCCCGGCGACTGCCATAACTCGGGCGCTCCAGGGACAAGCGTGCGGGGCATGCGCACCAGTTTGCGCAAATCGCCGCTGCCGGAACTAATGCTCATCGGAACCGAGTATTCAATGCCTCCGAATGTCCGCTTCATCCGGCCGGTATTGAGCATTTCCGCTAAGTCCTTTAGGAATTGCTCCGGCAATTCGTCGTGCACAATAATCGCCGGCGCTGTGGCAAAGCACGATCCGACATTCTGCCGCAAATAACACAGCCATGCCGAAAGGACGGCGCGGCGTGTGTGCGCATCGGTGATCGATGTGTTGGGCGGCAGCTGCAAGGTGTCGCGGATCATTTGCTCCGCCTGCTTATGGGAGTACGGCCGCGAGATCAATTTCAACTGACGCTGGAGTTCTTTGCGGTCGTTCAACAGCTGCAGGACTTTCAGAATGTGTTCTTGCCGGTAAGCATCATATTGCCGGTCGGGGCCAAGCGAATAGAGGCATTTCTTATGCATCTCGATGAGTGCGGGCAGCGAACTTATATTTAACTCGCCTTTATCATTTATCAGCAGATTAGCTAAGCGGCGTGTTTTTAAAACATTGCGGACCGCTGTGCTGTCTTGGATTTGGGTGCGGTCAAGCCGTTGAGACAGCTTATTATACTCTTCGCAAAGCAGCCGCTTGAAATTATTGCCGTCGTTTGCCATCTGCCGTTTGCGGTGGTTGATCACGGCCGTAAACAGGCGGGAATAGAATTGCGGGTGATCGAGGGGAACCTGCACTTCATCCAGAATGCGATCGATCGCGTCGGAGGATTCCTCATTCATAAAAGTTTCTTTTT
>JAGVLX010000114.1 GCA_020054065.1 Parachlamydiales bacterium | reverse complement strand
TGATCAATTACTATTCAAAATATCTTACAAATGATTGATAACGATTCTGTCCCTATCTTGGTTATCCTGGTCATCTTTGTTATTTTATTTCTTGCTTATCCTATCATTTTATCTCTGTGCCTCTGTTCTTATTTTTTATTCGCGTACTTCAATTGGCAGCCACGTCTGCGCCACAGGTCCAATATAATTGCTGATCGGGCGGATCAGCTTATTATTAGAGCGCTGCTCCAACAAATGCGCCGACCACCCTGCAATCCGCGCAAACACAAATAATGGGGTAAACATTTTGGTCGGTATGCCGCTAAAATGGTAGGCCAGCGCGCTGTAAAAATCGAGGTTGGTAAATAGCTTTTTCTCACGCCACATCACCTGATCAATCCGCTCTGCTACAGGAAAAAGCCTTTGGTCCTTCGCTTGCACGCTCAGCAGTCTGGCCAGCTCTTTGATGATGACCGAACGCGGATCCGATGTGGTATACACGCGATGACCAAATCCCATGATCAACTGCTTTTTCGCCAACATCTCCATAACCCCTTGCTCGGCTTGATCCGGAGTCGAAAAGCTCTCGATAAGCTCCATGGCCGCTTCATTGGCTCCCCCATGCAAGGGACCGCGCAGCGCTCCAATCCCCCCCGCAATAGCCGAATAAAAGTCTGAAAGAGTGCTTGCGATTGTGCGTACGGCAAAGGTGGAGGCGTTAAATTCATGTTCCGCATACAGAATCAAAGATACGTCCAGACAGCGGCGATGCATTTCGATCGGTGTCTTATTTAACAATAATTTCAAAATGTGGCCGGCGACCGTCATTTCGTCGGTATTGAGGTCGACCCGTTTACCGGTGGTATGGAACAAGTACCAATAAAATAAGATGGAACTTAAGCAGGCAATTAAGCGGTCAGCGACTTTAAACGGATCGCTTCCAGCAATCTCAGGTTCTAGTGTGCCTAGAGCCGAGCAGCCCGTCCGCAAGACATCCATCATATTCGCATCGGCGGGTATTTGCTCTAGAATCGCTTTTAGGGGCTTAGGCAAATCGCGCTGCTTCATCAAATGGCTTTGATAGTCGCGCAGCTGCTGCTTGGTCGGCAATTTTCCACGCAAAAGCAGCCAGGCGACCTCTTCGAAGGTTGCATGCTCGGCTAAGTTTTCAATGCTATACCCGCGATAGCGCAAACTTTGCTCTTCCACACCGCATAGGCAGATCGAAGAGTCCCCAGCTACAATTCCCGCCAGTCCGCCTGTTTTTTTCTTCTCTTTCGTTTCTACCATAAATCTCCCTATCTCAATGCAGATCAATCCATTAAACATCAAATTCGTCGAGCCGATTTCTCATTGTTCGTGGCCATGTACATTTTAACCCGAATGGGTTACCCTAAAATTAGATAAGAATTCTTTGAATATCAAGGCGTAATTATGAGAAACCTGCTGTACGAAAAGCATGGAAATATCGGGATTATCAAGATCAATCGGCCTGATCAACTCAATGCCTTGAACAGCAGCACCTTAACCGAAATTAATGACTTCATGGACCGCGCAGCGATCCAAGAAGAGTTGAAAGCGGTCATTTTTACGGGGGCTGGAGACCGTGCATTTATTGCCGGAGCCGATGTGAAGGAGATCAGCATCTTAGATGCTGAAGGATTCTTGAAGTTCTCCACCTTAGGCGACAAGGTGACCAGGGGTCTGGAGACAGCGCCTTTAATCACGATTTCCGCCATCAACGGGTACGCCTTAGGCGGAGGGGTCGAGTTTGCCTTAGCTTGTGATTTAATCTTTGCCGCTAAAAACGCCAAACTAGGTTTTCCCGATGTGAGTCTGGGTTTGATTCCAGGATTTGGCGGAACGCAGCGCCTAGCCAGAATTGTGGGAGCGCGCAAGGCGAAGGAGATCATCATGACCGCGCGTCTGGTGAGCGCGGAAGAAGCGCAAGAGTTACATATCATCAACAAGGTATTCGATGATGAGACGCTTATGGAACAGACGATTGATTTTACTGAACGGATGTTGCGCAATTCGTTCCATGCGTTGATGCATGCTAAGGTGGCAATCGAACAAGGATTGGATCAACCCATCCAACGCGCCATGGAAGTGGAGCGGATCCATTTCATGCGTTGTTTCGCCCATCAAGATGCGCGCGAGCGCATTGCCAAATTTTTGAACCGCCCCTCTAGCAAAAACAATCTTCAGTCCACTTTGCAATAAAATTTAACCACAGAGGCACAGAGAAAAAAATCTGCTATTGATAAAATTTTATCAATTCAGTGCTTATGTAATTCATCAATCATTAAAAATCATTTTCTCTGTGTCTCTGTGGTTAATTATCTATTCTAAAACGCTTTCGGGGTGCCGGGGATTGAATTCGTAAACTGCACATTGGGCGTCGTTTTGGGGTTGTCAAAAATGGGCAAGATGACCTCTTCCCAGTCAATCGGAACTGGTTTTTTCTTTTTTTCGGTAGGATACTGGAACGATCGCGCATTCTCGGTAAAATGGGTATGTCCGATCAAACGCCTTTCTTTGAGGAATCTGAACTCTCCCGTTAAGTAGGGCTCGTCAACTCTCCGCCACGCTTTGTATTGACCGACAAGAACCATTAAATGTTTATCTCTAATAATGCATTGATTACCCACTTCTTCTTTGCTGTCGGGGTTTAAAATGGGATAGATATGGATGGGCACGCGCTGAATGGTCGTTGCAAAAACCCGCTGGCATCCTTGACCCACCTGGCGTTGCAAACGCCCTTGATCAATTAACCTGACAAAATGGGTACTCCAAAACGCTTCCCCCGGACGACCAGCTTCCCCAGGAAGCGTTACCCGTTTTTTAATAAATTGACCATAGGGATAAACCCGAATCTCGATTGCAGTTCCATGCTCCTTTCTGGTGAAAATCGGGGGAGTGAACAACCCTGCATGCGCGCCTTTTAAAACCACATCGGTAGGCAAGCTAAAACTGCTGTTGGTTCCCCAAAAAAGCAGTTCATAGATTGGATTGAATTTTTTAAAGAAATTCACTTCATCGACGTAATTGCTGCACAAGGCTAATCGCGTAATGAATGTTGAAAGAGCATGCTTTGTATTCGTTAGCAGTTCCCGCCGAACTGCATCAAGGCTGGTTTTTCCGACTTTTTCCCTTATCTCTTCGTTGCCTTTGAGCGATTGATGCAGAAGAGTGAAAATCACGGTCGGCAACATTTGCTGAAGCTGCCCGAAAGGGGGGATTGTTTCGAAGCTTGCTACTTCCCTATAGGCTTGCTGATAATACTGATTACATGCATTAGGATCCCCTTCGGGCAGGAATAATTTCGTCGCTTCTAAAAAGTCGTTGAATAATTTTTCGACCGCCGGATTCAAAATCTTTAAAAATATCTTATGCGAGAGGCGAGCGCAAAGCGCCTGATACTCCTCATCTGATCGGATATCTTTTGCACATAACGTTAAAAGCAATCTCAGCCACTGCCCCGTTTGATCCTCTGCGCCATCAGAATTTTCAGTAGAGTTATCAAATTGAAGCAGATCTTTTAAAGAAGGGATTCTTTTTTCAATTAGGCGTTTGTAAAATTGGAGTAACATCTCGTTCTCATTGGCGTCTCTAGCTAGCCCATGCAACGATTTCAAAAAGTGGCTAAAATTCCTTTCTAGAGCCGGGTCAAAAGATCCCTGGGTATGGATAAATAGCCGCTGGCGAAGCAGGGAGAGGACCTCTTCAGGGGGAAGAGCTGCTTTCCGCGGACGACTATCTTTAAGCTGATACGCTGTAGCAAATAACAAAATAAAGATAATCTCTTTCTCAGTTGCCAAGCTGCTGTTATCGGTATTTCTATAACCGGCAAGCTGGGTGCTGATATAGTTATTCAAGATCAATGTTTGATGTTCAGGGTGGATCGCAGGATCGGGATCAAAAAAGAACGGAACAATATCAGTGACATAGCGTTGATAAATAAATTCTAACCGTGCATCAACGCTATCACTCTGAGCAATAATTCTTGCCATTTTCTTCATGTCTGGGACCGTTAAGCTAAAATCAATTCCCGCACGGTATAAGTAACGAATGAGCCGATAGTTGAAGACATAATACCGCTCAACGATGGCATTATTTCTTCTGTAAACTTTCTCTGTCGGAACGGGATTTTTCGGAGGCTCCACGCTCCAATAATCGCTGATGACTCTGGTGGTCACCTCGACCCGCTCCACATCGGCCCAATAGACAAACTCAAGCAGCGCTAAGAGTAACTCTTTTCGACTTGGTTCATCCAACGCACTCGCTAGCACCACGATCTTATCCCAATTGACGTCACGAGTCACATACATCGCTCTTTCCGAAAGCGGATGACGCAGGAGAAATGGCTGCGAGGTTGTCCGGCCTGCATAGAATTCATTAATCAAGGCCACGCATACATCATGAAAAGGCAGCTTGCTGATTAAACTGATTTCAAGAATCTGCCCCGCAATTTTAGGAACGAATGGGGGGATTTCCGTCGTTTCAGTAAAATTCATGGTTGCATTGCATGCGTCGACCTCGACCATGCTTTTATGGCCGGGGCTTTTATAAGGGCTTGCATATTCATGATCAGGAATTGCGGGGTCGTCTTGGTCAATGTTGTCTAAGGGAACGACGAATTCCACTTCATGATACGTTCTTGTATCCGGTTTGGGGACATGCGAGATGATGCGAATCTCTTTTAAGTCCACAGGAGTGCCGGGAGTGCCGGAAATGAACCGCACTAAATTACGCGGATGAGATTCTAAAAGAGGTTGTTTTTTAGTCGTTTCGCTTAGGATAAAATCTGATTCGCGAACAATAAATTTTCGCTTTGGAATTCGCTCTAAAGCGGCAAGCTTATAACGAATCTTTTCAATATGTTCTTTCGTCCACTCTTTCCGTTTGGCCGTTTCGACCACGTCCCGTTCTTCCGGTCGCCAGTAAGAAAGGTTTTCAACGAAATCATTAAACTCCCCTTTCTTAGGGATGGGGAAAATTTTTACAAACACTTCATCCCAATCAGGATCTTTTAAACCCACGCTAAGATAAAAAAGAAAATTCGCAAGAAAACTGCATGTCTCGCCATAGGGATAGTGCTCACGATAGACCGTTTGATGGTGATTATTGAGCATATTATTCAGCATAATGCGAAGACGTGCGACAGAGGTATTCACCTTCGGTTCAAAGAGATGCACCTTACTCAGTTGCTCCAGTTCCTCATACACCTTTCTAACCGCAGGAAGGATAGATTCAACTAAGCCCTTGGAACCGGCAACCCACCGCATGACATCGTCCAGTTTATCTTCAAAATGCTTTCGATGTTGTTCATCATCGCCGACAAAATCCAAAGATTGTTCGCACAGATATTTGACCCGGGTTTCTATGGTTGCTTTCAATAGGTCTCTGATCGATTTGGGTCCTAGAATCGTGCTGATCAACAAAAGCTTCTCATAGTGCTGTTTGAGCACCACAACCAGGCGATCCCGCACTTCATGTTTTTTAATGACCGTTTTTTGGATTTCAATCTTGGATTCCACGCCTGTAGATAAACGGTCGCGGCTTGGGCTTTTTATTGCGGTTGTTGGACTTTCCCCTTTTCTAACTAAATTGAGCCAGGTGCGGGGGCTCCCGAATTTTACCCCATCCTCCTTCTCCCTTTTGCTACCTTCGCTAGGCTGACGAACTAGGTGCGGGGTGGAAGAAGGGGAACCGGACGACATGCGCCCGGGAGAGGAGATGAGTTCTCGCGCGCGCGGACTCTCTGAATGAGCCTTAGGGGATAATTCTTCAGGTTTAGGCGGCGGTTTGATGAACAGAGACGTTTGATGGACAAGCTTAGGCAGATTACCGCTCATGGAGCGGCGACGCATGCTTTCAGCCCTTACCACGGCTTCATCGTCTTGGGTGTGGGTTTGTCGCTTCATGGCTACTCCGGGAGCACTATGCGAACGCACGACTGGCTCGCCTCTGCCGCCACGCGGACTGTGTTCAAACAAATCATCATCACCTAATAGCTCTGCCGCGATCGCGCCGACTTTCTTGATCCGTTTTGTTTCTCCTACATGAGATCGCCCTTTTTCAGGCTCTTTGGCCCCATGGTGGCTGGAATTAATCGGCACGATATCGATGGTGAACATCGTCTCAGGTGAAGAGCGAAGATTCAACGGTCTTACAACCGGCTGTTTTGCGGGCGGAGAGGAGGGTGGGCTTAACGTGAAGGGATCTTCAGCTGCGGCGTGAACTCGGTGTGATGTGGGTTGAGGAATGGAGATGGGTGGGGTTTCTTCAAAACGCAGCCTTCCCGCTGCGACGGACATCTCGCTTGTTGAAGAAGGAACCGCTCCGCCCATACGTTCTTTGTGCTTTCGTCCATCGTCTTGCGGCATCAAACTGTTAGATTGAGGGACCGCTCCGCTGGGTCGGTATCTTCCGCGAGTGGGTGCTGGTTCCATGTCTTCCTCCTTAAAATGATCTATCAATAAGCTGGGTTTGCCTCTATTAAATATAGGTAGGCTTTATGTTATAAATATGCCCTGAAGTTGTAGGTGCACTCGATTGTGCTCGGTTTACCATTAAAGTAAAAGCGCCATCTAATCACCCTTAGTATCAATCGGTAAAACATCCTGGAAGGGCGTTGTTGCGTAAATAACCACTGAGCCATTGAGAACACTGAGTAATATGAGAAATTGAGGAAAATAATACTATTTAGTCGCCCAATAAAGCGAGAAAATAGCAGCCTAACTCTCCCAATCTCAATTCTTCTCAGCGATCTCACTGACTCCGTGGTGAAGTGTAAAAAATAAGGCCTCTGGAAGTTATAAAAATAATTTGATAAGGTGCTGGAAAAAGGGGTCTGGTTAAATGGCTGAGAAGTGGCAAAAAATCGCGGTGATTGGGGCTTCAGGCAAGATGGGCAAGGGAATCGCCCTTTTATTGCTGCAAGAGCAAGCACGCGTCGAAGCAGAAACCACCGGAAAGGTCGGCCAAGGGGCGTATCAACTGCATTTGATCGATACGGACGAGAGCGGTCTGCACGAATTGACGAACTTTTTCAAACCTCATTTAACCCTATACGCAGAAAAAAGCATCAACCTCTTACGCGAATATTTTGCTCATAATCCTGAACTGGTGAGCAACCAAGAGATCATTGAAGCGTTTGTCGACGGCGCGTTATGCAATATCTTCAAACATACTCAACTGACTGGTGCTAAAGGATCTAAATATATTTTCGAAGCGATCATCGAAGAGGTGGATAGCAAAGCGCGCACGTTTCGCAATTTAGATGAAATTTGCGAATCGACTCCCTATTACTTTTCAAATACCTCCTCTATCCCCATTTCGGTTTTAGATGAAAAGGCGCGTTTAGGGCACCGGATCATCGGATTTCACTTTTACAATCCGCCTCAGGTTCAGAGGCTAGTGGAGATCATCCCGTCCAAGCAAGGGGATCCGCACTTGTTGGAGTTAGCCAAAGAGCTTGTGAAGCGTTTGAAAAAGATTGGAGTGGTTTCGGGCGATGTGGCGGGGTTTATCGGCAATGGACATCTTGTCAGAGAGATCTGTTTTGCCTTGCGGCAAGTGGATGAACTCTCCCAAAAAATAAGTTTGGAACAAGCGATTTACTGTGTCAACCGGGTCACTCAAGAGTTTTTGATTCGCCCGATGGGGATTTTTCAATTGATCGATTATGTCGGATTGGATATCGCGCAGCATATCAGCGCCATCATGATGCATTATCTCGCGGATGAAGCGTTTCCCATGGGCCTTCTCGACCGATTTGTCGCGCACGGCATCAAAGGGGGACAGTACCTTGATGGACGGCAGAAGAATGGGATTTTTAAATATGATGAAAAAGGGATTCAAGCGGTGTATCAGTTGAATCAAAAAGGGTATCAGGAGCTGAAGACGTGGAAAGAATCCATTGACCAACGTTTGGGTCCGTTACCAAAAGGGCACTCCTCTTGGAAAACGTTGCATAAAGATAAAGACCGGGCAGCTAAGATCGACGCTTATCTACAGGCATTAGAAAAAGAGGAAACGCTTGGAGCGCAGTTAGCGAAAAAGTTCCTCAAACACTCTGATCAGACGGCTGAACTGTTGGTAAAAACCGGCGCTGCCCGCCAACTCGAAGATGTGACAACTGTTCTTGAAAATGGGTTTTACCATCTGTATGGACCGCGTGCAGAAGCTTTAAGGTAGGGTATGAACAAGCTACGCAAAAAAATCTTTGCCGGATGCGGATACAACACCACCTATTTTGGGCCGGGACGTAAAGAGTTCGACCCGACGAAGCCGATGCCATCCTTCGAATCGTATTTAAAAGAAACGGCCAAAGGCACAACCGAACAGGTAGCTCACTTAGACGTCGATGAAGGGGTGATCGGCAGTTTTATGCCGGGACGCTTTATCCACCAAGCGCATCTGCCCGGCTTTTTGCCATTCATGGTGCCGCAATTGTTCGGCAAGTCATGCACCGGTGTGGAAGGGGCATGCGGCACGGGAGGCCGGGCCATTGCCACTGCAGCAAAAACCATTTTGGCTGATTTAGCCGATTCGGTATTCGTCGCTGGATTCGAGATGCAAAATACCGTCAAATCGGTTTATGGCGCAGACATCTTGGCCGGCGCTGGCTATTACAACCGCGAACGGAAGCAGGGACACGCTTATTTTTTTCCAGGGATCTTTGCAGAGCGTGCTGGAGCCTACTACAAACGGTATGGAGAGGAACTGACCCGTAAAGCGTTTGCCACATGGTATGAGCAAGCGATCTTAAATGCCCGAAAAAATCCGAAAGCGCAAGAATACCACAATAGTGTCAAAGACCTGATTGCCTTAGGGATGACACCGCCCGATCCAAAAACGTTCTTACCTTATCTGAATGCATATGATTGTTCAAAAATATCGGATGGCGCCTCATCGCTCCTCGTGTTTTCCGAGGAAGGACTACAGAAAAACGGACTTAAAATCGATCAGGTAGTAGAAATCGTAGGGATCGGCGCTGCCCAGGGCGACATTACCCAACCGCCCAAAGAGGATACTTTTTTTGATACGACAGCGCTTGCAGTCAAAAAGGCGCTGGAGCAAGCTCAACTCTCGCTCCATGAGATCGGCGTCATCGAATTGCATGATTGCTTCAGCATTAGCGGTGTCTTATCGTTAGAAGCTGCTGGATTGGCACCTTCAGGCAAGGGACCTGAGACGATTTTAGCAGGCAACACACGACCCGAAGGCAAAAGCCCTATCAATCCTTCCGGCGGACTCATCGGGTTTGGCCACCCGACTGGGGCTTCTGGCGTCAGGCAGTTGGTAGATTTGTGGCAGCAGCTGACGGGCAAAGCTTCGAATCAACTTCAACTCAAAAAACCGTATGGGATGATGATCAGCATGGGCGGCAATGATAAAACCGTCACTTGCATCATTGTCAAGAAGAGTGAGTAAGCATGGATCTCAACCTAACGCCTAAGCAAAAGATGTTGCAAAAGAAGTGCCGCGATTTTGCCCAGCGGGAGATCACCCGCTATGTTTCACAACTGGAGATGGATCCTGAATTCCGTTCTGGCTTGTACCAAAAAATGAGCCAGGAAGGATTGTTCACGCTTTTGATCTCGCCAGAGTTGGAAGGGAACCCCCTGGGATATTATTTAGGATTGGCCGAAATTAGCCAGGCGGATGCGGGAATCGGCGTGGGGATGGCAGTTACCAATATGGTTGCAGAGATGATCCAGCTGCATGGGACGCCGGAACAACAAACCAAATATTTAAAACTATTAAGAGCTGGAACCGCTCCCGCCGCGTTTGCCTTAACGGAAAAACAAGCCGGCAGCGATGTCAGAAATGTTCAGACTAAAGCCGTCCAAGATTTCAACAATCCTGACGTGTATGTGATCGACGGAGAAAAACAATTGATCTCGAATGCGGATAGTGCTGGTTTTCTCGTCCTCATTGCTAAAACCGAAGATGAATCAACCGCTTTTTTGATCGACCGGAATACGCCCGGAGTCGAAGTCACTAAAAAAGAGCAAAAAATTGGTCTGCTGACCGCAAATCTCGTCAACTTGCGATTCCGGAATTGTAAAATCCCTGAAAGCCAAATCCTAGGCAAACCTGGCAAGGGGCTATCCATAGCTCTGGGCGCCTTGGATAGCGGCCGCATTGGCATTGCGGCGCAATCGATTGGAATTGCCCAAGCGGCTTATGAAGCAGCCTTGCATTATGCCAAAACCCATGAGGCATTTGGCGAACCGATCGGCAAGTTTCAAGCAATCGCCTTCAAACTCGCCGACATGCATGTTAAGCTATCGGCTATGCGGCAATTATTGCTGCAAGCGTGCTGGGCGAAAGCGCAGAAAAAAGAGTACACCTTGGAGGCTTCCACCGCAAAGCTCTTCTGCAGTGAGGCGTGCAATGAGATTGCCAGCGAGGCTCTGCAAATTCATGGCGGATATGGGTATATCAAAGGGTATCCGGTTGAAAAATATTGGCGGGATGCCCGCGCGACGACGATTTACGAAGGAACAAGTGAAATTCAACGTATTGTAATTTCGAGGCATTTGCTCACATGATGCATACCCTTAACAAACATGGAAATAAAATCGCCTGGGTCTTGATCCTTTTCACTTTTTTGGCCGGCGTCGCTTATTCAATCTCTTTAAAAAATCATTTTAGATATCACGACGAGAAAGAGTATTTCTTGATCGCACAAAACATCGCGACTCACGGCACATTTTCCATTAGTGATGACGAACCAACGGCTTGGCGTCCGCCAGGCTATCCATTTCTATTGGCTCCGTTTATTTGGGCCGGAGCCGACGTGATAGGCTGCCGGATCGTCAATTTTGTCTTTTTCTGCTTAGGACTGTATTTGATCTACCATTTCTTAGCCCGCCACTCAAAACTTGCTGGCATTTTAGGAATTTTTCTCGTCTTGTGCTACCCAGTCCTCTTCTATGCGGCTGGCACTCTCTACCCGCAAACAATTGCTGGAACACTCTCCCTATTACTGATCTATCTTCTCTTCGCCGAGGATGAAGAATTAACTCCATTAAAAGTGTTGCTGGCAGGAGCGTTAACGGGCTTACTCATCCTTATCGTACCCACGTACATCATGTCATTTATTTTAACCGCTTTGTGGATCTTATTTATCAATAAGCGGGAGCGGTGGAGTTCTCTTTTCACTTATGTTGTAGCTGTTATTCTCATGCTTACACCGTGGACAGTGCGTAATTTTGCCCTTTTCGGTGAATTTGTCTTTATTTCAACCAATGGTGGAATCAACTTTTTACTGGGTAATTCAGCTAACTCGGAAGCAAACTTAGGTGTGAATGTCGATTTAAGCAGCTACAAGCGACCGCGAAGCTTTGATGAGGCCCAAACCGATAAGTTGATGCGCTATTATGCGTTCAAACACATTTATCAGCATAGGTGGGAATCGTTAAAACTGTACGTTTCCAAGTTTGTGAATTATTTTAATTATCGCAATGTCCTTGCCACTGCTTCAGAAGCTTCCAAAACACGCGATATCACCATGTTGATCACCTACGGGTTTTTACTAGGTGTAGCTCTCGTACGTTTAGGTTTGGGATATAAATATCCCATCCGCGACTACGAGGCGTATATTTACATTTTGTATGTATTTAGCGCTTTATTCATGGCGCTCTTCTTTACCCGTATCCGGTTCAGGTTGCCGTATGACTTGACGCTGGTGCTCATCAACGCCCGCTTCTTAGCGATTCTACTCAGCCGCCGTCTTGATTTAAGCCGTCGTATTTAATTTTAACGCAAAGATCATACCAAGGAGCAAAGCAGCAAAGATAAAATAACAAGTTTAAAGTGTGTAGTAACAGCGGTGCGGTAATGGTAAATTTGTAATTTCGATTTATGGGAGGCTAGTAACGATTGATTCATTAAATCTTTGCTACTTTGCTCCTTGGTTTTATCTTTGCGTTAAAAAATTATACGACGCTTTAATTAAAAAGCCTCATACCATTTCGATTTTTTCCATCGTGTTACGATCGATATAAATCCGGCTCAAGAACGCCATTCCGACCTGCAATACGAAGTTGACCGAGTTATGCAGTGATGAAAAGTGGAACATATCTTGTACTTCTAGCATCAGATAGATTCCAAGACCTCCCATTACAACCGTGCTCAACACCTGATTGCGCCAATTGACCATTAAATCATAGGCGGCTATTTGATACATCCTAAGATGAACAAAGATGAACGTGATCATCCCTAGAATGCCTAATTCCGCAAGCGTTAAGAAATATATATTGTGCGCAATACTGGAAGGCTCTTCTCCTTTAGTTGAATATTTTACCGTATACCACGCCGGATAGTTCCCTAACCCAACTCCCCAAAAGTTATCCCGCGCCATTTCGTAGGCATGTAAGTTCAATTCGACCCGGCCTTTGATTGTCTGTTGGATATTACCCGTATCAGAGCGCGACTTCAGGGTTTGATACGCTTTAGCGAACGCTCCCAAAGAGAGGAAAAAGACAACTGCCACTAAAATCACGTTTTTAATCGTAAAATTGCGGGTGAATGCAAAGATCCAGACCACAAAAGAGCTAAAGGTAAATGCAAGCAGCGCCGTACGCCCTACCGTCAGAATGATGACAACAAACGAACAAACATACAGAAAGATTAAGATCGGGACTTTGATAATCCCACGGCTGGCAAAAATGAATGGGAAAATGAACATCCCCATCATTCCTACAAATGCATTCAAAATATGCATGCTTCCCATTCCAGCACTGACCTGAAACTCATGATAATGGTACCGCTCGATCAAAGCAGCAATTAGCAAGAGGATAATGTTAATGCCAAAACAATAAACTACGGTTTTTAAGGCCTTAGGATTGGTAAAAAATTGGGTCAACACCCAATAGGTAAAGAAAAAACGGATCACTTTCCAGATTCCGAATAAAGGGAAAACGGACAGTAGATAATAACGGTCCTCTCTTGTTTCGGTCATCGGGTTTGCGAGGACTCCTCGTTCCAGGCTGATCCACGAAACGAGCGCAATGAAGAGGTATATTCCATAGAGAATGGTGAACGGCAACACCCCACGAATGGGGTATTCCTTTGAGCGCATCAACATGGAAATAAGCAATACAATGGCACAGAGATCCGATAGCGTGATGTTAAATCCATAAGTGGCGGTTTTATACCACTCTTGGTGGTAAAAGGTGATCTCAAACCGTTGATGAAAAACGGTTGAAATAATCATGATTGCCAAAATAGCCAACATGGCTGGACGGAAAATCGTGCAAATAGCCACGCTGATGGGAATGAACGCTAATAGAAAAGAAAAGAAGACGAGATATTTTATTTCCACTAAGCAATCCAGGTTGTGCTAAGACAATTGCAAATCAACCTTTCGCTTGATCGAGCGAAGCGAGATCCCTGGAGTGCGGAGCTCTGTACATACGCATCAAGCTAAGAAAGTAATTTCTTTTTAGCCGAGCTATAGCGAGGCTTTTGGAGTGCGGTAACTTGTTACCGCTTTCGCTAGCGCGACTTGTCGCGCGTATTGCATGACGAACAGTTTCACTACGCGTGATAAAATCACGCTAAACAAAGCGGTAACAAGTTACCGCACTCCAAAAGCGCGCTGCGCGCGCTAAAAACACTTTTCATCGTAGGTCATGCTTAGCTTGACGCATATGGGCTCTGCACCCCTAGACCTAGCGATTTTTCGAAGGGCGGCGCACAGCGCACGCACTCCAGGGATCTCCCTTCGCTCGATCAAAAACAAATTTTATGCAATTGTCTCTCAAAGACTCTCATATATCTTCACAACCTTTTTTGCAACTTCGTTCCAGTCGTAGGACGAGGCATAATCTAAACGCCTTTTACGCTCTTTCGCATCGATGGGACGCATGAGGCAGGCCTCGATCGTTTTGGCGATCTCAGAAGTTTGATGCGGATCAAACAGGTCTGCATACCCCTTTGCAATCTCTACAAGCGAGGAGGTATTTGAACAGGCAACCTGAGCACCGCACGCCATCGCTTCCAGTACGGGCAAACCAAATCCCTCATACAACGAGGCAAAGACAAGCAAATCGCACGTATTATATAAATCACGCACATTATGGGTGGGCACAAATCCCAACAGATGGATTTGATCTCTCAAAGGACTGTTGCGGGCATATTCATGTACCTGCTCGGCACCATTCCAGTCGGCTCCGGCCAATACCAAATGATGGGGTGCGTTGGTTTTCTTTTTAAACTGCTCAAACGCTTGCATCAGACGGATATGGTTCTTGCCCGGGTGTTCGATCCGGGACACGTATAACAAGAACGGGTCCTTCAATTGATACTTTTCCAGTAAGCGTCCACGCGCTTCGTCAGTAGGGATGGGGTGGTAAAAATCACGATTGATCCCCAGATAAACTAAACTGATCTTCTCTTCAGGATAGCCAGTAAAACGAATGATATCATTTTTTGTGGACTGGCTGACAGCAATGACATGATCGCATCGATGGACAATGCGACTTAGCACGTGATGATGGTACATCAGATGCAAACGATCATATTTTTGCGGGATCACCATCGGAGCTAAGTCGTGAATGGTGGCTAGGATTTTGGACCGTTTAAAATAGGGGATGCGTCCAATGGTGGGGATGTGGACGATATCGTAAGGACCTTGATCTGATTTTAGAAAAGGAAGGGCGGCATTGTGCCACAAAATGTTTGGCACTGGCTTGGCCATGAAGTCAGGATGGATAATTTCCTTAAAGTTTTTTTTGAATGGAGGAAAGAGGCGTGCGTCCGATCGGTTGACGTAAACATCGTATTGGTTCTGTGTGTCAACGTTCTGCAACCCCTTAATCAATCCAAGGATATAGCTGGAAACTCCCGATTTCCCTTCCTGGAGAACAAAACTTGAAAAAGCTATGCGCATAGAATTCCCTTAAACGGGAACTACTATACACGGAAGAGGTACCTCGTGTGAAGGAAGAAGTAAGCGAATTATCCTTTATCTACCTGATTCAATTGACGAAAGAATTCTGCAAAAGAAGGTAATGTTGCTTCAGAACCTTGCCGTCCTTTGGTGTAGCTTTTCCTAAGATCTTGTTCTCTAATTTCTTTCAATTCATCCTGCAAAGAGAAAAGGATGCTATTTACAATCATAAACTTTTTCGTTTGTTGCGGACTCAGGGTCATTACTTCTGCTTGATAAAATTCCTTATGAGCGACTGTAAGATTTTCCTCCATTCTTGAAAGTCCTTGCTTAAGTCCTTCTTTTTTAAGTCCTTTTACCCAATCCTTATCCTGGCGACTTACAGCAAGCTCTTTAAAATGGTTCATTACAGTTGAGAATTTTTTCTTTTGCTCACTTGTTAAATGCTCGCGTCTTGCAGTGTAGTTTTTCGATTTTTTTACAAAACGAGTGCTAATATATTGAAGTGAATGGTT
Source organism: Parachlamydiales bacterium (assembly GCA_020054065.1). Classification (GTDB taxonomy): domain Bacteria; phylum Chlamydiota; class Chlamydiia; order Chlamydiales; family JAEYWL01; genus JAGVLX01. The sequence continues at coordinate 7,438 of JAGVLX010000114.1, read as the reverse complement.
TATAAACTCTTTGAAGTTAGCTAACGAACGAAATCCTTTGGACCAAAAGGGAGGAAGCCCATAAGGCTCCAACTTAACGAAGGTTGTTCCGTCTTTTAAATCAGAGAACAAGATATGCCGCAAATTCCCGGGCATCTTATAATCGCCCATATCAAGTCCCTTTTGCATCTTTCCAGGTTCCATGGCGGAATGAAGATGGCTCGATACCCTTTCGTAAGCACCGCCTCGATCATCGTGGCAGCTATCAAGAAACTGATACAACCTTTTATCGGAATCATCCATCCGGATCACACCCTTGACAAAGAGTTCATCATAACTAGCTGTCATGGCAAACATATACCAAACAAGGTCGCGTGCGTTTGCTTTCGAGATTCCGATTTCACTAGGTGACTTACCCGCAGCAAGTTGTTTTGCAATTTCTTCCCCATGATTCACATACAAAATCATTTCTTCAGGAGTGGTTTTATCATCACAACCCCTATGTAGATAGGTAATCATCTGGGATCTAACTTTAGGATTGGACAGTAATATAGATTGGGAAGGAACGGTCGAAGACAGGTCTTGGCTTTGTCTTATCGTTCTAAAACTTAAATCGCTTCCTTCCATAGCTCACTCCTATTAATAATTATATTTTTATTATAACATTAATTAATAATTAACAAACATTACTATTAATAATTTCTTTATTTTTCTATAAAATTAAGAGGAAAATGAGTGTAAATAGAAGGAAATTAACCTATATATACACAGTAGGTTAGGTTAATTCGTGATAAACTTTAAGGTAATCCTGGATTAGACGCTCATAGGTGTATTCGCTTTTGACCAGAGCCTTACCCCTAGAACCGAGTTTGGGGAGTTCCGACCGGTTCGTATAGGCATGAACAAGGGATTGACTTAACCCTTTAATATCCTGGTTTTTGAATAAATAGCCATTAACTCCAGGCTGGACCAGGTTTGGATCCACCGCATCGCTTTGGATGACAGGCAGACCGCTCATCCAGCTTTCGATGACAACGGCTCCTGAGTTCATAAAACGCACTGGGATAATATGAGCTTGGGAATATTTTAACCACCCTAGCACTTCCGCTCGTGGAAGTTCATGGGTAAAAATCACACGGTCAGACGCCCGGGCTGCGTCAACCCGCTCCTTTAATTGTTTGACGAATACACTTTCATAGTCAGTTCGGCCGGCAAAAACGAGCTTGGCATCCGGGAGCTGATCTTTAACAGATATAAAGGCCTCTAAGGCAATATCCTGCCCTTTAATGTCCGCTACCCTTCCAAGTACAAGAAAAACAAAGTCGGATGGTTTAACATTCCATTTCGAGCGAGGATTTTCTACCGGCTGCTCAAACTCATCGGGTGAGATAGGCACCGGAGAGTAGCTGACGTTCGGATTGAACCGTTTAAAAAATTCCACCTCTTTAAAGGAAATGGCAAAGATATGGTCGCAATGTTTTAAAAACCAAGTTGCCTTAAAATTCGGTCGGTACTCATGTAAAAACTGTTCGGTAACTGCTCCATGGCGATTTAATAACTCCTGATAATCTAAAAAATCGAATGAGCTTAGAATAAATTTTTTTCCGGATAGTTTGGCAGCCCACAAAGCCAGTTGGTTGTTGCGATTAATGGAAGGGAAGGCATGCACAATATCGTAGGGGTGCTTTAATAGATGCCAAAATATTTGCGGGCAGAATGTCACTTTATTTAGGTTAGGGGTGTGTCTCCTCCAATTCAGCAGGTCGGGGTATCGGATAATCGAAAATCCATCCCGCTGTTCTGAAGCTGGTAATGCAAGCCGATTTGGACAGATAACGGTAACCTGACAGGTTTTGGCTAAGGTTTTGGCTTGATGGTAGAGGTTGATCTCGGCTCCGCCGATTTCAGGATAGAATCGGTTGACCACCAATGCGACATTTAAAACATCTTGCATCATTCAATTCCTTGCCCGTACCCTTTCCCATACCCGTGCCCTTGCAAAATTAACAGGATAGGCAGGATCGCTACGTGGCAGGATAGGCAGGATTTGATTTATATAAATTTCAAAAATGAAAATAAATAACATATTTTTAATGCTTCTTATTTTTGCAATAATATGCATCCTGCCTATCCTGCCGCGTAGCGATCCTGCCTATCTTGTTAATTTGCAAGGGCACGGGCAAGGAATCTAATTATACAAGATTTCTATTATTGCCCTGGAACAGCAGTAGGCGACACAGTGGTCGTCGGAGTAAAGAATGCCGGGTTGATGATCACAGGAATACTGTTGTTAAAGTTTGTTCCTGCTGCATTCGGATCTAGTGCAAGGAAGAAAGAGGTTCCTGCATTTCCAGCCACCGCATTGACAAAGGTGGAGATTCCTAAGCGAATGAGTTCTTTCAGTGCTGTAAACTTATAAGCAGGAATGTAGATTATGTCTCCATTTTGCAAAGGAAAATCAGGGACACATCCACGCGAAATGAGTTTATAGTCAACACTGTATACCTTAGGATTACAGAGCGCACCCCTCAAAATCACCGCACGTGAGCTGGCAATGATGGTAGTTCCTCTAGCGAATGAAATCGCTTCCATCAAACTCGTTGTCTTATCAAAGGTAAACACCGAAGCGCGATTGACTTCGCCGATAATGTACACCTGTTTGTAGACCAGGGATGGAATAAAAATGTAATCTCCTCCATGCAATAAAATATCTTGGCTCAAATCTCCTTTACGGATTAATGCATTAAAATCGATCGGAATGTACTCTTTTCCACCTCTCAGTAAGAACGCCTTATCCAAATCAGCAAAGTCGATGGTGTGATAGCGGAAAGAACGGAGTGGAAAACCACCTGATTGTCCGATAGCCGTCAGCAATGTGGTATAGCCGGTTGTGGGAAAAGTTCCAGGATTGTTTACCTCTCCTAAAATTGTATACTGGTTACCTAACAATTGAGAGGCAGAAATAGAAGCTAATGAATTAGGATATTCGTCTTTGACTTTTTCATTGATCGCCAGGCGCAATTCATCGATGGTTTTTCCTACTGCCGGGATATTTCCAATTCCAATTAAAGTGACGACTCCCGTTGGATCGATTGTTGTTAAAACGGGAACTTTAAACTCTTCTGTACCGTATAGAGAAACATAAATGACGTCGCCAATCCGGAGCCGATAGGTTCCCGTCGCATTTAAATGTTTACTGGTTGATTCTTTCAGTTTGATGCTGTCGTAAACTGGTGCTAGATTTTTCGGAGAACACAAATCCTCAGGAGTTCGATACGTTTCAATGGTGACATCCCGCATGTAGGGGTGTTGCCAATTCTCTAATTCTTCTGGAGACATCCATGGTGTTTCCTGGGGATTGGCATGCAAAGGGAAAATAAATAAGCAACTGATGATAAAAACAAAAAGAGTAGAAGGCATCTTAATCATCGCTTACACCAAAATTAAATGTCTTCTGAGCAAAACGGGATCCAGCGTTGCCGCCAAATGTGCTGACAAAGGAGTTTAACGCAATTCGTATCAATTGTCGGCCGAAACGGAAGTTTTTGTTATGGACATAGACAATGTCGCCCGACTCGAGTGGAATATCACGAGTTTTTCCATAGATTAAGTCGCATAAATTGACTTGGGCGACTTTTGGGCAATCTAGGGAACCGCGAATGATTAAGCAGTCATTGACATCGGCCGAATAAGGAAATCCGCGGGTCCAGCCTCCTACGGCACCGATCGCTTGAAGCAAGGTCAGGTCATTCCGATGCGGGATGACTTGCGGACCTAGAACATTACCTAGCATAAAGACACCCGGACGTTCGTCAGAAGCAATATAGATGTAGTCACCGGGTTTTAAAATGATATCTTCTGCTTGATCGGGATGATTGATCAGATTTTCAAAGTTCATATCCATTTTTTTGCCTTTCCGAATGATGAACGAGTTTTTTAAATCGACGACTGGAATATTGTAGTTTGAGGAAACCTGCACCTGGCTGGAATTAGACACATTGTTCACTAACTCACGCTGAGATACGATGCCTCCAGCAAGTCCGAGGCCCTGACGGACTGTCAACGAGCGGTAGAGAGGATAGAGGCCCGGACGGTTGACGCGTCCAAGAATGATCACTGCTTGATTGGACATGAATCGCGGCATGACAGTGACCCTTGGCTCAATGAACATATTCCTAAGCTTTTCTTGAAGGTCTTTTTGAACTTCGTCGATGGTCCGTTCTTTAGCTGGAATGCCATCCAGGAATAAATAGTAAATTTTTCCATCCGGCGCTACAACAAGGTTATTGATATTTGTGTCTTCGTCTCCAAATACAGAGATATCCAAGCTATCGCCATTTGAAATCCTATATTCTTCCACTAAAGGTTGGTAAGGGTCGGTTGAACCTTTATCGCCTGACACCTCTTCCTCGCAGCACTCAAACTCCAAATCAATTTTGCATTCTTCCCAAGGATCGCCGCAAGTGGTGAATACAGCATCTTCGACATCCCACTCGTTGTACCAGAAGACGGGGGGACGCCGTTCAGCTATTTTGCAGCAGCCTGAAAAGATGAGTGTAAACGCACAAACAGCCAGAAAGGAGTAGGCAAGTGATCGTATAACGGTTGGAGTTGCAGCTTCCATAATTCTTCACGTTACCTTTTTATCAAGGTGGTGAGTTTTTTCATCCATTGGCCTTGTTCCGATTCAAACTCTTTCAAAATTTTTGGATCATCTAAATAGAGGGCCAATACGCGGTTGAAAATTAGCGCTGAGGGAGCCAAATGATAATCGTCCAATTTTTTTAGGCTGGAATCGACAATTCCTTTATTGACCTTTGACGAACCGATGACGAAGAGCCTAGCTTGCGACAGTTCAATGAGGTTGATGGCATATTCATCGTCGACAATGCCAGGCGAGTCAATAATGATGATGTCATATTGCTCTTTAAGCTCCTGCATCATTTGATCCATTTTATTGGTTTTTACTAGCTCTTTCATGGCCGGATCATAGTGGGCTTTGATGCGATGAGGATTCCCTTGATAGGTGATTTCATTGACAGTCGCTTGACCCATCAAATAATTTTCCAATCCTTTGGCGGGTTCTTCATGTGAATCGTAATGGGGGTTGGGTCGGTAATCGAATTCGACGATAATGGCTTTCTTGCCAATCTGCTGATAATATTGGGCTAAAAAGAATGCAAATGTGCTTTTACCTTCGCCTTCTTGTGAACTCAATACCGTCAAAACCCTGAAAGGTCCGGCAATTAAGTTTAGCCGCTCGACAATGGTTCGTACGTATGAAAGCAATTTCTTTTGGGCATTCGAGCGTTCGAGATGGTGCATTTCTGGAATGCAGGCAATGCATGGCACATTGTAGGAAATATCCAATTGTTTCGGTGTGCGGATTTTCTTATCAAAAAATTCCAACGTAAAGGAAGAAGCGACTCCTAAACCTGAACCTAACAGGAATCCAACTATAGGTAGGAGCATATATAGGATCGAATTTTCAGGAGAAAACGCTTTGTCCGCTTCATGGTATAATTCTATATCGCTTTTGCCCAAGTTTTGTCCCACTTCAACCGAGCGCATTCTAGTTTCGTTTGCTTTGATTTGATCCTCAAGTTGGAGTTTTTCACCCACCAACTGGGTAAACCGCATCTGCACTTGGGTCATTTTGTTCATGTCTTCATGTAGATTACGTACATTTTCAGACATCTCTTCTTTCAGCTTCTGGGCAGCACGCAAACGTGCGTTCATTGTCATTAGCTCAAGATTTAACTTTTCTTTCAGTGGATTGACCTCATAAACTTTGGGAGTGTTGGGGTCATCAGCATTTTCAGAGGCTTTATATAACTCAGTCAGCTGCCGTTCTAAGGCTTTGATTTTAGGATTGTCGGGAGCCAATCGCGAGCGTGCATCTAGTAAAGCAAGCTGGATTTGCACCACCCGGCTTTTCATTGCACTACCTTCAGCATCCAATGCGGATTTCGGGATTTTATCCGGAATTTTTTCATATTCCCGTTTCAGGTTTTCATATTCCACTAGCATTCTTGTATAATCGCTGTTCGCGGTTTCCAAACGCAATTCCGCTTCGGTTAAAGAAGTGCCCGTGTTGGTTGAAAAGATATCCACGCCGGTCAGGCGATGTTCTTGACGGAATTGTGCGATGGTCGCCAACTGCTGTTGGAGCTTGGTTTTAAGGTCAGCCTGCTGGTTTTCAAAAAACTTGTAGGCCGACTGCAGCTGCTTTTGGCTAAGCTGCTGGCTATTTCTTACCGCCACATTGGCCAATGTGTTCGCAATATCAATCGCAAGGCTTGGATTATCAGCCGACACACTGATATTGATCAAGTTCGAGTTTTTACCCGCCACATCGACAGCGATCATCTGCTTGATTTGCTCAACAGTCAAATCGAGTCCCAGAATCGATTTGACTGCTTTTAAGTTAGCTGGAAGGGTGACCATCTCCACAGCTGACGCCAATGTCAGGTGCAATTGTTCAAAATTGCTGTCTGAAGTGTTTTGCACTTTTTCACTTTCCTGAAAAATCAAAACCGCATCAGCGGAATAGGTATGCAGCAATTTATAGGAGAGGTACGAGAAAAGCGCAGTAAAGATCAACGTCGATATAAGAATTAAGGGAATATGGCGCAAAATTCCGTAGACATTCTTTTTCATGTCCAGGGCTTCGCCGATATTTTCTAAACTGACTTCTTTAATAATTTTGCGGGGTGACCCATAGTGGCCGGAAGCAGGTTTATCATTCTTATCTAGCATATTTCTTCCACTTACGACAATTCTTGTTTTAACAGACTAGTTAACAGGTGCTTATGTATACACATCCTTAAAATGGAGTGGTTGCTGAGCGAAAAATCAGCTCCCTAATGGCGTTGTTGCATAAATAACCACTGAGTCAGTGAGATCAGTGAGAAAATATGAGAACATGAGAAGAATATGAATATTTCCAGGACAGTCAAAGCCAAAGCTTTAAATATGATGACAGGCTTAGGAATGCCACAAAGTGGGAAAAACAGCCCTGACTCTCCCTATCTCAAATTTTCTCAGTGATCGCACTGGCTCAGTGGTGAATTTTACAACAAAGCTCTCCCAAATTATCTTAAATTTTTAATTTATAACAATTAATATAATTTTAATTTTTAAGCAAGGCGTCATATGCGGATCTTGATCATAACAAATTTATTTCCTCCGGTCGTGCTGGGAGGATATGAGATCGAATGCCGTCAAATCGCCGACCAACTAGCAAAGCGGGGCCACACAATCCAAGTCCTTACCAGTGATTATTTAAAAGATCCACCCATTCAGGAAGTTGTGACTTATCCCGCAACTCGTGAATTGAAACTCTATGCTCCTTTCGATCAACCTCTTGCTTCCAAACGACGGCGCACACGCCGTCAGATCGACCAGCTCAATTATCGCACCACCCTTAACAGCATCAACCAGTTCAAACCAGATGCTG
>JAGVLX010000028.1 GCA_020054065.1 Parachlamydiales bacterium | reverse complement strand
GCGATTTGTTTGAATCGTTTAAAAAGATCTTGGAGATGAAAAATAATCGGTATGTCGAATTAGAAAAAATGTATCCAAAGAAAGGTGACAATACCTTCTATATTCCGTATCAAGGACAAGTGCTGACGCATCTTACCTTCTCAAAAGAGATGGGCTCAACCGTCGCCGAAGGTAAATTTAATCTTGGAAAAGCGAAGATGATCGCTCCGATGCTAACAGATATGGAACGTTTAAAAAAATTATATGTCGATAGTTATGGATACGAAGAGCGTAAAATGAAAACCGACGTCTGCGATCAGATTGATGGAGTGATTCTTACGGAAGAAACCTTCTATCATAGATCTCAAACGTTAGAGCCACAAATTACAAATGAACCTAAGCAAAAAAAACGCAAAACGACCGAATCGTAAACGGCATTATTAAAAATAACCACTGAGTCACAGAGATCATTGAGTAAATATGAGAGAATTGAGAAAAGTTATAGTATATAGTCGCCATGCCGAATAAAGCGTAAAAAAATAATGGTTAACTCTCCCAATCTCATTCTTCTCAGCGAGCTCTCGGGCTCAGTGGTGAATCGGACAACTAAGCCGCCGTAAACTAAAGATTTCTGTTGATTTTAACTCCTTGCTAATTCATAATATTCAATTAATAAATATTATGAGTTTGCAAGGAGTAAGTCTTTAATGCCTAAGTTAATTTTCCAAGACAATGGTGATGAAGTTGAATTACCAGAAGATGCCCCCATCGCCCAATCGTGCGAAGATGCAGGCGTCCCTTTTGCTTGTACTGAAGGTGTTTGCGGCACCTGTGTCATCGAGATTGTCGAAGGCAAGGAAAATTTAACACCACCGACCCAAGAAGAGAAAGATTTTCTTGGCGACGGCACCTGCGACGAGCGGCTCGCTTGCCAGTGTAAAATTAAATGCGGAAATGTCAAAATCAAGTTCTAAAAGGTAGGGATGTATGCAAGACACGATTCACCGTCAAATGACGATCGAGCAAATTTTAGGGATGTTTCCGAACAAAGCCCAGAAGCTTTCCCAAGAAATCACCAATGCAGGTTTGCATTGTGTAGGATGCCATGCGGCAACCTGGGAAACTTTGGAAGCAGGAATGTACGGACACGGCAAGAAAGATGAAGAGATTGAGCGGTTGCTTTCACGCTTGAACAAGTTGTTAAAAGAACCTGATTCCGATCCTGACACCATTACGCTAACGAAAAAAGCAGCTGAGAAGTTCATCCAGTTCGCAAAAGAAGATGGAAAAGAAGGATGGGCAATCCGCTTTGGCGACCGCATGGGCGGCTGCAGCGGATTTGAATACATTCTGGATTTTTCGGACAAAGCCGAAGCAGATGATGAGATTTTTGAAAGCGAAGGGATCAAGATCCACGTGAATAAAGGATCAGCCAAGCGTTTAAGAGGGGCTGAGATTGATTATGTGGATGGATTGACAGCTGGTTTTAAAATCACGAACCGTAATGCCCGTTCCTCATGCGGCTGCGGACATTCCCACAATTATTAATTGCACAGGACGATCAGAACATACAAGACATTCAAGACCAGAACATGAGCTGCTTTTGGTGGTGTTGTCGTGAATGTCCTGATCGTCTTGTATGTCTTGTCCAACATCTGTTTATCTTCCAAAGATTCCATGCGTAAAATCGGGACCGCCATTTTGAATGATGGAGCTCCTTAATTCTAGAATTCGATTTTTGACTGCATTAAAAGAACCTAGCCACATTTCACATTTTGATTCTCCAGTCATCCGCATAGAAAAAGCGTACATATTCTTAACATGATCAGAAAATAGATAGACTAAATTTACGTTATCAGGACTCGACAGCTTCAAAGGCACATCGGAAAGGGTTTCAGAAAATTGCGCTAGATTTCCCTGGTATACACTCAGTTCATCCGGTCTTAGTGGGTTTCCCGAATCAGGATAAATGCTATAAATTTTAACACCTCTATGTTTGAGTAAGCTTTGTAGAACCACTTCACTTTCTTGAACAATATATTTGCTGGGATCTATGTTTCCGTGGCTCACTTTTTTACAAAGAGGTGTTGAAGGTCGAGGCGTTTCAATCACCCCCCAAATAAAATCTATTTGTTTCGTCTCTTTAAGCACAGCTAAGGTAAACTCAATCACTGCCTGGAGTGTTTGACAGATCTTCATATCGTTTCTATCATTGAGTTCAATATAATGTTTAGACTGGAGAGTGTTGATAAATTCATCCATTCTATCTGCATCACTCACCTTATTTGGATCATCAGAACCATAGGGATTATTTGGACTCCAAATACACAGTCGAACATGATCACAGATCCCTTTAAAAAATTGGGTAACCGCCTGTTTAACGAGTAAGGCAGCTTCGTGTGTTTGTTTGACGTTTTTGACTGCAAATGCCGCAACTGCAGCAAATCCTGCTAAAAGAGCGCTCCATGGCGACTGATAATATAATGCGACCCCTGCCACACTGGCTAAACCAATGCCGATTCTTTTGTAGTGGGTCGATGTTCCTGGTAAGGCCCCGACAAATCCGCTCACACCTTGCATAAATCCCCCTTGATTAGACTAATGAGGACCTATCTTAAAAGAGGCCGTCAATCTAGTAAACCTTTTCATAAATTCCACTAACAGGATAATCGGCAGGATTACATAAAAAATAACAATGATGACCAGGATAGAGAAAGAACAGATAAATCAGCACACTATGAATCTAATTTAGAATAATAAAAACCAAATCAAACAATTTTCTATCCCGTATTTTATCCTGGTTATCCTGGTCATCATGGTTACTTTATTATCCTGCCTATCCTGCCTGCCGTAGGCAGCTCCTACTTAATCTTGTTATTTTGTGGTCAGAAGCGGATGGCCACCCAGCACAATGAATATATTTAGATATGAATCGCTTTGCCGACAGCTTGGAGGCAAGCTTCTTTGATCGCTTCACACATTGTCGGATGGCCATGCGACATCGTACCAAGCGCCTCAACAGTAAGCTTTTTCTCGAGCGCGACTACGCCTTCGCCAATCATTTCTGAAGCGCCCGCTCCGAGGATATGCATCCCCAAGAGACGTTGGGATGTTTTCTCGGCAATGATTTTGACAAGTCCTTCATCGTCTGCATTACAACGGGCGCGTGCATTGCCTTTGAACAAACATTGACCAATGGATAATTGCAGACCAGCAGCTTTTGCTTCTTCCTCGGTCATCCCCACCGCAGCCACTTCAGGATGGGTGTAAACAATGTTGGGAATGGCCAAATAGTTCATATGCGGACGCAGCCCGGCAATCACTTCCGCGGCAGCCACCCCTTCTTCAGAAGCTTTATGAGCAAGCATCGGTCCATCAACGACATCCCCAATCGCATAAATATGGGGAATTTGCGTTTGAAAATCGCCATTCACTTCGATTTGTCCCTGCTGATTGGGATTCAGGCCAATTTTTTCCAGTCCAAGCCCGGCAGTATAGGGCTTGCGGCCGATTGCCACTAAAATCACATCGGCATCCAAGACGTCAGTCTTATCTCCCATCTGAACCGTTGCCTTGACTTTGCCGCCATCGATGACCGCTCCGGACAACTTCGCAGACAATTTGAACTCCATTCCCTGCTTGGTCAAGATCCGCTGCAGAGTGCGGGCAATGCCTGCATCCACTGTCGGACAGATCCGGTCCAGCATTTCGACGACGGTGACCGCGCTGCCTAAGCGGCGATACACCGATCCAATCTCCACGCCAATAATCCCAGCACCAATGACCAATAGTTTTTTGGGTACTTCGGATAAACTTAGGGCTCCGGTAGAAGACACCACGTGTTTTTCATCAAACGGCAGAAATGGCAACGCAACGGGAATCGATCCGGTTGCAATGATCGCGTAGGTGGTTTCAATCTCTTGTTTGTTTCCATCCTTAGTGACTTGGATGGAGGTGGGCGAAAAAAACTCTCCCGTGCCTTCAAACCGTTCGATAGAATATTTTTTCATGAGTACCGCAACGCTAGTCACAAGCGAGTCTACGACTTTATCTTTGCGCTGTTGAATTTGGTTCCAGTCGAACGTCACGGAACCGGTGCTGATCCCATGAATTTTGCTCTCAAGGATCTTGATGTAAAGTTCTGTCGACTGAAGAAGAGCTTTAGAAGGGATGCAGCCGATATTTAGGCAGGTGCCGCCTAACGTGGGATTTTTTTCGATAATGGCTGTTTTAAACCCTAATTGAGCCGCGCGGACAGCGGCAACATAGCCTCCCGGTCCCGATCCGATCACTACAACATCAAATTTGGCTGCCATGAATTTATACTTCCAATAATAGCCGGCTAGGATCTTCCAGGTAGTTTTTAATTTGCATCAAGAAGGTCACCGCTTCTTTTCCATCGATGACACGGTGATCATAGCTTAATGCTACATACATCATGGGGCGGATGACGATTTGATCATCGACGACCACGGCTCTTTTTTGCACCTTGTGCATGCCTAAAATCCCACTTTGTGGCGGCTGTAGGATGGGTGTGGAGAACAGCGAGCCGAATACGCCGCCATTGGTAATCGTAAAGCCGCCGCCGCGCAAATCTTCAAGCGCAAGAGACCCTTCGCGGGCTTTACGAGCAAAGGCTTCAATTCTTAACTCGATTTCTGGGAAACTGAGCTGGTCCGCATCTCTGATCACTGGAACAACAACTCCCCGCTCGGTAGAAACAGCAATCCCAATATCGTAATACTCACGATGAACTAGCTCCTCGCCATCAATATACGAATTCACTTCCGGAACCGCTTTCAACGCCTCAACTGTCGCGCTGACAAAGAACGACATAAACCCTAGTTTACATCCGTATTTATTTTGAAAGGGCTCTTTATACTTATCGCGCAGCGCGATGACATTGGACAGATCGATTTCATTGAACGTGGTCAGCATCGCGGTGGTTTGCGTCGCTTCTACCATCCGCGCCGCAATCACTTTACGCACTGTTGACATCCGTTTACGTGTTTCGCGCCGCTCGCCAATGGGCAGCGAGGGAGCACTCCTAGGCAACGCTGGAGGGGCTTTCGGCGCAGGCGCTGGCCCAGAAGCGGGTTTGGGTTTGGCAGGTTTTTCAGGGGCAGGTTGCGATTCGCCTTGCAAGTCGGCAAGGAACTCCTCTTTCATCATGCGTGCGCCGCCTTTAGCAGGCGCAGCGGCAGGTTTTGGCGGGGCGGGCTGTGCACTTTTTGGAGGGGCGGTTTCTTTAGATTGAGGTTGCGCAGGGGCTTCCGCTTTAGGTTTGGCTTCAGCTGGCTTGCCGTCTTGATCGACATATCCGACGACTTGGCCGATTTTAACGACTTGCCCGGTTTCAACGCTCAGTTGCAGCACGCCTCCTTGCGGTGCATGCAGCACTTGGTTCACTTTGTCTGTTTCCAATTCAAGGATTTCATCATCCATCCCCACAGTGGATCCGGAAGGCTTAATGATCGTTCCGATCGTCGCTTCAGTAATGGATTCTCCCATAGGAGGCACTGTGATCTCTTGTTTCATAATGATCCTTATCTTGTATTAAACCCTTTGCATCGCACCGATATCAATTTCATTTTCCGGTTTTTTGGGAAAGACTGCCTCAAGAATCGCTGCATGTTCTTTTTTATGCAAGGCATGCGATCCCACTGCCGGAGCCGCACTGCGCTGCCGTCCAATATAACGTAGCGGAATCTCTTTGGGCAGCAATGCCTGCAAAACCGGCTTGATATAATCCCAAGGACCCATATTTTCTGGTTCCGGTTGTACCCATAAACATTCGGCGAGATGCGGATATTTCTGCATGATCTCTTTTAATTTCTCACTATTTGTCGGATACAGCTGCTCGATCCGCACCACCGCAAGGTCTTTGGCTTTGTTAGCCTCTCTTGCGGCAGCCAGGTCGTAGTAGATGTGTCCACTACAGAAAGCCAAACGCTTGATAAGTGCAGGATTAGCTTCCTGGTCTTCTAAAATCTCTTCAAAATGCCCTTGGCTAAAATCGGTAATGGGGTTGACGCAAGCAGGCAGGCGCAACAGTGCCTTCGGAGTAAAGACGATGAGAGGTTTGCGCATGGGACGGATCATTTGCCGTCTCAGTAAATGGAAAAATTGCACAGGTGTTGATGGGTTGACAATGATCATATTGTCACGGCCGGCGAGGGTCAAAAAGCGTTCGATCCTTCCCGATGAATGTTCCGGCCCCTGCCCTTCATACCCGTGTGGAAGGAACAAAGTAATTCCTACCTTTTTGCCCCATTTTTGTTCGGCAGTGGCAATATATTGGTCGATGATGACCTGAGCGCCATTGCCAAAATCGCCGAATTGCGCTTCCCAGATCACCAATGATTCAGGATAGGCCATGCTATACCCATAGTCAAAACCCAGGACGGCAAACTCTGACAGCGGTGAATTATAAATTTCAAAACGTCCTTGATCTTTTTCGAGATGGCTAAGCGGTGAATACCGTTTCTCGATCTCCTGATCGATCCAAATCGCATGGCGATGGCTGAATGTTCCCCGTGAAGAATCTTGCCCTGAAATGCGGATGGGAACCCCTTCAACCAGCAAGGTTGCATAGGCCAGCAGCTCAGCTGTTCCCCAATCCACTTGTTTCGCATCAGGCAGCTGCATCACCGAAGCTAATCGCTCGGAAACTCCATGTTGGACTTTGGGGTGAATATTGAAATCTTCGGGCACGGAGCAAAACCGCAGGGCCAGCGCCTGTAAGACTTTTAAAGGAACACCTGTTTCGACTGGTTTAAAGAGGTTTTCTTCAGACTTAGTCTCTTTTTTGATCTTTTTAGTTTTAGCCTGATCGGTGATTTGATCTTTGGTCATCTTCATCGCCACTTGAAGCGCTTTTTTAAATTCCCCTTCCAGTTGTTCGGCCATGAATTTTTCTAATACGCCTTGATGGATCAATGAATCACGATAAAGCTCGCGAATCGTTTTTTTCTTTTTAATGATGCTATATTCCAGCGGTTGCGTGAAAGCGGGTTCATCCGATTCATTATGGCCATATTTGCGATAACACAACATGTCGATAAACACATCGCAATGGAATTTTTGCCGCATTTCAACCGCTAGCTGGCTGACATAAAAACATCCTTCGGGATCTTCGGCATTGACATGGAAGACCGGACAGCCAAATGCCTGTGCGATATCGGTGCAATAGTGTGTCGAACGTGCTTCGGAAGGAATGGTGGTAAATCCGATCTGATTATTGATGACGATATGAATCGTTCCCCCAGTCGTATACCCTGGCACTTTGCTCAGCTGCAACGTTTCGTACACCACCCCTTGGCCTGAAATCGCCGCGTCACCATGGATCAGAATCGGCAAAACGCGTTCATGTTTAGCTAAATCCCCTTTCTGGGCTTGACGCGCTCGCGCTTGTCCCTCGACAACTGGGTCTACCGATTCTAAGTGGCTTGGATTAGGCGTCAGGGTGACGCTGATGCGATGCCCGCCTAGCGTTAAAATTTCGGAAAAAAATCCTTTGTGGTATTTCACATCGCCGGTCCCTTCATACGAGTCGGGAATGTAATGATCTTCGAATTCGGAAAAAATATCGGTATATGACTTATTCATGATGTTGCATAGCACGTTTAAGCGCCCGCGGTGCGCCATTCCGATAATAAATTCGTCCGTATTCAAAGCGGCCGCTTTTTCGATGATCGCCTCCAAAATCGGGATTAAGGTTTCCCCACCCTCTAAAGAAAACCGTTTTTGTCCGACATATTTGGTATGGAGAAACGATTCAAATAGCTCCGATTTATTCAGCTGCTGCAAAATCATTTGCTTCTGATCGATGGATAGATTTAAGCGAAAACGGCTCGGCTCAATATGATCCTGCAGCCATTTTTCCATCTCCGTACTGTGCGTTCCGACATATTCCACTCCGATCTTATTGCAGTAGATCAAGCGCAGCGTATCGATGATCTCATTTAATGTTGCAACCTCTTGATCCAGCAAACCGAGGGTGGGAAATAACATTTCAAGTTCCGGCAAACGGAATCCCAACGTATTCAGATTCAATTCTGGAGGCTCTGGCGGAGGATTTTCATCTAGCGGGTTCAAATGCGCCATCAGATGGCCGTAAATGCGATACGCCTGGATCAACTCCCGGATGCGCATTTCGGCTTCTTTTTTTTGAGCTTGCGGCAGCGGAGTGACCGCTACCGACTGATCGATGCGAGCGGTTTGATCCACGGGCATCTGCTTTGCAGACACAGGCTTGGCAGAGACCCGATTTTCCTGATCGATTTGCTGAAATAGCTCTTGCCAAGAGGGTTCGACGCTGTTGGGATCAGCCTTGTATTTAGCATACATCTCGTCAAAAAACGCGACATCGAAGTGGCCGGATCCAAAAAGTTCGTCCATGAAGCAAGTCCAATTTGATGTATGATTTGTACAACAAGTTCTAATGCAATTTAATCTCTAAATTTATTATTTTAAAAGACAAAACGTTAACTTTTTGAAGTCGATGAACCCCTATCTTTGCTTAAATTTTGCCCTTTTTTTATTCGCTTTAGCAGGATGTGGAAACTCAGACCACCATGCCCTAAAAAAGACGAAAGCAATCCAAGGACGTAACGATCCTATTTATAGTCAGAATGTTAAACGCTTTCCCGTTTATCAGGCGATTGTTCCATCCCCGTGGTTCTGTATAGAACCCTCTGAAACTCAAACGAATGCTGAGACAACATTACCGCTTTGCGAATGGATCATCGGCGAAGGGGCTGATAAGATTTCGATCGTTGTCCATAATTTTCCTTCCGATGATTGGCATGAGCGTATTCCGCCTCAGGCCCAACTCGCCCGGTGGAAGCGACAATTGGAGGGGTTAAAAGAAGGCGATTATCAAATCAAGCCTGAGGCATATGGCGGCTTTTCCGGATTTTCATTCGAAGCCCAAGGCAATTTAAAGGGACAACCGGTGATCGTGTTAGGTTGGGCGATGCAAATCGGCCCCGATTATTATCGAATCTTGAAACGGCCGGCCCCCTCGCAAACCAGCGCCATCAATAAACAAAAACGGGCCGATTACACCATCAAAGCGGTTGGACCTCCCGAATCGATGTGGCAGCACCGGACAGAAATCATTACTTTCGCCAATAGTTTTGGTTTGATCGAGGAGCTCCCAGAAGAATGAAGGCGATATACACCTTTTTAGGCAGCATCTATTTCGCCATTATCCTGATCGTCTGCACCGCGTTATTCGTCATTGTGGGAACATTGATTGAATCGATCACGCAATCCCATCAATATGCGGCTTTGTTCACGTATACGAACCCCCTCTTTCAATTGCTGCTTGTCGGTTTTTTTATCAATATTCTCATTTCCGCCTTGCGTCGATGGCCTTTTAAGCAGCACCACATCCCTTTTTTGATCACCCATCTGGGCTTGCTCATGGTCATCGCCGGTGTCATGGTCAAAATCGTTTTCGGCGTGCAAGGGAATATGGCAATTTCGGAAGGCAGCGGACGCGAGAGCATCTTTTTGCCTGACACGTATGTCGTCCAAGTGGAGAAGCGGGATGGCACAATCGCGTATTATCCCCTCCATAAAGATCTTGCAGGGCATTATTATCTGAAACCTTCGCCACTCTTCCCAGACCTTGATTTGCAACTAGCGGGCTATGTGCCGCACATCCAAACCCGCTTTGAGGGGTGGTACAAGCATAAAAATGTCCTCTCGCGACTAGCTAAAGACCCGCATGAAGAGGTTAGGAGCTATTATGCCGCACATGCCGAACTGATCATCAAGAATACTGAAAATGGAACGGAGATCAAGACGATTTCTTTGTCGGAAAATTCAGTTCCCTACGAACTCTCATTGGAAGAACCGGGTTTGACATTAAAGTTCTCTCCAAATGAACACCTGCATATTCCTTTGACCGGCACAGATGCCTTACAAAACTACAATTTGCAGCACCCACGGATGGGAATGCTGCCGTTTACCGTTGATATTAAAATGCATCCTGTCATCCTTGCCATTCGCGATGAAGATGACAATGACCATGTCTACGCTATCGATCAATACGGACGCGTCAGCTATAAAAAATTCAATACCCATCAGCCAGAACTTTTAAATGTGTATGACAAAGGTTTCGGAGGGTATACACTTCCGTTGGAAATTCCGCAAAGCCTCGACCGCGAAACAGGACGACGGATGGCGCTGCTAAGACTTGCGGCGATCTTTGGCGAAGCGTTGGGAACTGGCGAAGCATTGGCCCCCCCTTTGGCTGAATTGAAAAAAGGGTGCGAAAAAGCAGGGTATCCGCTGCCGGAAGTTGTTGTGGCCTTTTTAGAAGAATGGTTTCGCACATCCAGCTGGGATTATCCGGAAGGGCGGCCATTATCGCCGGTACTGCACAAAATTTTCGAACACGTTGAACCGGTAGGAATGCGGCCGGAAGAGAAAGCAGCGGAAATGAGTTCACAGCTGCGTACTTATGGATTGCATTTAAGCCAAATCCCCATGCCCTACGATAATCCACCTACAATTATTCTAGAAGCCCCTTTAATCCCGGTATATACGCCTAAAGAAGCTTCGGTCAAATTAGAAGAGAATCAACCGAAAATCGTGTTAGTGTTGTCGGAACAAGGAAATCAAGAAGCGATCCATCTTCCTTATGATCGGTATGCGTCGGGATTAAAATGGCCAGTGCTGGGCGGACGTTATCTCGTCCGGTTTCAGCCGGCGGTCTATACGCTTCCCTATCACATTCGCTTGCATGATGCGCGTGCAGTGTCGTATCCGAATTCCACACAACCGTATGCGTATGAAGCGGATATTCAAGTTGTCGATAAACAAACAGGGCACATACTAAAAAAACGTCTACGCATGAACGCTGTGCATCAAACGTGGGATGGTTACCGTTTTTATCTAGCGAATATTGATCCGCTGGACAATTCACAAGTCCAACGCGCCCAGATTGTCGTCAACCGCGATCCGGCCAAGTATTGGTTGACCTATCCGGGTGCGCTTATTTTGACGTTAGGGATTGTGTTGTTGTTTTGGTTAAAGCCCTACGCCAAAGGCGGCAGGT
>JAGVLX010000104.1 GCA_020054065.1 Parachlamydiales bacterium | reverse complement strand
GTTTTTGTCGCGGAGCGACATTTCTATCAATAGCCCATAGCAAGGCGCTATTTTGCGCCGCAGCTATGGGTTGATAGACATGATGCAAACGTGCCGCGGAAGCGGCACTTCTACAAGCTCCAAATAGGACGTGCCGCTTCCGCGGCACGTTTGCATTATCGTAACGGTTGCGATCAATCTCTTCATTCTTTTCTATAAGAAATAATGTTACCTGATGCCAGCTCGCAGGCGTTGATTTTCCTCTTCAAGCTTCCTATTTTTCTCTGTGAGTTCTTCTACAGCAATTTCAAGAGCTCTGGTTCTTTCGGCATAGTATTCTGACAATTGTTTCTTAAAACCGCGTCGGATCTGTTCCAATCTATTTTTGTCGGGGGTGATACCCTGACGCGCACATTTTCTTCTATAGTCTGTTAATGTATCCGGAATCGGAAACTTTTCTTGTGCTTCCTTAATAACCCTAATCTTCCTTTGTCTTTTTTTTATCCCTGACTGGATAGCAGCATCATCCGTGCGTAAACGTACTTTAGAGCGCGTTTTCCTTGCACGACTCTCTTCAGACTGATAAGACGCGTCAGATGAACAAGGAGCTGCTTTAGGAGCTTCATTAGATTCAGAACTCTCAATGACGCTCAAACCCGGAAACGGCTGTGTATCATCCGTCTGAACAGTAGGAAATAAAGGCTGTAATTGAAAATCATCCCAATCTCGATTGGTGGCACTAACATCCATAAAACTCCTAAACTAATTAGGTATTAGGAAATAGCATAGGCACTAAATAAATTTAATTCAAACAAGCATTCCATTTCCTAATTCTAAATTTCTAGAGACCGCGACAAATCCTTTCAAATATTTAATATATAAGCTATTAATAATCTAGTGATCAACCCCCTGTGAATTATGGATTTCATCCTTGCTGGCATCGTCGGATTATTTTTATTTGCTTATCTCATTTACACCATTGTTTATCCTGAAAAATTTTAGAGTTGCAACATGGATTTTCATAGCTGGTTAGAGCTGTTTGTTTTTATCCTAGTCTTAGGGGGATTAATCTATGCTGGAGGAATTTATCTCGTAAAGGTTTTTGACCGCAGTGCCGACACAGCCGCCGAACGATGGATCTACCGCCTCTGCCTCATCGATCCGCGCACCCAAATGACCGCCTACCAGTATGGAATGAACCTTTTATGGTTTAATCTGTTTGGCTTTGGCACCGTTTTTCTGCTCCAGCTATTCCAGGCTTACCTGCCGTGGAATCCGCAAAACTTGCCCAATGTGCCCGTGCCCCTCGCTTTTAATACCGCCATGAGCTTTACCACTAACACGAACTGGCAGGCGTATGCTGGAGAAACCACCTTAAGCTACTTCACTCAAATGGCTGGCCTCACGGTTCAAAACTTTCTGAGTGCTGCCAGCGGATTTGCTGTCCTGCTTGCCCTCATCCGCGGCATCCGTTCGGAATTGCATTCGACGATCGGCAATGTGTGGGTAGACTTGACCCGTTCGGTGCTTTATGTCCTGCTGCCCCTGTCGATCATTTTAAGTCTTGGGCTGGTTAGCCAAGGCGTCATTCAAAATTTACATCCTTATACAACCGTGACGACGTTGGAAGGAGCTTCTCAAACGCTACCACAAGGGCCGGCAGCCTCCCAAATTGCGATTAAGCAGTTAGGCACAAATGGAGGCGGATTTTTTAATACAAACAGCGCCCATCCGTATGAAAACCCCACTCCGCTTTCCAATTTTCTGCAAACATTGGCGATCCTCATCATTCCGGCCGCCAGCGTATACATGTATGGACTGATGACCGATGCGAAGAGGCATGCATTAACCCTGTTGGCGGTGATGGCAACTTTATGGGGAGTCGCCCTCATCCTCGCGATCTCTTCGGAGTTTCAATTGAATCCATCTATCGGCAACGTCGCTTATCTGGAAGGGAAAGAAGTGCGTTTCGGAATACTCGACAGCCTATTATGGGCCATTTCGACTACGGCAACCTCAAACGGATCGGTGAACGCGATGATGGACAGCTTGTCTCCACTTTCCGGCGGACTGGCCTTATCTAACATCCTCTTAGGAGAAATCATCATTGGTGGAGTGGGGGTCGGATTAATCGGTATGGTCATGTTTGTCTTGCTAACCGTGTTTTTGTGCGGGCTGATGATCGGAAGGACCCCTGAATATTTAGGAAAAAAAATCCGCAAAAATGAAATTCAGTGGGTGATGTTTGCGGTGTTGACTCCGGCTGCACTGATCTTGATTGGTTCAGGAATCTCGATCTATCTGCCCAGTGCCACAGAAGCACTCACCAATAAGGGGCCGCATGGCTTAAGCGAACTCGCCTATGCGTTTGCTTCAGGCGCGGGAAATAATGGCAGCGCGTTCGGCGGTTTGGATGCCAATCGAGATTATTTTAATTGGTCCTTAGGATTTGTGATGTTGATGGGGCGGTTGGCGATCTTATTTCCGGGAATTGCGGTTGCCGGATTATTTGCCGAACAGAAAAAAGTTCCCCCTTCTTCAGGCACCTTGCCGCTAGACACGTTGATGTTCGGAGTGCTTGTGTTATTCATCATTGTCATTGTCGGCTCGTTAACCTTTTTGCCTATGCTGACCCTTGGGCCTATTGTAGAAATTTTCTTAAATCGCGACGGACAGGTATTTTAGATGGCCAAAAAAAAACGATTTTCTTGGTTGGAAAAAGAGCATTTAGTTTCAGCCTTGAAACAATCCCTGACCATGCTGAACCCTTTTGTGCAGGCGCGCAACCCAGTGATGTTCGTCACCTATGTCAGCACACTACTTGTCACTTTTTTACTGATTCAAAGCTATTTGAAGAGCGCCTTAAACGCTTTTGAAGTGCATATTGCGGTATGGCTATGGTTTACCGTCTTGTTCGCAAATTTTGCTCAAGGGATCGCTGAGAGCCGCGGCAAAGCGCAAGTCGCCAGCTTAAAGAAAACTCAGACCCACACACATGCCCGCAAAGTCACGAATGGTGTCGAAGAGCAGGTTTTAGCTACCGATCTCCATCGCGATGATATTATTGTGTGCGAAGCGGGAGACATCATCCCTGCCGACGG
>JAGVLX010000095.1 GCA_020054065.1 Parachlamydiales bacterium | reverse complement strand
GTTAAAGGGTATTTTCTCGGACAAGCTGATATAAATCAGCTGCGTTTTGTGATCTTGCGTCTGCCAGAAATCGTTAATTATAATAAACTCCATAAAGAACCTTTTGATTTAAACGTTTTCTATCAAGCGACCGATTTCCAGGGATTAGCTAGAGCCCGCGCCCTCGACCCAGTCGAATTTAAAAATCATGCTGATAGTTTAACCCAACAAAGATCGTTGTTAGCGGGAAAAAACCTAGATATTTCTGAAGATACCTTGCAGGGCATACAAGGACCCGTAAAGGTAACCCACCAATTTGCCGCAGACTTACCCCGATTCACACGGTTAACGGTTAATGATAAACTCTTATACATAAAAGATGGGGGGATTCAGGATGTTCGCATGCCTGAGGCTGGCATTCTATTTGAAAGAACTGCAATTGAATTGAAAGTGCCACCGGATGTCCTTAATATCATTGGACGAATTACCAACCAAGCGATCACCTCTGAGATCTGGAGATATCTGCTAACCGTTACAAATATTCCCACCATCACCTCTCCAACCAAACAATATTCCTCTATTGAACGCTCGGGAGATATGATCATTATCACATGGAAGGCAAGCTTCGCAGTTAAAGATCCCAGCGGAGAAACAGAAAATCTTATCGGCTACATTGGCGCAAAACGCACTTCAAGAATCCATCTACGCGATTTAGATCCATCACTTTGGCGCGAAAACGTCGATTTAAATCAAGCAGCGAGAAGCCTGGAAGTCGCAGATGTGTACTCAGGTTTTGTCCTTACGCCAGAAGAAGCCATGAACCTTTAAATGAGGGAGACAACTATGGAAGCTGCATCATCCCCGATTTTTGATCGCCAGCTGACCCAAGGCAGCTTTGCGACCAATCCTGAAAAGACGCCGAAGCTTGAAAAAGAGATTCCCTTTAAAAGCATCTCAAAGTTTTTTCCGCAAGCCTCCTTAACCGACCGGGTAAAAAGCAAAATTCCGGGCGAGGTTAAGCTCTCTACCGATGAACAATTTCTTCAAGAAAAAGTGGGCGAAATGGCCGCTAAACTAAGCAAAGCCGTAGAAATCATCCAATCTCCTCATACAGATGCTGCGCAAAAAACACGGGCAGCCACGGAATGGACAACAATTATCAAACATAATTTACATGAGCTGGAACAACAACTCAGCAAGACACGAGCAAGTGCGGCGTTTAGAAACCATATTGAGAATATTACGACAACCTCACGCCACTTAGACCATTTGCTCACTGCCTTACACCCTTATTTAAGCGTAGGCGATCTAGCTGAAATCGTTAAGCAAGCAGGCAAGGAGTTTAAAGAGCTTAAATCAAGCAAAAGCGACAATAAAGAGAGCGAGTTAAAATTCCTGAGAGCTTCCATGCAAAATATTGTGGAACGCAAAGGCGCCGAGGAGTTGTTTAGCGCGGCTAAACAGTTGATTTATCAGATTGATACGGTCCTTATCGATATGAGAATGCGTAAAGACGATTTTGCCCCCACTTTTAAGCTAATTGAAAAGGCTCTTGGCAGCAAGTTTTGGGAAGAATCCACGCTTGAGCACAAAGAAAAGCTGATTCAGATATTAGAGAACTCATTAGCCGCCAAACGGTTCCAGGAAATCTTGAGTTCAAACGATAAACCGCTCAAGCAAGAGCTTATTCTCCAAATGACAAATCTTTTAAGAGGGATTTCATCGGAAGCAGGCATTAGAAAAATCATGGAGCAAACAGGAATTCCATTTAACCGTTCCGAAGTGAATCTTACCGACCGCAAAACTGAGATCCAAGAAGAAATTCTAAAGATGCTAATCAGTACTCCGGAAGACAAAGAACCAGTCAAGGTGATCTATGACAAGGTTGCCTACAACATTGAACATCGATTTTTGGAGGATTTGACAAGCTTTGGCCGCATGACCGTCATGGGTCAAGTCCTTTATGATAGACGTGCCGGGGCAGTCAGTAAAGAAGGCTCCGCAGGCTATTTTAGAGAGATGGCTTCCATGCTTGGGGTGACTTATGGATATCTCAATTCGATTGGCCGTTTGATCAACCAACAGCTGACGAATGGGGTTTGGGAAAATTTTGTCATGACAACAGAACAAATTAGCCGAGAACCCGTATCCACTTCGGTAGATGTAGCCCGTACACAAAATAATAAAAATGTTCTTTCCATTACATGGACCGGTGTTTTTCCGATTATGAATGATGCCGGCAGAGGAGATCAGGTCATCGGCTATCAAGCCGCCCAACGGCAAATCTTTATTAATCTGGATGAGCTCCATCCCAACGCTCTCAATAAAGAAGGCGGCCCTGATAAACTGCATTTGGAGGTTGTGGATCATATCTCAAAGCTGCATCCTACCGAACAACAAGCCTTAAAAGAAATCACCCTCTAATCACAGAGAATGATGGTACTGTAGATTTTCTTTGATCATTTTTATTTCTCTGTGCCTCTGTGTCTCTGTGGTTAATTTTTCTGTTTATCGGCAGAAATATAAATAACGTCCGAAACGATAAGGAAAACACCTTAATGTCCTACATGCCTCTGCACACCGCTGTTCAAATGACTTAAGGTGGGTCACACGATACCAATCCAGCGCAAACTCCGCTTCCCCGCACCACACCGCGTGCATCAGGCTGCGCTCTAACACATCGGGCGTAGAAAAGGTAAACGTGGCGTACTGCGGATCGCTCCACAATGGCAAGCAATCGCCACAGAGATGCAGCACGGGATCAATCTCAATCGTCACCGTATGATCAAGCGTTAATCCGGCCAGCTCGGCGATTTGCACAACGAATGTCGTGCATTGATGATGGGTTAAATAATAGTGCGCGTAATCGTAATGATGAATGAAGGCAACGATCTTTTGATATTGTTCTTTCGTCAGATCAACCTTCGCAGCATAGGTCGGGTAATGGCCGCCATTCCCCTCCTCAAAAAATCCATCCTTCTGACAGGCCCACAGATATTGGATTGGATTGCTGCTGCCCGCTTCGAAGTCATCAATGATCCCTTCAAAATATTTGGGCTGGATGAGCCCTAATTCGCCTGAATGACCGCCCTCCAGACAAACCAGTTCGCCGTTTTCACACCCCTGCAAGTAAATCCAAGCATGCCCAACGTCGCTATTTTTGCTTCCATCGCTAGGGTGTTTGACTAATGACTGCAACAGAGCCCGATTTGAGGTGTAATCCAGGTGGCGCGCTTCTACAAGCAACACCACAAAATAAGCGGATTCGTGCATCTGCGGATGCGGCCTGTCACGGGCGATAGATAGATGTGCGTACTCGCGATAATATTCTGGAGAGCGGCATCCCAGACAGCTGCAAATGACTAAACTCAGCAGAATCCAACGACTCATCAGCTTGGCGTAAAGGTGATTTCGGCTTTCATTTTACAAGGGACAGTTCGTCTGACCGTCCTGAGGAATAGTTGCCAGTCAAACGCCGAGAACCGATGGTTGCCCTTTAAGCTGACTTGGGCTGGACGGTTGCCGAGCATGATGTGGCCAAAATAGCGCGCATCCCCTTCGACAAAACTGATTTTAACTCCGATGGTGAATCCATTGCTCTTGATCGTGATCTGGTCATCAATTTGGAAGGTGGTGGCCGGCAATCCACCGACCAGTATCTTATTCGCTTCATCATAATCGCAAAAGAACTGAATCTCGCGATTTTTGTCTTTGTCATCCGGCAGAGGCGGCTCTTCAAAGGTAAAATACAGGTCGACTCCCTTGTCGGTAAACTGGTGCTCGATCAGGGTGCTCGTCCCCCCTTGGCATACGAAGGAATGGCTTTTATTGAAATCTCCCCATACCACACGCAGCGGATAGTACCCTTTTTCAAATTGCGGAGACACCGCTCCGCGCTTTTCAACGACATTCACCGCATAAGCGGGATACTGCTTTAACGTCCATTTCAACCCGGCAATCGATCCCGATTTTTCAAAGGGATAGGGTAATTCTGGAAACGGATCTTTGATCGGTTGAACCAGCAGTCCCTGTAATTGACGCGGATGATCGGAAAAGGAACGGTAAGATAACTGTCCGGAGAAATACCCCAAGAAATAATCATAAAGAGTCACATTCGCTTCTTCATTATCTTGAAAATCTTTAATTCCTGGACCAATGTAGCTGCAGGACGGTCGATGCCATGTTTCAGATAACAGCTTCCAGAAATGGTTCCAGGGACTCTCCGGCAGCGACGGGTATACCATCTGCAATCCGACTAACATATCGGCAACGTAAGGCGGACAATACCATGTTCCAAAATCGGGTTCTTCCGACTCTTTCTTTAACCCAGCCAACAGATGTTCCCCGGTCTCCGCAAAATGTTTCTTGCCCCAGAGATCGCCAAACGCTTTGGCTGCGCCTGCGATTTTAATGGCCAGGTGAAAGGGGGCCGGTTTTTCTGCATGGGTCTTCAAGGCATAGTTAAGCGCCAATTCGGATGCCTCTGTGAGTTGTTTGGAGAGATCCGCCCCTAAAATAGGCTGAAATTGTTTGATCAACCAATAGAAAACCGGCAGCACATGCGCCGCCTGAAGTTTGTCACGGCAAGCGGGATATTCATGCAGATAAACCGGAAAATTCCCTTTATCGCTCCCCTCTTCCCGGTTTTGGAATTTTAAGAGTCGTGGCAATAGCTCTTTTGCTTCCAGAACATTCTCCGTTGTGCGGCTGCGCAAGAGCGAAGTCATGAACAGCAAATTGTCATAGAGAGGGATCGTATCGTTCTGATCTTCATCCTGGGAGTGATAGCAGTAGTGCACATAATTGGTCTGCGGACTTTGCTTGCTACGTCCGGCCCCCAGCCCGATCTCATACAATTGCTGTGCAGGGTCTTTTTTCTCGTTCATCATTATAATCCAATCCCTCCCGCGACTTCGATATTTTGACCGGTGATATAGGTGCTGTTAGGCCCTAGCAATTCCACAATGACTTTGGCGACTTCTTGCGTCGTTCCGGTCCGTTTCATTGGAATTGTAGAGAGGTCTTTTGGCAAATCGACCGAAATTTCCAAATAGCCGGGCGAAACCATATTGACTCGCACAAGGTCAGGTGCAAGCTCTTTTGCTAAGGAACGGGTAAGCATCCATAACGCCGTTTTAGTCAGCGTATACACAGTGGCGTGGACATCCGCCCTTAACCCTTCCATACCAGCCACGCCTAAATTCAAAATGGATCCTCTATTTTTTTTGATGCTGGGGATTAATCCGCGGATCAATTCGTAAGGCGCATTCAGGTTGGTTTGGATTAAATCGTACCACTCGGAAAGATCGGTATTTAATCCGGACTTCATGATATAGTTGCCGACATTATTGATTAAATTCACAGTATCGGGAAATTGTTTTAGATACCCTTGGACGAAGTGCTCTGTGGATGAGCGTTCCGAAAAATCCCCCTGTAGGCACTCGGCTTTCACTCCCAGCTTTCGGCACTCTTTCACTAAATGAATCGCTTCGCGATGGCTGTGATTATAGTGGATGACAACATCATACCCCTGCTTGGCAAGCGTGCGGCAAATTTCTGCTCCCAGCCGCTGGGCTCCCCCTGTTACCAATGTCCAGCCCATATCACTCCCCTCTCCTTCTGACTAATTCGACAACCGCGCCGTCCGAATCTGGAATGGCATTTTTTTTACGAATCTCGATCGAAATCCAATCGATTGGAAACTCTTTTAAAACTTGTTCGGTAAATTCCCAAGCGAACGTCTCAAGCAGCCGGTAGCGGCGCGATTGCGCTAATTTAGTGCACAAAGAGGTGAGCTTCTCATAGTTGACAGCATCTTTTACGAGATCGCTGCGGGCACACGCGGCAAAATCGGTGCTGACGTGGATATCAACGCGAATCTCCTGCTCATCTTGCCGTTCATGAGGATACACCCCAATCACGCAATTGATCCGCAGGTTGCTGATTCCCACAACCCCGTGGTTTGGTTTACATTCTGGTTTGCTTAACATCATTCAAATATCCATTCACTAACACAATCGTTTCACGCGTCAAAGGAAATTTAAAGGCTTCATGAGGCGGCGTCCATACATAACGTTGCGCTTCGTCATTTAACACCACATCATCTTTGGTTTGGCCGTCAGCCAATCTAGCCCAATAGTCATTCATCACAAAATGCGCGCCTTTTTTCCAAAACTCCAGAGAGTTCATGCAGTCGACCACCATCAAAAAGTGCACATCGACAACCTCCAATCCTGCCTCTTCCTTCACTTCACGCTTAAACGCCTCTTCGCGGCTTTCGCCGTACTCCACTTTTCCGCCAGGCACTGTGAAGCGGTCACTCCATTTGTGCGACTGCACCAGCAGGACATCGCCATCCGGCGCGACAATCAGCCCACCCACAGTCACTAAAGGCTTATCCGAATAATAAGGTTCCCGTTTATCCATTAAGTCGTTCCTGAGCTTCTTGCAATCCTTGAATCAGTCCGCTTTTGGCGGCCGAGGATGCCACCACGTCGGCAAGCTCCAAAATCGGCGCCTCTGCGGTTTCCATCACTACCACGATATCCGCCTCCTCAAACATGGTCCGGTCGTTCTCATCATCTCCCGCCGCAATCACCGGCAAATGGCCGCCAAATTTTTCTTTCAGCGCTTTGACCGATTCCCCTTTGGAAACATGCGGATGACTTGCCTGCAAAACATAGTATCCCTCTTTAAACGGATCTTTGACAAGCGGGGCATGCAACGGGGTATGCGCTTCTATCCGCTGGCTGATGCGTTGTAGGGATTGTAATGCACCAAACGACTTGACCGAAGCAAAATCTGGGATCGGCAGCTGATCGTACGACGGAACATCGATCCAATTCTCAATCAATAAGCTTCGCCGGCTTTGCACATATTTTAACAACTGAGGATCAAAGCGATGAGAACGATAGTAGCAAATATCTTGATGGTCAAAGCCTGAAAAAATGACGTAATCAGTGGGCTCCCCTTCGCACGCTTGGTCCATCATGGGAAAGATCGATTTATCTAAGTATCTTTTAATCAATATTTTACGTGAAGGCATTGCCAAAATGAGTGCTCCGTTTTGGATCGCGAGATCATAGGGGAACTTTAAGACATGCAGCGATTGCTGCGCCCATTGAAATGTGCGTCCGGTAATAAACACCAACAGCCAGCCATCTTGTTGCAGGTGATGGAGATACGCTACCACGTCCGCTGGAATCGCCGCCTTTTCAGCGGTCAGCGTGCCGTCAATATCTAATGCAATGATCCCTTTCAGCATGGATAAAAGTATAACGCGATTAATGATTATTTTTCACCACAGAGACACAGAGGCACAGAGAAATGCGAAAAAATCACATGGATCTTTACTTGGTTCTATCTCTTTGCCTCTGTGTCTCTATGGTAAAAAACCACAGAATCTATTTCAAATAATTACATGACGCTTTACGCTATCCTCGAAACCTTCTGTGATTGAGAACTCTATGGATTACCTATTTTTTACTCTTTTTGTTTGTTTGACATGTACGTTTTCCGGGCCTTTAGCCGCGGCCGACAATGGAGCTCCATCGCCCCCTGCGGAAAAACCGCTGATTGTCCCGAAACCAGTCACTCCCGCGACCGCTCCAACTCTTCCTAAAGAGCTGGAAGATGATTCCAATGGAGGAGACAGCCGTTTTCTCAGCGAACTCTTAAATATGGTGACTTCGTTAGGGTTGATTGTCGCGGCGATGTTTGGCGTCGCCTGGATCTTGAAACGAATGATGGCGCAACGGATGGAACAAGCCAATGTCACCAGTTCCATCAAAATTTTGGAGCGTCGCGTGCTGACTCCCAAATCGGTCGTCTATTTGATCGAAGTGGAAGGGAAGCGGATCTTGATTGGTGAATCGCATACAGGGATGACAAAACTCACAGATTTATGAGACTGAAGACCGATTTAGAAAACCACGCCATTGATATTGAAGAGCTGGAAACCGCTAGCAATTTAGCCTGGTGGAATTTAGCTGTCACCGGCGACGACAAGTATGCCCATGAATTGCAGAAATACAAAATGGCGATTCGACGCATCTACTCCTCCGAAGCCGACTATGAAACGCTGCTATCTCATCCGCTTGACGAAGATCCGCTTGTCAACCGCCAGCTCCTTTTGGTGTTAAATCAATACAAAGAGAATCAGATCCCGGTCGAATGGATCGAAAAAATGACGGCCTTAGAGACCGAAATCGAATCGCTATACACCAATTTCAGGCCGATCATTGATGGAAAACCCACCTCAAATAATGACCTGAAAAAGATTTTAGTCGACAGCACCGATGTGTTCGTCCGCAAAAAAGCGTGGGAGGCCTCAAAAGAGATTGGGCGCCAAGTGGAAGGCAAAGTTAAACAACTGATCGCACTGCGCAATGAAGGCGCCGTGAAAGCAGGCTTTAAAAATTATTATTCGATGCGGCTCGTGTTGCAAGAGCTAGAAGAAAAACGGCTCTTTGACATTTTGGATGAAGTAGAACGGCTGACTGACCCGATCTGGAAAACGTACAAAGAACAATTGGACCAGGTCCTAGCCAACAGGTTTAATTGTTCGGTCGATGACTTGCAGCCTTGGCATTATCAAGACCCATTTTTTCAAGAAGCACCCCGCCAAGACTTCAACCTTGATCCCTATTATCAAGGCAAAGATATCGCCGCCATCAGCCAAGCTTTTTACCAAGCGATTGGACTGGACGTCGAAGATGTCTTGCAACGGTCCGATTTATATGAACGGGAAAATAAAAATCAGCACGCTTTCTGCATCAACATCGACCGTCAACAAGATATCCGGATTTTGTGCAACTTGCGCGACAATGAATATTGGATGGGAACCCAGCTGCATGAACTCGGACATGCTGTCTATGAAAAATTTATCGATCCTCACCTTCCCTATTTTTTGAGAACCTATGCGCATATTAATACGACGGAAGCAAGCGCACAGCTGTTCGGACGTTTAAGCAAACATGAACAATTTTTAAACTTTTATGTCGGAGTCGAGGCAGAAACCGCCCGTTCCATTGCTACTCAAGCACGGCAACTGAGCAGCGCCAACTTATTAGTCTTTGCCCGCTGGACGTTGGTGATGGTCAACTTTGAACGGGCCATGTACCAGCAGCCGGATCGTGACCTCAATGCGTTCTGGTGGGAGTGTGTCGAGCGGTATCAAGGCATAAAACGGGTCCCGCAACGGAATCAGCCAGATTGGGCAGCCAAGCTGCACCTCGCTTGTGCGCCGGTGTACTATCAAAATTATCTCTTAGGCGAGATGACCGCCAGCCAGCTGATCCATCATATTGAAAGGCTGGTAAAGGCACAGCGTGAAGAACTCTGCTCTTCGAAGCATTTCGGAAATTTTTTGAAGACCCGTCTGTATAGTCTGGGTGCACGCTATCCCTGGGAAGAAACCCTGCGCCACGCGATTGGAGAAGGATTAAACCCGCAAGCGTTTGTCACGGATGTGAGTCATATTTAGCCGCGCACGAGCGCACTACGTGCGCTGGCAGGCAAGGGGAAGGGGTAAAAAAGAGGCCCCAGAAAATTGGGGCCTCTTTGAGCGTTGATTGCTTATTTACTATAAGGCGAATAGAGATCTACATCGAAATCTTCTAACCAGGTATCCCGGTTGCTGGCAGAACGGGCTGGCCGGTTAATTTCTCTTCCAAATGCATGAGTACGGTTCCACTGAGTAGATCTTGACGGATGATGGCCGTGTCCATGATGCATTCCGCGCTGCATCATATTATTTGATAATGCACGCTTTTTGGCTTTTGTTTTAATTTTTCTAGCTGTTTTTGAGCTTGGACGCGCGACTGCTCTTTTCGTGGTAGTAGCACGACGTGTTTTGGAAGTTCTAGCCACTTTTCTTGTTGCTGTACCGCGCGCGGCCGTTTTTTTCTTCGTGCGGCTAGCTGTTTTCCGTCTTGCAGAAACAGTGGTTGAGCGGCGGGCCAGGCTTGCAGAGGTTGTTCTACGGGCCGCAGTTCTTTTAGCGGTGCTTCTTCTTGCAGAAGCGCGTTTTGTCGTGCGACTGCGCGACATGCTTTTCGTTCTTGAAACACCATGTGTGCTTCTTCTTGACTTTGCTCTTACCATAAGATTCTCCTTATAATTTTTGTTCTACTATGATGTGAATGAAATTAGGAAAAATTCGGGTTAAGAGAAGAACTATCTATTGCGTATTTAACTGCAAGGTAATGGCTATACTGTTTTTAGCAAAGCAATTTTTAAAATTATTTCTTTACATCCTATGTTGGAGGCTTTTTGTCCAATTTTCATAGGTGATTAAGCCTTAACGGAATAAAAAAAAATGCTTTATAAGTGAATTTCGATTATAATCGTTACCATTTGAACTAGGAGTCACCATGTCACCGATTAAAACCTTTGTCCTCTGTATGTTATGTATGACTATTTTGGCAGGCTGCTACCCATGCCCTGAAGATGACTACATCTCGACAATCCCGATGACAAATAACCCAACAGTCGTTCCTCAGAAGAAACAAGCCGCACTGCCAAGCATGGAATACTAAAATGCATACCCTCACCCTCGATTACATAAAAAAAATATTAGGAAAACTGGGATATGAAGCCCAGTACCAAAAAGAGACCAACCAGCTCTACCTAACCCTTAAAACGGATCAGGTTGAGTTTCCCGTTTTCGTGAGGATTTACGAAGGGGATACTCTGTTGCAACTTCTTGCATTTCTGCCCTCCCCTTTAGACCAAGACAAAATTGGGGATATCGGACGCCTTTTACATTTAATGAATAAGGAGCTTGATGTGCCCGGTTTTGGGATGGATGAGATGGCCGGCATTTTATTTTTCCGCGCAATGGTGCAAATCCCCAATAAAAAAATCGATGAAAACCTAATCTCCACCTACATGAACGTAATCCAAGTGGTCTGCAAGTCGTTTTTTCCCACGATCCAGGCCGTGGCATCAGGGGCAATCTCCTACGAAGAACTTCTCAAAAGGGCTCAGACGGGATAACATATGGGAAAACGAGCTATCTTCTACGATACTGAAACAACAGGGATCCGGTCGGACAAAGACCGCGTGATTGAGATCGCGGCCTACGATCCTTTAACGAACCGAACCTTTGAGAAACTTGTGCATCCCGGCTGCCCGATTCCCGCAGAAGCGACGGCCATCCATCATATTACTGATGAAATGGTAGCGAATGCCGCTGGATTTGATGTGGTGGGGAAAGAGTTTGTAGAGTTTTGCGGAGAAGATGCGGTCTTAATCGCACACAACAACGATACGTTTGATTTGCTATTCCTTAAAGCCGAATATCAGCGCATTCAACACCCCTTTCCAGAATGGAAATTTTTCGACACGTTAAAATGGGCGCGCCGCTACCGTCCAGACCTCCCGCGCCATACTCTGCAGTTCCTACGTGAGATTTACGGAATTGCCGCCAATAATGCCCACCGCGCGCTGGATGACGTGATTGTGCTGCATCAAGTGTTTTGCGGTATGTGCGGCGACCTGACAATCGAACAGGCGTACACCCTGCTCAATCAGCCGCGTTCCTTGACAACCATGCCGTTTGGAAAACATCAAGGGCGTCCTTTGGATCAAATCCCTGCCGACTATATTGCATGGTTGAAGGACAAAGGGGCTTTGGATAAAGATGAGAATAAACAATTGCGGGAAGCGTTCCAACAACTTGGCCTATTAGCAACCTGATACCTAAATGCTCACGTTAGCATACTCTCCGTGTCCGAACGATACGTTCCTGTTTCACGCCTGGTCTACAGGCTTGATTCCGAACTCCCCTGCCGTTAAAACCTATTTAGAAGATATCCAAACCTTGAATGAACGTGCTTGCCAAGGCATCTATGATGTCACCAAGGTGTCGACAGCTTGGGTACCCCATTTGCTGCAGGAGTATATAGTCTTACCAAGTGGGTCTGCATTGGGACACAACTGCGGCCCCAAATTAGTGGCCAAAAAGCTGTTTAGCCTCAATGAAATCGCGCAAAAAACGATAGCAGTTCCAGGACGGATGACAACGGCCAACCGGCTTCTAGCGACCCTATGCGATCCACCCAAGCACATTGTTTATACGTCGTATGAAAAGGTGATCCCCTTAATCTTAAGCGGAGAAGTTGACGCAGGGCTCATCATTCATGAAACCCGGTTTACCTATCAAAATTATGGAATGGTGGAAATTGCGGATTTGGGAACAGTGTGGGAGCAAAAATACCGCATGGCAATTCCTTTGGGATCGATCGTTGCCAAGCGTTCTTTAGGCGCTGAGTTGTTAAACAAGATGACGACCGCGATTCAAACCTCGTATCAAATGGCGCAAAAGCGTACTCCTGAAGCGCAGCAGTACATTTTAACGCACAGCCGGGAAAAAGATCTTGCCGTGATACGCCAGCATATCGAGTTGTATGTGAACCAGGAGTCGTATTCTCTCTCTAAAGCGGGGCGTGAAAGCGTCGAACGGTTATGCGGATTAAAGGGGCAGGAATGGATATGGAATTTAAGGTCTTAGTTGTTTTCTCCACTCAGATGGAAGCTGAAAATAGTTTAGACGTGCTGCGTTGCAAGGTAGTTGAAGAGGGACGCCTCTATCAGTTTAAGCAAGGACATGTGGTGATTAGCGGGTGGGGCATTTTAAATGCCAGCGCTGCTACCGCCGAATATGCACACTTAGCTAATGAAGTGTGGAACTTTGGGATTTGTGGATCGCTACAAGACGGGCATCAGATTGGCCAGTTATTTGAGATTAAGCGTGTGGACAAGTTCCTTTCTTTTCAGACTAAAGATACCCATTCTATCAAGATTGCGCATGGAGTATTCCCCCCGATCGAGTTGTCGACGCAGGGAGCGCGTCTGTTGACCTCTGATTACCCCATTCATGATGCGAAATTAAAAAGCCAGTTGGGTAAAGAGCATGATCTGGTGGATATGGAAGGGTATGGGATTGCGTTTGCAGCCAAGAAAATGCAGAAACCGTGCCGCCAATGGAAGCTGGTTTCCGATTTCTCTAGCGAAGGGGGGCAACATCTGATTAAACAGTCGATGAAAGCGCTCAGCCAGCAAACCGCTGAAGTGCTGGTTGGATTGCTCTAAATTTCACCACAGAGGCACAGAGATCACAGAGAGATGCAGGGCATAACAAAGCCAGGGTCTCTCTCCCGAATAGGAGACTGGGGTTTGGCGTTTTAACAATTTTGCTGGATTTTAGACCGAAGGTCTATCGTTTAAAAGCCTAGGCTCTTCCTGAGCCTAGATAGGAACGTAAAAAAATTGCACGCTGTAAGCGTGCCGTTTAAAATTGACATTTACTCATTTTTTAAAATATTCTCATTTGTTCATGTCACAATCGCTATCAAATCTAC
>JAGVLX010000081.1 GCA_020054065.1 Parachlamydiales bacterium | reverse complement strand
TGTTTGAATTGAATTTAAGACATCAGCGGCAATGAAACTTGGATATGTATATAAACCTAAAAATCAACGAAATAGCAGTTTGTTATTTAGGAGGCACAGAGAATAAATAGACGTGAGCAATTTACCAAGCATTTAAAAAATTTTAACGCAAAGAAAAAACCAAAGTCGCAAAGAAGCAAAGAATTATAATTATCTCCTAAATAACAAATTGATCATTCCTCTCTGTGATCTCTGTGTACTCTGTGGTGAAAAATTATAATTAGCCACAGAGTACACAGAGAAAAAAATATAGTGCTTTTTGCGATAGAGGTACCGAAGTGGCCTGTTTCCCTGTGCGTTAAAATAATTTACTGCTCTAATTTGGAACTTTTTTCTTAACGGAATCACAATACGCCGAAAACCAGCGGTAGCTGGCAAACGAAAGTTTGCTGATCACTTTCTTTTGAATCTTTTCATGCTTGGATTTGAACTCAGTTGCATTAACGGTTTCATTGTTGTCAATCCGGGCTTCAAATTCCATCAATAGCTTCACCTTTTTTAATAGCCAAGCTGAATCATCACTGCGACCTTGCGTCCAATCCGCGATGTGCGCAGTGCCTCCAGATGCCGCCTTTAAGCCTGGGTTAGCTTCCGCACGCGCTTTATCGATATCATTTTTCAAACTCTTAGAAAAATCGCTCAAGATGCGAAAGCCTAGGAGAAGAATCAATCCCACCACAATCCCTTTTTGGATGAGTTCCCTCCACGGGACTTTTTTATACACATGCATGGCTAATGTCGAAATCATCGCTGCAAGGGAGACTAACCGCCCAAGCTTGCTTCCAAATTCCAAAACCGCTTTGACGCGTTCATAACGGGTGCACTCAAAACCCAGTTTGAGGAGATCCAACACAAACGGTGTGAGCACGCAAACAGCAACAACGCCGCTTCCATACGTTCCAAGAACTGCCGCCCGCGAAACGACCAAGCCGTACGATCCGCACGTATCAATCCCGCTTGCGACACAAATCAAACCACGCCCGATGATGCGAGTTCGCACGGGGTGTTGATGAGCATGCTCCCATGCCCCCGCTGTTTTAGCGTTCAAAGCGTGCAATTTTTGCTTATTTGTAGTAATAAATTCTTGATACGCACGCCGCTCCAACAACTTGCAAAGTTTGATACGGCTGCTGCCTTGTTGCGAGAGAAAACCGGATGAAACTAGAACGGCAATCGATCCAACATCTTTAACCCAGCTGGGAATGGAATTAAGCACCTAAACCTTCAGCATTTAAAATGAGTACGTTATGAAATCTAAGCTTATACCAATCCTTCTCTTTCTATCAATGCTCATTATCAATGTAGAAGGAGTTGAGAAATCAATCTGCGCCCTCCAGTACGACGCGTGCGAACTTTTAGAGGAAAATGCCATTGAGATTACCTTAGAGCATGCGCAAACGTGTGAAGAGCGTCAATGGGGACTCATGCAGCGGGAAGAGCTGCCCTACAATCAAGGGATGCTATTTCACTACGACTATCCTCAACGCGTCAGCATCTGGGCGTTTAACTGTTTAATCGATCTTTCTGTCGCCTTTTTAGATGAATGCGGAGTGATCCGCGAAATCCGGCAGCTGCACTGCTGCCCTTGCCGGATGGATTGCAACCGTCCGGTGCTGGCTCCGGCAGATTTGGCACTCTATCCTCCTGACGATCCCGTTATCCGTTATTTCTGCAAACAAGCGGTGATCTCCTCGCAACCGACCACCTATGCACTGGAAATGAATTATCTATGGTTCCAAGAGAACGGCATTAAGGTCGGCGATGCTGTTGTTTGGGACGGATGCACAGGTCCTGCCTGGGTGGTCAGATCGCTCGATATCGGTTGCTTTAAGCCTACCTATGCTCAGCCGGCTGTCCTGATGCTGGATGATCCGCAGCCGATGTCGGTCTGGCTGCCATGCAGTGTGGAAAGCCGCGATATTGCGTTTGTGGATGGCGAGCAGCGAATTCTTTCCATCGCTACACTTGAAGGCGGAAAAAATTACTCTCTCGTCTCCAAACCGGTCGTGTACTCGTATGGGCCGGTGCAAGGCGTCATCGTCGCCTTGCCTGGATGGTTTAACTCGCGCAATATCCATGAAGGCGACGAACTCGAATTCACGAACTAGAATAACAAGATAGGCAGGATCGCTGCCCTATCTTGTTATTTTTTGCTCTCACCATTGTAGCGCACATCACACGTCTTGATATGTTTCAGGCGTACCGCACACTCTTTCGCATCGCTAATCGCATTGTTGGAGGCGTTAAAATCATCCAAGCTCATGCGAAAAACCACTTCAGGCATGGTTCTAAAGAAGTTATCATTGATTCTTAGTGTCTTTAATCGCGGCAGTGTCGCCAGCCACTCAGGCAGTTCCGAAAACTCACATCGATCAAGCATCAGCATATTTAATTCAGTCAGATTCCGCATTCCCTCAGGCAATTTGCTGATCCGGTTTGCGCCGATCGTCAACGTATCCAGATGGGTTAACAGGCTAATAGAATCGGGAATTTTTTCGATGCGATTTCTAAAAATGAACAACATGCGCAGATTTGTCAGCTGTCCAAGCTCTTCAGGAATTTCCAAAATCCGGTTCATGTATAAACTCAGCCGTTTTAGGTGCGTCAATAAAAACAGCTCCGCGGGCAAACTCATAATCTCGTTTTCTTCCAATTCCAGGTCGGTCAATTGGGAGAAATAGCGGATCTCAGGCGGGATTTCTACCAAGGAGCACCCGGATGCCTTGATCATTGTAATGGTTTGAATGGCTGGTTCATTAGGAAGCCATTCCCGAATTTTATTGGCTTTTTTGTCGACAGGAAGATCTTTAACATCTTCCCGTTGCAAAAAAGCGCTCCCCACATGTCCGCATTTGCTGCAGAATCTGATTAAGGTTTGATCAGAGAGCCATTTTTTCAGCATCAAATACCGCTCGATGCTATAGGCGCCATCACAAACCGTTAACGTATAATCAAGATATTCCGCACCGCCAGGAAAACGGCGTGCACAATACCATTGGTAGCGGAACACTTCGCGCAATTTATCATGCGGTAAAAGATCTGTGCGTGCTGACAGGGCCGTCAAAATGCGTGTCGTGTTCTGCATTCCCAGCACTCTTTCAAATTTACTCCACATCACATCTAGATAGTCTGTTTTTAGGCCATTAAAGTGCCGGCACACGGCTGCAATACGTGCTTTGGGAGCAAAATGAAAAATGGACCATAGTAATTCGAGCGGCAAATCGAGGAGCTGCATTTTGGAGTTATCGAGCAGCGACATCTGCGGCATGCTCTTGCACCGTTTCATATCAACCGTTTTAACGGGCTCCGGAAGAGGCACATCAAGCATATTTAGGCAGATTAAAGAGATCCGTCTCGGAAGAGAAACAACAGTTCCAACTAGCGAAACGACTAACTTTTGTGATTTTTTAGCTAGGGATCCTTCCCTAGATTTTTTTGAACCATGAGCACTCTGGACAACATTCGCAACACCGGCAAGATCCATAACAACCCCCCACGAAGAAGTATGTTAAAAAAGACCCAAACGACAGGTGAGTCTTGTTATTTATCATTTTCCGTGGTAAAATACTTTTTACAAATATTTTTTTTACCCTTTTTAAAGTAATCATTTATGCACTCCTCAGATAAAATCCGTAATATCGCCATCATCGCCCACATCGACCATGGCAAAACCACCCTGTTAGACAGCTTGCTCAAGCAATCTAACCTCTTTAGGGACAATCAGATCGTTCCGGAACGGATGATGGACTCGTACGACCAGGAAAAGGAGCGCGGGATTACGATCTTCGCCAAACACACCTCCCTTTACTTTAAGGACTTTAAAATCAACATTATCGATACTCCTGGCCACGCCGACTTCTCAGGAGAGGTGGAACGGGTCCTAGGGATGGTCAATTCTGTCCTGCTTTTGATCGACGCCCAGGAAGGGCCGATGCCGCAAACACGTTATGTCCTCTCAAAATCATTAAAAATGGGGTTAAAACCGATCGTTGTGCTCAACAAGATCGACCGTCCCCATGCGAACCCGGACCGCGCCCTCGATTTGACCTTTGACCTTTTTTCCGAGCTAGGGGCAACCGATGAACAGCTCGATTTTGCATTCTGCTATGCTTCAGGCTTTAACGGCTTTGCCATGCGCCACATCAACGATCCACGCACCGATATGCGTCCCCTATTTGAATTAATCTTGGAAGCAGTTCCGCAACCATCTGGTTCGATGGACAATCCCTTTCTCATGCATGTCTCCTCGATCAGCTACGATGATTACGTCGGGCGCCAGGCATGCGGACGGATATTGGAAGGAAAAATCAAAAAAGGGCAGCAAATCATCCACGTCAATGAAAAGGGCGACGAAGTCAGAGCAAATATTACGCGGATCGAAGGTTTTTTAGGATTGGAACGGAAAGAGCTTGAGGAAGCCGGTGTCGGGGATATTGTCCTCCTGTCAGGCATTCCTGAAGTCACGATCGGCGATACCATCACCGATCCAAATAAAATTGTCGTGTTGCCACGAATCAAACTCGATGAACCCACCGTTTCGATTGACATTGCGGTCAACAATAGTCCATTTGTCGGCAGAGGCGGCAAACATGTGACCTTTAATAAAATTCGGGAGCGCCTTGAAAAAGAGAAACGCTCCAACATCTCGCTAAGGATCGATTTTCCGCACGGAGAGCAAGATAAAATCACCGTTGCCGGCCGCGGAGAACTGCACTTATCGGTCCTTCTGGAAGCGATGCGGCGAGAAGGATTTGAGTTTAGCGTATACAAACCGCGAGTCATTTTAAAAGAAGAGAATGGACAAACGCTCGAACCGATGGAACGGGTGCATATTGAAGTGCCGGAAGAGTATAGCGGGACTGTCATTCAAGAATTGAATATGCGACGCGGTGAAATGCAGAAGATGGAAACCAATGAACATCAGATTTCCACGTTGGAGTTTTTAATGCCGACTCGCGGACTGATGGGATTCCGCAATGAATTCCTCACGATGACCCGCGGGTTAGGAATTTTGACCTCTGTTTTTGAAAAATTTGCAGAATGGCGTGGAGAGATCCCTAAACGGCTTAATGGCGTTCTGATTTCGATCAACGCCGGTAAAACGGCTGGTTATGCGTGCTTCAATCTGCAAGACCGTGGAACCTTGTTTACCGGTCCGGGCGATGAAGTGTACGAAGGGATGATTGTGGGTGAAAACAACCGCGACAACGACCTTGTCGTCAACGTCACAAAAGGGAAGCAATTGACTAACGTGCGTGCTTCTGGTTCGGATGAGAATATCATTTTAACGCCGCCAAGAAAGTTTACACTTGAGCAAGCAATCGACTACATCCAAGATGATGAACTCTTAGAGGTCACACCCGATGCCATCCGGATGCGTAAGAAATACT
>JAGVLX010000067.1 GCA_020054065.1 Parachlamydiales bacterium | reverse complement strand
TACGATGATTCCCGTTTACGTGTTTTTTGCAGCTCTGCTTGCATTCTTTATTCATGAGGCGTTAACCAAACAGCCGCGTACGTTTGCTTCGATCGTGACGAATTTGCTTATGTATATTTTGGTCTTTAACGTAGGGCTCATGGGCTTGCTTGCTTTTGTGTCCCACACCACCTATGCAGCGCAGACAGCGGAGCAAATCGGATGGCAGCCGGGCAGTCCCTTTCAAACCGAGATCGCTATGGCTAATTTAGCGTTCGGAGTGTTGGGAATTTTGTGCCTCTTTTTCCGCCAAGGATTTTGGCTAGCGACCGGACTCGGGTATGCGGTGTTTGTCTTGGGAGCAGCCTATGTGCATATTCAGCAAATCAAACTAGGGGATGAGGCTCCTTACAATTCCGGCATTTTCTTGTGGGGAGGCGATGTGGGAATTCCTATTTTGATTCTTATCTTGCTTGGAATTTATTCTTTATTCACCTTTCCACGCTCACGATAGCTCTTGCCCTTTTGGGCAAGAGCATGGGCAAGGGAGAGGTAATTTGCCCCTAAATCTGCACTAGTATATATGTGGGTTCCGGGAGGAACCTTATGAACATACCTCTAGCATTAAGCACCCTTATCGCATTGGCGGCATCCGCCTTACCTTTGCACGCCTACGAAAATGCCAGCGATGCCATCGATCAAAAATATGATAAAATCACCGGCTTTGACGGCGTCTATTACCCGGCTGAAAACGTCTACCGAATCGAAGTTCCCCGTACCGATGTAAAAGTCACTAACAATCAGTTTCCTATCGATCCTTCGATGGGATTAACGAGCTGGATCGCGTTTACACGCTACGATCCCAATCGCTTTTTGGTAAACGGAGACCTTGTGGTCTTCGAAGATGAGATCAATCCGGTCATCGCGACCCTTCTTGAAAGCCGCATTGAGGTGACCGCTTTAAACCGTCGTTTTCTTAACGACAATCCTCGGGTGTATTTCCTCCATTTTGAAGATACCGGTTCGGTCGTTGTCCTCTCTGAAGCGTTGCGCAAGGTGTTTGATCAAATCAAACGTATCCGGGATGTCAATGCGGTGCCGCAAACGAACCTCGGTCGCAAGCTTCCAGAAAACAGCCAAGTTGACGCCAGTTATATCGAAGGGCTATTAGGGCGGGAAGGCACCCTAAAAGACGGCCGGCTGAAAATCCTATTTGGACGCAAGGTGTATACGGACGGCATCCAGATCGGCAAAATGATGGGAGTTGGATCGTGGACAGTGTTTGCCGGGAATGAGCAGGATGGCGTGGTGTATGGAGCGATTGCTGCTTTAGATTCTGAACTCCCGTTTGTCTTGAAGGCATTGGTAAAGGGAAATTTCCAAATTTCCGCGATTGAAAACCAAGAGTTGAGTGAATCGCCAGGGACGATCTACGTGTATTTCTGGGGGGAAGGAAAAATTAAAGAGATCGCCCAAACATTCAAGGACGGGTTGAAACAAACGCAATAGGAGCTGTTTTATGAAAAAGAATATTGGGAC
The DNA here is from genome assembly GCA_020054065.1 of Parachlamydiales bacterium. Classification (GTDB taxonomy): domain Bacteria; phylum Chlamydiota; class Chlamydiia; order Chlamydiales; family JAEYWL01; genus JAGVLX01. The sequence goes on along the minus strand of JAGVLX010000067.1, from coordinate 8,427 downwards.
GACCGATCGGCTAATACGCCTGGCTTTTGCCATTATCGCTTTTTTCATCGCATTATTTTCAAACAGTTGGACAATCACGATCCTCTTTAGTTTGATCGGCTTGTTCTGTCTATATGAGGCGTTGGCGAGCTGGTGCGCGTTTTATCAATTGATCGGCAAAAACACGTGCCGCATTGACCCCAACCGCAAACAATAACTGCGTTGAATTATCTGACGACGGCTTTCATCACGAACGCCATCCAGCCATCTTTTTCGACTTCTTCCACAATGTGCCAATTCCACGATCGGTAGAGCTTCATCGCCTTTTCGCGCTCTTCTGCTAAAATTCCTGAGGTAATGATTTCAGCCTCAGTCCGATGCAATTTTGGTAACGCAGGCCACGCCTCTTTTTGTTCCGCCATGATCATGTTCATCACAACTAACAACTTTCCTTTGACCTGAAACTTAAGCGTTTCAAATTGGGTTGGAGTTTTCACTTTGATCAACCGATCGAACTGATTCCGTTTTGCATTGAGCTTGGTATGTTTAAGCACCTTTAGGTCAATGTCTATCGCGATCACTCTGACTGCTCCCGCTTTAGCCGCGGCGACCGAAAGAACTCCGCTTCCGCATCCAACATCAATGACGGTTGCGCCTTCGGCACGCATCAGAATTAAGCTTAAACACATCTGCGTGGTTGGATGGGAGAGATCACCAAACCCGGGGCCCGGCACGAGATCGATGATCCCCAGTGTGGAAGCTCCATAACGTTCGAGGGGAACATGGATCTCACCCTCCTGATAATGAGGAGCATGCGCAGCCCATTGGGTGTTCCAATCAATTTGGGGCGGATCGATAGGGGTGAACTCGACTACTCCCGCTGGAAGTGTTCCAATTTTAACTTTTTTAAGCGCAGTTACATAGAGCTCATTGATCTCATCCGATTCAATTGTATATTGCGGATGAAATCCCAGCGCCTGCACTTCATCCCAGAGGGCGTCGGAAGTGGTAGAGCGGTCAAATTTAACGAGATACCATTTCATTTTTTTCAAAAAATAATTGTATAAAATTCAAACACAAGGCAAAACGGTCTTAATGAACTCTACTAGGAGGTTATATGAATCGTAAATTGAACCGAACAACTTTATTGTTCGCTGTGATGGGATTGGCATCCGCATCGACAGCTGTTGCTGCTCAAACCCAACAATATCGCACCCAAGATAATAATGGTCAGTACTATTATTACGACAAGTGGGGCAGACCCTACACTTATGATGAAAGCGGCAGAGCTGCTTACAGCCAAAATGCTGCTGTTCAAGATTATTCCGCACAATCCAGTGCGAACTATTATCAACAAAATCCCAACAACTACAATCCGCAACAATATCAATATCAAAACCAAAACACTTACAATCAACAAAACTATAATAACCAAAATGGCAAGCCGCTGCAATTGACCGATCCGCGCTATAGCAGCACTAACTATACGACATTCTCGACGATGAACCCTTCACCTGTTGCACAAACTCCAGCGCCTAACTACAACACCCAGGGCCAATACAACCAAGGCCAATACAACCAAAACTATACCTCTCAAAACACCAATCAAAATCCCCAAAATTTCCAAAACAGCCAAACTGTGAACCGGACGCTGTCGACCGATCCTTCGCAAATTAATCACTTCCAAAACATGTCCACACCCATGGCGTCCGAAACCGTGGATGACCAAGTGATCACGAACGCTGTTCGCCAGGCGCTTGCCAATAGCAAAGCGCTCAGCAACAGCGGCCGTAATGTCCAAGTATCGACGAGCAATGGCATCGTAACATTAACGGGGACTGTCAATTCTCAGGATGAGAAAAACAAAGTGGAGTCACTCACAATTCAAACGACTGGTGTGACGAAAGTGATCAACAAGTTAAATATCTTCAAGTAAGCTTTTGTCTAAGCTGATCCAAGGCGCTCTGCATCATCATTCGGGGCGCCTTTTTTTATTTTTCCGTTTATCTTTCCTTTTGCTCACCCTTTTTGCCTCCGCTCCGCTTTTTGGCGATGAACCTGCAGAATTCCAGTCTCCCGAATCGATTCTTCCTGGTGAAGAGGACGAGTCAATTTTACCGATCCATGAATATGAGAATGAGCCGACGGTCAATGCTGAAGAAGAGATCGCTTACCGGGCTGAAATCGATCCGTTAAATATCATCTCCACAGCGATCTTTGTCTTGGCGATTATCCATATCTTCTTCGCCAGGCGCATTTCACAGCTGGCTGCACGACTCAATCATCGTTATGCACAGTCCCACGGCGGAAACGTGGAGCATAAATATTTTCTGGCTGAAATCTTACATTTCTTAGGAGAGGTGGAAATCATTTTTGGGATCTGGGTGATCCCTTTATTGATTGCCATCACGTGGAGCTATGACTGGGAAACTGCTCTTGACTATCTAAATAGCCGTAATTATGTCGAAGCGATCGCTGTCATGATTGTGATGGTGATGGCTTCGACTCGTCCAATTTTAAATCTAGGCGAGAAAATCATGGGATTTTTTGCCGGATTAGCTGGTAATACTCCAGCGAGCTGGTGGTTTGTTCTATTGACCATCGGGCCTATTTTGGGAGCATTCATCACGGAAGCCGGGGGGATGACCTTGACCGCGTTGTTATTGATCCGGGCGGTTTATCGCTATCGCGTGAGCGAGCGGCTGGCCTATGCAACGATGGGGTTGTTATTCACGAACGTCTCGCTCGGGGGGATTATCACCGTCTTCGCATCCCCTCCGGCGTTGATGGCTTCCGAATATTGGGAATGGAATTCATGGTATATGTTGACGACGTTTGGGTGGCGTTCCGTGTTAAGCATGCTAGTGTCCAATCTGTGTTATTGGTTTTATTTCCGGAAAGAATTTCAGGAGCTTGCCCTGAAGGCGCAAGAGCATAAAGAAGAAAGGGATCTCAATCACGAGATCCCTTTCTGGGTGACGTTAGGCAACTTGCTTTTCATGGCCTTTATCGTCACCCATCTACATGAGCCGGTGTTGTTTATAGGCATGTTTTTTTTCTTCCTGGGGTATTACCAGGCAACGAGCACCTATCAGAAAGACCTCACCCTGCGTCCGGCTCTGATGGTGGCGTTTTTCATCGGCGGACTTGTGATCCATGCCGGCCTGCAAGAGTGGTGGATTGCCCCCTTGCTCGACCATGCTGATGCGAAAACGATGTTAACCCTATCGGTGTTGCTAGGCCCTTTTACCGATAATGCGGCTTTGACTTATTTGGCGACGTTGATTCCTAATCTTCCTGAGGACTCCAAATATGCGGTGGTCGTAGGAGCTGTCGCAGCAGGGGGGATAACGGTGATGGCAAACGCTCCTAACCCTGCCGGACAGCAAATTTTAGGAAAGCATTTCCCAGATGGCATCTCGCCGCGGAAACTCGCCTTAGGCGCATTGATTCCGGCAGCGATCGCCATCGCCATTTTCATTCTCACATTCTAAGGATCGATTTCTCCGGTTCCTTTTTCGTGAAGCACCTGCGTCCATTGTGTGATTTTATCGCCATCTAGAGTAAAGATCGCGATGACATAGGCGTGAAGGCCAGGTCCGTTGTAGGGGGTAGCGTCGGCTTCAAAACGCAAGATCACTTTATTTCCCGATATAATCGGTTCTTCGCTGAATTTGGAGAAAGTGATTTTCTTATATTCTTGCTGTTGATTGGCAGTTCGTTCGGTTAGCTCTTCAAGTCCGTTTGCAACAGTCTGTCCATTGCTGACAAATTTCACGGAAGGATTGAAAAATTCGCTGAATGCTTCTTCGCTCGGCGGGTTGTTGGCGGAATTTCCGTAGTATTGTCTGAATAAGTTAAACACCTGGTCCACAAGCCATAACGCTTGTTTTTTATCCACCGCTTGATAAGTGGTTGATGCCATACAGAACCTCCTGAATGGGTTTGCCTGTGTCTTTTGAGTTAAGGGAGAGTGCTGAGGAAAGGATGAGCTAAGCCACACTGTATGGCGTGTGTCTATCTTCAGAATAACCTTTTTCGAATTTTTGTACAGGGAGGCTGTAAGGTACTAACGATAAAGGATTAACATTTTTTAATTTTCCGACAGCGATCCAACGACCAAAAGGACATAAAGGACCCAAAGGACCTAAATATTTTTTTTAGGTCCTTTGGGTCGTTTTAGTCGTTAGGTTGTTTATTTTTTTTCTGCGGGATACTGCTCTTTCAGCTTATCCAAAATGATTTGGGCGACTTCCTTACGTTTCTTCGCACATTCGTCAGCGGGGATTGATGCATCTTGGCCTTGCAACGATGCCATGCCGTGGTAGCGGATCCAATCTGGAGAGGGCAGTTGTGCTGTCCCATCGACAACTGGCTGAAAATACCCTTCAACGATTTGCAAGTAAGGTTTGGGGTCTTTTCTTAATCTATCCATGAACTCGGTGGTTGTCTTTTCATCGATTAAGTTGTCTTGGGCAACCAGTTGGGAGTAGGTGATGAATAACATCCCGGCAGCGGCTTGAACGCTATTATCAGAGAAGCACTGAGCATCTTGCATTGCTCTTAAGTTCGCCACGAAAGAGACGGCCGTCGATTGTAAGAACGCGTCCCAGTTCAAGGGTTGGTTGTTGCGCAGGGTTTCAATCGCATATTCATACAAAAGCACCGGATGGCTTTCGGACGTTTTCTGCTTCAGCCAGTCTAAACGCTTTTTGTGATCCTTTTCGCTCCAGAGGTATTTTAACACTTCGATATAGTTGCCGGCTTTTAATGCTTCATCCGCTTTAGCCGGATCCGAGAGACCTTTATACCCTTCGATCGCTTTAGCTAATTGTTCAGGGACGAGCTGCACACTAGTAAAGGAAACGACATCTTTTGGATTGGTAAAGCTAACGGAATTCCCTTGTTCTTCAACAACAACATCTTTGTCGAGTTTAAATTCAGTGCTATTGTTATCTGCAGCGGACACGGTTTGAAAGAGGGAGCTGAAAGCTAACATCCAAACCCATTGATTCGTTTTCATATTTCCTCTGGTTAAAGGTTAAATGAACTTATCGTAAGCCATTTTAGAAATCATCTCAAGTATCAACTATTTCTTTTTATATTGTGAAACGTTGTGCTAAACTCATCCGCATGAATTCTCACTGTGGAGCCCTTATGCATTTATTGAAACAACCGATCGCTTTCTTGTTAATGAGCTTATCCCTTTGCTGCTCAAGCATGACTTATGGAGTAGAAGGAGGCGTTGGCGCGTATCCTTTAGGGTTGCAAGGACCTAAGGCCGGTTTCTTGCCCTATCCGGGATTGTATTTGCGAAATGATAGCTATTACTTCCATGGTAAGATCTCGCAAGCAACGTTTGGCGGCGATGTGTACGATAACGTCCGAATCTCCCAATTTGTGGATTTTCTCCACATTAAGTATGTATCGTCCTGCAACATTTTAGGTGCTCATTACGGTGTCGGAGTGATTTTGCCTTTTGTCGATTTGGACATGAAATCTGGCTTGCGATCCTCCATTCCCGGTTTTATCCCCATCAATACAACCCGCCATCAATCGGATAACAATTTTGGGGACTTAGTGGTCTATCCGGTGATTCTTGGATGGCATTTCGATTGCCTCCATATCGCCACCTCCCTCGCGGCTTTTATTCCTACCGGCGAATACCAATTAGGAAACTTGGCCAACGCGGGCAAAAACTACCTTGCTCTTGACCCTGGAATTGGCTTTACTTATCAAATGGAATTTGAAGAGGAGTGCGGTTTTGAATTTTCAAACTGGAGCGGTTTCACTTTCAACTTTAAAAATGACGACACCGACTATACCTCTGGAATTATCTTCCATTCTGAATTTTATGCTGGATTCTATAACGAGTGCGGCTTGCAATATGGCGCTGTCGCTTACTTAGCGGATCAACTGACCAACGACCGCGGTTCAGGAGCTGTCCTAGGTTCATTTAAAGGACATAAATTTGGATTCGGCCCCAGCCTTTCCTATAACTTCTCCATGCTCAAACTGCCCGTTGCTGTAAAAGCACGCTACTATTTCGATGTCGCTGCTAACGACTATCAAGAAGGGGGTACCCTCTTCTTCACCCTAAGCTTCCCTTTGTGGTCGCAAGGTTGTAGATAAATATTCAGGACCAGGACCCACAGGATCTTCACGACAATCAGGACATTTTTGTCGTGTTTGTCATGTATGTCCTGGTCCTGTTTCATGAATCAAAAAACGGAAAATTCTTCTCTTCAAACTCCGGCTTCGCGAACGTCTGAAATAACCGAAAATAGGTCGGCCAATCCTTTTTGAATAAATCCTCAGCAATCTTCTCGGCCAGCCGGCTAGCACCTACGCTAATGCCAGGAATATCGCTGCTCAACCACCCCTGGCTTAACGTCGCAGCAAAATTGAAACAATAAATGTGGTTTAAAAAAGGAGCGCTTCCCAGGTGCTTCTCTTGAAACTCAAAATGGTCGTCTAAATAGGGGAAACGGCACAGTTTCGAATCTTTCTCTTTAGCGGCAACGGGCCGATCGCCCCACAATAAAATCTGATCCATAAGCGGCCTTAACTCCGGCTGCTTCCAGCCATCAATCTCAAATCCAGTGCCAAGAATCAAAAAATCAAACCTAAAACGTCCTTGTGCAGTAGATAAAACGACTTTGCCGGCCTCCTCCTGTGCAGATTTAAATTGGATGCCATGTCGAAACTGGAAATTAGAAAATGGTTTCACCCGTTCCAACGCTTCATGGGGAGGAGGCGCGCCATTTTGTTTGGCAATTTGGATCAAATCCCATCGCTCTTGATCGCTCAAGCGGTAAAATCCATGCTCGAATCCGGGATAGGATAAGCTGGCAACTTTATTAGAATTGGGAATGGTGTCCCGTCTAATGAGGATTTCGACGCGTTCAGCTCCTTCTTCCAAAGCTTCTCCGGCTGCATCCCAAGCTGAAGCGCCTGCGCCGACGATCCCGATCTGTTTGCCGCGCAAAGCTTTAAAATCCATGCGTTCGCACGTATGCGCATAGAGGCTTTTTGGCAGACCCTCAACAAAAGCAGGAATGCTGAAACCCCCAAATCCACTTCGACCGGTAGCCAAAATGAGTTTTTTTGTTTCTAACTGAAAGAGTTGATTCTGATCGGTTAAATCCAGGCGCAAGAGATTGTCAAGCGGGTGGATAGCAAGCAAACGGGTGTTGTTTGCGACGGGAAGATGCAACATTTGTTGAAACCAACGTAAATACTCCATCCATTGCGGAGTAGGAATCTTATAGAGCTTATTCCATTCCTGTTCTCCATACTGGGCGATATACCACGCTTCAAAAGTCAGCAACGGAACGCCTAAGGCCGGACCCATCAGTTCCTTGTGAGAGCGTAAAATCTTATTGCGAGCAAACGTGAGCCATGGGCCTTCATATCCTGGCGGATTTTCATCAAGTACATAGAAGTTCGTTATCCCTAACTTCATCAGGGCGAAGCCGGCGGCAAGCCCTGCCATCCCTGCTCCGACAATGATCACATCATACACTGGATTCTGGGGACGCCAAGCATGCGGCGGATAGTTGATCATGGTCAACTGCCGCTTCAGAGCGTGCTCCAATTCCACTAAATTCTTTGGGTGCATAGCACCTACATCTTAGCAGGAGTTGAATATTAAAGCCGTACCTGATAAGATGAAACCAATTCAACAGGAAGGATTTTCATGGACAACTAACCTTAGCAACTTGTTTTTAAACAACTTAGCCAAGGTTATTTGATGTCTAATTCTTCTTTTCAAATTTTAAAATTCCAATCTGTTTCCAAAGAGTTTGGTCCTAAAAAAATCCTTGATCGCGTGACGTTTGTCCTCAATCGCGGCGAACGTTTGGCCTTGATCGGAGAAAATGGCTCTGGCAAAACTACGCTGGTCAAAATTGCCCTCGGAAGGGAAACGCCTGACGAGGGGACAGTCGCACTCACCAAAGACTGCACGGTGGGTTATTTGCCGCAAGATGAGGAAGTAAACGCTTCGCTAAGCGGCGGAGAACGTAAACGGATTGCGTTAACGGAAGTGTTGCGTTTGCAACCCGAATTTTTGATCTTAGATGAACCGACCAATCATCTGGATCACAGCGGATTGGATTGGTTGGAGGAACAACTGCAAAACTATTCGGGGGCAGTCATTCTCATTAGTCATGACCGCGCATTTTTAAATCGGATCGCTAACGGGATCATGGAGCTCTCATCTGCTACGCATCAATTAAAATATTATGCAGGAAACTATGACGATTACATGCAGATGAAGCACAAAGAGCAAGCAAAAGCTCTAAAAGCCTATGAAGATCAACAAGCAGAATGTAAAGATTTAAAACGGTTGATTAGGGAAAAAACATTCAATGCGCGCAAGCCGAATGCGCCAAAAGATAAAAATATCATGGCGTACGATCATCGCGGAGAAAAGTTCGCGAATAG
>JAGVLX010000132.1 GCA_020054065.1 Parachlamydiales bacterium | reverse complement strand
CTAATTTTTGATCTTGAAGGGGTTTTGGTAAACTTCGAATAAAGTTAAGTAAACATTGAAATAAAAAGGTTCCTGAAGTCATATAAAAACTATCGAGAGATAACTTTGAAGGATTTTCAAAGTAGACGCTGTTGGCATTTGAGGTATAACCTCCCTCACCGCTAGCTAACAACCTGGGCATATTTCCAGCTCTGGTTGAGAGAATGTCTAAATTTTTTTCACTGTATTCTTTCAAATATTTGCTTAGGATTTGAAGAGTTAGGAATTCTCCTTTACGCGCTTTCTGAAGGACTTTTGTGAAGATGTTTTTTGATTCATGATTGAGTAAGGGTAAGACTTCTTGTAAACAAGCCTCTAAATGCCCAGTGAGGCTTTCCAAAGAATGGATATGCGCCCACTCTTTGGGATCACTTTTTCCGCCGGTAAAATAAAGAACCCATCCGCCTTTAGAGGAACTATCATCTGAACGGGTGCCAATCGACACTAAATTTGGGTCATAACGATAGATAAAGCGATTTTCAATGATCTGTGCGACCTTTTCCGATATATTTTTATGCTCTTGAGGATGCTTAGTGAGCGGATCAATCGTTTCTAGAATAGTGGCGATAATTCCAAATTGTTCATTGGCCATCATGTCGATTAAACGATGAAGTTCGCTTTTTCCAATAACCCCCTCTGACATGCCGGATAGGGTGTATTCCCATTTTTTTAATAATGGATTGTTTATTGCAACTTTGTACTCGGGTGGATCGTTAAAATCGATCGCTGCGAATGTAAAAATTTTTCCATTCACATTTCGTGTCAGCTTATCCGTTTCAACTAACGCGACTAAATCTTTTAACATCAGTTTGAGATTATTGGCTTGAATAGAAATGGCTAACGAAGTTGCAAAACAGGAACCTACATCATATTGACGTAATCGTGTCATCATTGCTGCAAGAACTAAGCGTTGTAATAAGAAAGGTTCTGTTTTTCCTGGAGATCGAATGGTAGAAAGCATCGTGCGCAATTCCGGATCCGCTTCAAGTGTTGTGCACACAGCGAATATTTGCTTTTGAAAGGCGGTATAATCCTTAAGTAAACGATTAGGGGGATTTTTGATATCTTCAATTAAACCGCGATTCAGAATCCCTTCTCGTGTGATGAGTAAGTTCGCAGCTAATCCTCCAAATTGCGATTCGAATGCGATTGCGAAGGTTTTATGATCTTTAATTCCTGAACTATCGCTTTTATTGGGGTTGAGCGGCAAATGATTGACAATGAATTCAATCTCCTTTTCGAATAAGTAGTGGATATTTTGAACACTCTTATTAGGATAAGACAAATTGAGTTGTTCAAATAGTTTCGGCGTATCTCGATCCACTAGAAAAATCAGCCTACTTAATGTTTGCTTTGCTTGATTGGGTGGTAAGATTTTGACAATCTGAAAACAATGCTCGAGCAATTTAGGAACATTTGTTTTTCGGGTTTCCAGCATCGTGTTTAAGTCGGCCAACTGTTCGATAAGCAAGAAGTGATCGTTTTTGATCTCTAAGCTTACTAGTTTTTCCAGAATATCTTTAGGCAGGGATGTGATCTTGCTTACAAGATAAGAATGGCCGCTTAGAATCAGTTGCAATAATAATTTTCTGTCTGGGGATCGATGAGTAGGAGGAGTGGCTATGATGGAGCTAGCTAAATCCGCTTCAGCTGTAGGTTGTGGGATAACTGTTTTAAGTAGAGATAAATTGGTTGCTAAGCTTTTATCACCAGTAAGCAGATTATCTCTGATGATTTGGGCTAACGGATGGGATGAGTCTTGTAGCCAAAAGAGTTTTTCAATCGTTTCGATGGGTTGGGTTCCGATTAAATCAACGGCGGCTATAAAGTAGGGATTGGGAGGACTCTTTCCAGACTTGATTAAATAGATCTTTTCGATCATTTCTGAAGAGATCGAGTAGCTATTATGAAGCAAGTGAGTGGCTAATTGGATCTCGTTCATTTTAATGAGTTTTGCTACGCTTAAAACAGCTGCGTTTTGATTTATTTCAAGAAGTCGTAAAAGTTGTTCAATAATAAATTGCGTTTCTGGATGGGATTGCTTTCTTAGAATTTCATCCACTTCTAATAGTGCTTTGTAGATTGGCTCTGCAACTTGTTTGCCTTTCAAACATTCTTCAGATAACTTGGCAAGTGCCAGATGATGCGTTGCAGCAAGATGAAGCAATTTAGATGCGTAATGGGGTTTTTGTACGATCACCCTAAAATAATGATGAATATTCGCTGAATTAAGCGTTGATTGTGAAAAGAGGTGGGTAAATAGGGGAAGTTCATCCCATGATTGATTTTCGAGTAGATGGCTTGTGAATATTTTTAAAACATGCTGGTTTTGTTTCGCTAAGCCAAAATGAGTGTGCCACGTCACAATCGCTTTGAAGCATGTGGCATTTTTCTCTCTTATTTTTAATAATGTATGGCAAACTTCACGATCTTGTGTCTCTACAATGCTGATCATCCCACGCAAAAGCACTGGGTCGTCTTCAATGGTAAGGGCATGCCTGATATAATCAACCTGCCATTCGTCGTTTATGTTACAGCCTGAAATGACATCAAGAGTTCGTTGAATCGTTATTCCTTGCCCTTCAGTTAACCGCATAAAGAGAGTAGCTTTAGAGGGATTGGATAGAATAAACTGAAGGGCATTGATAAATATTTGTTCGTAGACAGCCTCAGCCCGTTCATTGGTTTTTAATGGTAGGGCAAGTGTTTTTGTCCATGCTTGATACTCGTGATAGGTGTTAGGATGCAGTTTAAATAAACGGAGTAAAAGAAGATTTAATGTCGAGTAGGTGCTGACTTTTTGAGTCCAGTTTTTTATCAAAGCGGCATTGTTAGTTTTTTTTATCGCTGCCTCAAAAACATTAAACGAAATATCCCGATTTGTCTTCATCGTTAAGAACACTGTTAATAACTGTGGGTCAGTTTTGCAAAGTTCAAGATAGTGATTGATCCAGGCTTCATTTGTGCTCAAAAACAAATTTGACAGGCGTAGCGCTAATCGAACGTCTGAGCGTGCGATATCTAAAACTTTCTCAGCAAAATCAATCGCAATGACAGATTCCCTGGTTTTAGCGATTTTCGTGATTAAAAGTTGGGCGATAGGGGTATCAACACTAGAAAATAAGCTCAGGGTATCAAAGTGTGTTTTGAGAAATTCTGGGTAGCGTCTTAGTCCTTCAATTAAATCGGTGGGGTATCTGGAATCTTCTTCAAAAGCAGATTGGGTAATTTTTAAAAATAGTTCCGGATCATGATTAAAGATCTGATAGATTTCAGAAACGGGGTAGTGTTCGGTGAGATGATCTAACCAAGCAAAAAAGTTTTCAGCGCTAACTAAAGTCCCCTTTTCGACTAATATTTGTAATTTTTCTGACAGATCTCTCCAATCTTTAGAGTTAAATTTTTGATGATAACTTTCAAAAAACTCAAAACATTTTAAAACTTTTCGAATGCTATTATGCGTCGCATCATTGCCTTTAATATGTTTGGCAATGATAGATATCAGGTTATGGAGTGCCTGATGTTCATACGATTGAAAGAGATTATTGATGACCCTTACTTGTTTGGGATCTACTTTTAGAATATTTTTTAACTGCATTTTAACGGCAGGATCCAGATTGCTATTTTCGATCTTTTTTAGTTCATCGAAATAGAGTTTCGCTTTCTGCTGCAGCCATTCGAGCTTTTGTTCTTTCTTCTCTTCGTAATATTTTTTTTGGCTTGGATAGGTGTAGCGTACGACATTTTGGGCTATCTTTTGATCAAACTGGAAGCTGACGCGGGCCAGATAGTGAGATAAATTTTTTTGTTCTGCATGATTCAAATGCTCAAACAAATGGAGAATATCGTCAAAAACACGTTCACTTGCAGTGGCCGTGGCAACAGGTTGCAACGATAGGACCATTTGACTTACATTGGCGATTTTCTTGGTTAATTCTGATTCGTTGAGTGAAAGATGTTCATTTAAGAGAGCTAGTTTATCTTCTAGATTGCCAGAAATACGTACATGTCCCCCCTCGTCAATGGTAGCCTTGTCTTTCAAAGAACCATCCGGATTACATGCGACCAATAAACTAAAGTTAGGCTCACTAATCTGCATATTTTAACTAACCTTATATTAATTATTATATCATAATGTAAGGTTAATAAAAACAATGTGAATGTAAATACCTTATTTTAAACTATTTGTAACCAATATTAAAAAGTAATGTTTGTATGATACTAAGAGGATGGAATTTCTTAACGATTAGGCGAAGAAGGCAAATAGGCGAATTAAGGCAAAACGGAGAGGTGGGTAGCCACCCACCTTTCGTTGCCTATCAATGCCTTAAGAATGAGAATTCTTTGAAATTGAACTCAACCCAAAGACCCTAAGAGGCTTTGTGGCTTTGCGCCTGCTACCCGTTGGGAGGTCTATTTGGGAGCAGGACCTAATAAGTGAGCGTATTTCGTTTGGACAGCTTCGGAAGGCTCTTTGATCAACCCCAACTTTCTTAAGCGTATGAATTCCTCGTCTGAGGGGTCAAAAGAACCCATCTCCGTCAATCTTCCTAATAAATTATCCAGAACAGTCTCGTTGCCAAATTGACTCAAATATTGGCCTGCGTCAGAAGGAGTCATATTTTTTGTCATGAGTTCTGCGCATTTTTGGAATGGAGTAAGTTTAAAATCGTCGGGTAAAGAGGCGAAGAGGATCGTGGCAAATCTAGGCTTTTGATTATTCGGATCATTTTCTAAAACAACTTGATGGAGGGTCCCCTTAATGTATCCTGCCGTCAGTTTGTTCATGATATCGCCTAAATTAATGATCACATACTCATCAGGAACAACGACAGGAAGCCATTCTCCCTCTTTAGTGAGGAGTTGTAATCCAGGTCGCGAGGGTTTTGGCAGCACTGTCAAGGAATTTAAATCAAAATGCGCGGCGGCTCCTACTGCATCGCCTGGTTGAGGAATTGGATACATCGCTAAACGTACGCGGCGATCTCCTTTTTCAATCACATTACTATTAGCAAGCTCCTCTTCACCAAGATAAGTCAACAGATAGCGCATTAATTGATTGGATAATTTCCCTAACGATTGCAGATAATCCTGCATAAAGGGTTTAAAGTTTTGGGGATAGTTAGGCCAGCTGGGCATATTTTCGGTGACGAAGAAAGTTTTTTTGTTATCTGGCTTTTTGGCCCCTGCAGCTGTTTCTAAGCCTTTAGGAGAATACCCGCTTTGACCTTTGTTGTTGTGCCAGTCTTTCATTAAATCTTCCTCTGATTGTCCAAAGTATTGCTCGGTGATTTCTAAGGCTTGTTTGATTTTTGCCGCTAATTCAGGCGCATATACGGCGACAAATCCCACATCACGTAATGCATTTCCAAACTCTGTGATGAGTTTTGTTTTCTCGATAGGCGGCAATTGATCTACATTCCTAAGATCAAAACAAGGAATGGTTCGCGTGGTGTCTGTACTTACTGAAATCGTTTTTGCGTCGGCAACTTTTGCAATCAATTCTGCATTTCTAAATTCGGTTACAGTGCCTGGAACTTGAACTCTATCTTTTGCTGCTGCCGGTTGCATAAAAATTTCCTGGTTAAGGTTTTTTTTCCTAAAAGCTCATAACATTTTACAAAATTTAACCAAAAGAGATTTTATGATAGATTGATGCTAAAGTGCTTGAGTGACAAATGAAATTGAGCGGCAAAAAAGTGGTTGTGACAGGTGCGGCTAAAAATATAGGCAGAGGGATTGCATTGGCATTAGCTAAGGAAGGCGCCGATGTCATCATCAGCTATCGTGTGGATGAAAAAGAGGCCCGCAATACAGTAAACGAGATCAAGAAGCTGGGCGGAAATTGCGAGTGTTTGCAGGCTGATTTCTCGCAAAGAGCTGGGATTGAGAAATTTCATCAGGAAGCCCAGAAAAGGCTTCTGCAGATCGATCTCTTAGTGAATAATGCCGCAGATTATGATACGCGCTCATTTCTAGAGTTAGATGCAGACACATTCGATCGCCTCTTAAAGGTTGGTGTCTCAGCTCCAATGCTTCTGACACAACTCACGGCTAAACACATGATCCAACACGGAATTCAAGGCAGCATCATCAATATTACCTCGATTTCAGGCAATCGGCCCTATCCGAACCGCGTGGCTCATTCCACTGCGAAAGCCGCTTTGAATATGTTTACCCAGGCGTGTGCCCTGGATTTGGCCGTCTACGGCATTCGTGTCAATGCGATTGCGCCAGGAAAAATTGTGGACAGAGAGACTCCCGATGAGGAGATTCCTTTGAACCGGACGGGGACTCCCGCCGATGTCGCTGCCGCGGTAATCTATCTTGCCACCCACGCATGGGTGACAGGTCAGATCTTGATCGTGGATGGCGGTCAATCTTTGTCGTTTTAGCGCGATTTTAAATCTCGTTGACCCTCACGTAACGTCATTGCTTAAGATTAAGTCATCCTTTAAAATCATAGGGATAAATAGAGGATAAAGGTCTATGGCTTACACAGTTACAAAACTAGCTCAACTATCGGGGGTCAGCGTCCGTACTCTCCATTGGTATGATGAGATTGGGTTGTTAAAACCTGCCTATCATGGGGAGAACGGGTATCGGTACTATGAAGAGGAGCAGCTGCTTCTATTGCAGCAGATTCTATTCTTTAGGGAGCTTGGATTTGAATTGAAGCAAATCCAAAAAATCTTGAAGAGAAGCGATTTTGATAAACGGGCAGCCTTGTTATCGCATCGTCAAGTCCTCCTCAAAAGTTTAACGCGTACCAAACGGCTGATTAAGACCATCGACAAAACGATTGAACATTTAAAAGGAACGAAAAAAATGAAGGAACATGAACTATATTGGGGTTTTCCCAAAGAGAAACAAGCTGAGTATGAAAAGCAGATCATCGAACGGTTCGGCGAACAAGGTAAAGTTCATACGGAAGAGTGCCGAAAAAATGTCAAAGATTGGTCCAAAAAAGAGTGGGATCAGTCCCGACAACGTTTTGAGGCCATTTGCAAAGAGCTGACTCTATTACTGGAAAAGAAACAAAAAGCAAATGCAAAGCCTGTTCAGGACGTAACGCGTCGGCATTTCGAAATGCTGAAGCAGTTTTGGACGCCAGATCGAGAGTCGTACACAGCTCATGGTCAATTTATTGTCGAAAGCGATCTGCGTAAGGCGTATGAGGTGTATCACCCGCAGTTGCCTGAGTTTGTTGCAGAGGCTATTTCCGTCTTTGCTCAAAATGAACTGAAATAAACTTAAAAATCGACACACAGAATCTTATCCGTCCTGTGTGTCGTGTTTGTCCTAGATGTCCTGTTTGTCTTGGTCCTGTGACTAAGAAAAAATCTCTTCCTTCTTCACCATCACCGCACGACTATCGAGGAACAGCTCAATAGAAGCAATTAACCCATCCTTAAATGTTAGCAACGACGCGGCGGGGAATTTCCCAACCGGAGCGGGAAAGACCACATCAAATACCAACATGGCTTGATCTCCCGATCCAAATTTGGAACGGACGGTCAACGATTGCGTGGCTTGTCCAAAATTTTTAGCTGCTTCCAGCACAGCCGGACGTCCTGTCAGCTCTGCTAAGGGTGAGCGGAAGGTCACTTGCGGATGCAGCAACTGCTCCATGCCAGCATGATTCTTCTTCGTGATCGCCGAGTAGTATGCCTCAGCCAGCTCAATCAGATTTTTATGCATATGTAGCTCCTATGTAAACTTTTTGTTTGCGCGCATATTCATTATAGTATACTATATCTAATTATGTCAAAGGCCAAAAAGCGGGTCTACGATTCTGAAGGAAGGCAAAAGCGTGCGGCGGCGACGCGTCAGACCGTCTTGGATGCAGCTAAGCAACTGTTTCAAAAAGACGGATTTGAGGGGGTGACGATTGAAAAGATTGCCTTAGCGGCTAAGGTATCGATTCCGACGGTTTATGCGCTGTTCCAATCGAAACGGGGAATTTTGCGGGCGTTGATGGACGAGGTGATGCCGATGGATCAGTTTGAGTCGCTGGTTACGGCAACCAAGCAGGAGAAGGTACCGCAAGAACGGTTGAAGATTTCGGCGAAAATTGTGCGGCAGATGTACGACGCCGAGCGTGCGCAAATGGGCTTGTTTCGCGGCGCGGGCTTGCTGTCGCCTGAATTTAAGGAATTGGAACAAGAACGGGAAGAGCGTCGTTATCGGCGTCAGGAAGAGACAATCAAGACGATGGTCAAGGAGAAAGCGCTTGCAAAAGGGCTAGGTATTAAGGAAGCTCGCGACATGTTATGGGCCTTTACTGGACGGGATTTATACCGTCTCTTTGTCATCGAAAGGGAGTGGACATCCGATGCGTATGAGGCGTGGCTGGCACAGCTCCTGATCAAAACATTGATTGCCCAATAATCTTAAACGTCTTATCGTCCAAGCCATGTTATTTCTGAGAATCTTTTTTGTTATCCTTCCATTTTTCAATCTTGCATGGCTTTCAGGGCACGAAAGGCCCTTGTCGATTGTCATGATTGGAGGCGGCCCTGCTGGTTTGGGTGCGGCGATCGAAGCTAAGTTGGGCGGAGCCCACGTGACCATTGTCGAAAAGCGCAAGGCGTATACACGCGAACAATATTTTTTCTTATGGGGTGCCTCTTTGGGCATCCTGAAACAATGGGATGTCAATACTGCAGATTTCTATTTGGGATACGATGACATCGATCATGAACTCGTAGGAGTGGCGCAGATAAAAAAATTTGAAAGGGCGCTCGAGGAGCGGGTCAAGGAATTGGGGATTCCCAAAATCGTTGGAGCATTTAAAGAAATTAGAAATAAAAAAGCTGTCATCATCCAAAATGGCCAGGAAATTGAATTGCCTTATGATTTACTCGTGGGTGCGGATGGCGAGCATAGTGTGGTTCGGGAACAATTGGGTATTGAATGCCGAAATCTGGGGAAGGCAACGGGCTGCATTGCCGTTCTGGATAAAAAAAATCCAACGTTGCATTTTGTGCTGCCGCTATGGAGTGAATCGCTATTTATTAACAACATCAGCATTCCGTCCATGACGATTATTTCGGGCCAATCAAATATCATTAACCAAGATCTATTGGCAGCTGCAGCATTCCGGGAAGGGTGGACCGATGAGGCGTCGCTTATTGCGAGTGGACACGGGATTTTTTTTGAACAGATTCCGGTCTCCTTGCAGCAGGCGCTAACCTTTTCAAATGCAGAAAAATCAGCCATTTTGCTGGGGGATGCGGCTGGAACAGCTAGTTTTCTGCAAGGGCTGGGAGCTAATACGGCTTTAGAAGCAGCTGTCGTGGCAGGGCGTTTTTTTACGTCGTCACACACGGAGGCCGACTATGCCGCTTATAATCAAGCTCTCCAAGAGTTAACCGACCGGTTAATCTCCGACAGCGCATTTTTGTTTAAGTAGCCTTTAGTAAATTTCGGCAACTTGTCGTGTGGCATACGATCTAATTTGACCGCCAGGATAGTAGTGGACAAATGAATTGGTAAGCCAGACTACATTGCTGGATTCAGCCTTTACCACTCCGTTACGAGCAATCCCTTGAAGACCCCTCAAACTTCCATCTAGGCATGTCACAACTCGCGAGCCATCAAAGTGGTTCGCCACATGAAAAGTGTATCCTTGATAGAGCACAATACGGACATCATAGGTCTCGGCACAAAATGATTTTGCTAATGTTTCGTTGAGGTTTAGCTGCTGCGAAATAGGGAATTCATGCGAATGGATTTGCGCAAGAGTAGAGCAAAAATCTTGCTCTCTCGATTCAGAAAAGAGACGCTGAATTTGGTTGGAATCGTCCACATTAAGATTCTGAATTTCAAGTAGTTGATGGAACTGGGCTTCTTGCGTGAATCCTATGAATGGTAGTAAACACAAACACATAACAGTAAATAATTTCATTGTAAATCCTCAATTGATAAAAATAAGCATGCATTATTTACAATGAATAAATTGCAAATCAACTACATAAATTTATTTAAAGGGTAGGTTAAAACGAATGATTTTGCTTTGTCGTGCGTGCAAGCGACTTTGAGTGCGTTGCGCGCACGACTACAGGTTAGATTCAGGACACGAGGGTGACTTTTTTATAGAAGGCTTCGTAGTCAGCGAAAGCGTCGTTGACTTTCTTTTGGAAATCTTCGAATGCCGTATCGATAAACGGAGCTTTATTAGTTTTTTTTGCATAAGTTGTTTTCAGAGCGATTAATCCCGTTTCCGCAAACTTGACTTTCTCTCTTAAGGCTTGAACCTTGGCATTAATTTCTTTTAGGTTTTTTTCATTATTGAATGTTTTGACTAATGACTTAGCTGTTACGAGTGTCTCTTCGACCGATTTGGCAACCTTTTCGATCCCTTTGATGGTCTCTTGAAAGTTTTGACCTGTAAGGCCTCTAGCGACTGCTTGAACGGGACACGCATATGAGCCTAGGCACCATGCAAAAACGTTGCCTGAGCGATAAAATTGTTCATTTTCCGGATAGAAATAGTATCTGACATAGGTTTGGATTTTTCCCATCGAATCGAGCGATTCTGTGCTCTTTTTAAAAATGGATTCCAAACACCCCTGAATTTCACAGCGGATTGGTCCATACATAATGTTTTCCATGATACCTCTATTTATTAATAAATAGTAATGATAATTTATTTATATTAATTACTAATAATTAATTATTAAATAAACTATTAAGAAAGTCCCATTCCGTATAATCGGGTGTGATATAATGAGAGTGGAGGGAATAGGTATGAGAAATCTACATGTTCTTTATCTAACGTTGCTCTTGTTAGCCGCTGCACCTTTACATGCTGATGGCCAACGGGTCATCATTCCTAAAAATCCTTCTCCATCAAATCCGATCATTATTCAAAACTATTACGATCCAGAAGGGCTTTACGACGATTACTTCCATCCAGGTTTCCCTGATACGACTAAAGAGCAAGATGATCTTTATGACAGCTATCACAGCAAATAGAATGTTGAGTCTAACTGGTTCACGTGCTATAACCAAGGATGATTCAAATTTTAATTTGTCAAAGGAGTTGTTATGGCTGTTGCAAAAGTGATTGAAGTGTTAAGCGAAGGAGATACCATCGAAGAGGCGATTCAAAGCGCCGTGAAAGAGGTGAGCAAAACAGTAAAGCACGTCAAGCAGATCAATGTCGTCCATATTGAAGGGATTGTCGAGAAAAACAAAATCACTAAATTTCGGGTGAATTCGAATATCAGCTTTATCGTTGACCGTTAATTGAATCAGCAGGAATATAAATCCAGGTTGAAGAATCTCTCAACCTGGATTTTTTTTTTGTTATCGGAGGAAAAAATGACATCCACAGTCCAAGGCTATGCAAACGATTCCGCGACAGCCCCTTTAAAGCCCTATCGTTTTGAACGGCGCGATCCTCTGCCGCATGATGTGCAGTTGGATATTTTGTATTGCGGCGTATGCCATAGCGACTTGCATACCGCCAAAAATGAATGGAAAAATACAGTCTATCCGTTTGTGCCTGGGCATGAGATTGTCGGGCGGGTGACTAAGGTTGGATCGGCAGTCAAAGCGTTTAAAGCCGGTGATCTGGTTGCGGTAGGATGCATGGTGGATTCGTGCCGGGAATGCCCTAGCTGCAAGGAGCATCTGGAGCAGTATTGTGATCAAATGCCCACCTTTACCTATAACAGTTCGGATAAACATAGCGGTAAGATGACTTACGGCGGGTACTCCACCCATATTGTCGTCGATGAAAACTATGTGCTGCGCGTTCCCAAAGAGTATAAAGAAGAAGATTTGCCGGGCGTCGCTCCGTTACTGTGTGCGGGGATTACGATGTACTCACCCTTGCGCCACTGGAAGATCGGTAAAGGCAGCAAGGTCGGTGTAGTCGGTTTAGGCGGGCTGGGTCATATGGCGATCAAGATTGCGCATGCCCTAGGAGCCCACGTCGTCTTATTTACCACTTCGCCGGGAAAAACCGCAGATGCGAAAAAATTAGGCGCCAAAGATGTGGTGATCTCAAAAAATCCGGAGGAGATGAAAAAACATCTCAAATCATTCGACTTCATTATCGATACGGTTTCAGCCGATCACAATTTGGACAACTATACCGAGTTATTGAAGCGAGATGGAGTGTTGTGTCTGATCGGCGTGCCGGAGCATCAGCACCCTTCGCCGAATATCGGCAACTTAATTTTTGGACGGCGGAGCATTGCCGGATCGATCATTGGCGGCATTAAAGAGACGCAAGAGATGCTTGATTTCTGTGCCAAGCATAAGCTTAAAGCTGAAATCGAAATGATTCCGATTCAGAAGATCAACGAAGCGTACGAGCGCATGTTGAAGAGCGATGTGAAATATCGTTTCGTAATCGACATCGCATCCTTAAGGAAATAAACAGAATTTTTAACGCGAAGGCACGAAGAAAAGAAAAATTTGGAGTGCGGTAACAAGTTACTGCCCTCCAAATTTTCCGATATGTCGAATTAGAATAAATTGAAGATAAAAAATAAGGCGGCTGCAATCAAGGCTGAACAGGGAATGGTAAAAATCCACGCCCACACGATGCGGGTGGCAATTCCCCATTTGACATGCGAGATCGGATGAACAGCGGTGCTGCTGCCGATAATCGATCCGGTTATCGTGTGGGTGGTTGAGACGGGTACCCCTAATTGCGTCGCTAAAAATAAGGTGAGCGCTCCCGCGGTTTCCGCACAAAATCCTCCGATCGGCTTTAGTTTAGTGATTTTCATCCCCATCGTTTTCACAATACGCCATCCGCCTAACACAGTGCCTAAGCTCATGGCGGCATGACACGCAAAGATGATCCAGGCGGTCTCAGGATTAAGCAAGGAGAGGTTCGCAGTATGCGAAATCGTACCGGCAGCGATCAACAGGGCCATGATGACCCCCATTGTTTTTTGCGCGTCGTTAGCGCCATGACCAGTAGAATATAAAGCCGCTGAAACCAATTGCCAGCGGCGGAAATGCTTGTCGACGACAGCTGGATGATCATTTTGAAAAAGCCAGTACATCGATAAGATCAAGATAAATCCTAGAATGAATCCCAGTAGGGGAGCCAATACAATAAACTCAGCAGTCTTGATGACCATTCCCCAATGCAGGGCATCAAATCCGCCATAGGCTACGCCGGCGCCGGCTAAGCCACCGATAAGGGCATGGGATGAGCTGGTCGGCAACTTCCACCACCACGTGATGGCATCCCAAACGATGGCGCCAAGTAATCCGCAGCAAATCACAATAAAATAGTTGAGATCGTCAGGTTGAATGATGACAATCTGCGAGATGGTGTTGGCGACTTTGGGCGCAAAGATGAACATCGGGACAAAGTTAAAGAAGGCGGCCCATAAGACGGCGATTTTTGGCGAGAGAACACGTGTCGAAACAACGGTGGCGATGGAGTTGGCGGCATCGTGAAATCCATTCATGACATCGAAAAGAAGCGCGATGGCGACGGCTAGGATAACGATACAGAATAAGCAACTCATATTAACTATTCTCGATCAAAACCCCTTCAACAATATTAGCGACGGCTTCGCAGTGATCAATGGCTTCTTCAAGGAGTTCGTAAATCTCTTTCCATTTGATCAGTTTGATGGGATCTTTTTCTTGATCGAAGAGCTTTCCGATCGCTTGGCGGACGATTTGATCGCCTTCATTCTCTTTTAGATGGATGTGGGAAAACGCAGGGTGAGTGGGCTTTAAATATTTATCTTGCCGCAGTCCAGTCAAGATCGCTTGTACATCTTGAATTGCGGCAATCAATACATCAACTAGCTGGGCGATCTCTTGCGAACCAGATGTATCCATTTTATACAACACGACGCGTGCAGAGATATCTTCGATGAAATCAATGATGTCATCCAGCTTGGTGGTGAGGCGGTAGATATCATCCCGCTCGAACGGCGTAATGAAGGTTTTATGCAGCGATTCGATGCATTGGTGGGTGATGCTGTCCCCTTTGGATTCCAGGGTTTCGATATGGAGCGCTTGCTGGATGTGCTCTTCTGGTTTGCTTTGGATCATCGTGGATAAGCTTGCAGCCGCCTGGGTGAGGAGTTCCCCTTGCTGATCAAAATAATTGAAAAAATCGGTGGTGACCGGAAAGATTTTATTAAACATACTCAAACGGAGCCATCCCTTTTATCCTTCTTATAAACCATCGGAGATTAGCCCTCTACCATTAATACATAAGTTAATGATTATTAATGAATTCCATTGACGCGGTCGAAAGCGTAATTCAATCCAAGGGCTAACATCCCAAAAAAGATGACCGCCAGCAGGGCAATCAAATAACCGATTACCACCAGCACGCCGTTGTCCTCAAACAAACCAAAACTCACTAAAAAAATCGACCAAGCCGCCACTAAGTTGGTCAGGGGGATCGGGATCGGCAAAGCGAGCAGCAGCCCCATGACGCAAATGAGCAATCCGTTAAAGATGCGCATGGGAGGGTAGGTACTTATCCAAAACATGCGGGGATGGACGTAGTGGCGGATCTTGCGCATCAAAAGGAGGCTGGAGATGGCGATTTTGCGGAACGTTTGCCGGGTGATTGTTTTGGTTTTGATCCAGTTAGGCAGCCAAATATGTTTGCCGAAGGCGATTCGCATCCCCATGAAGGCGATCGCCAGTCCAAAAGGGAGTGACATGCCGGGAAGTTGAATCGGCTGGCAAAAGGGCAAGGCTAATAGCATCACCATAAGGAAACGCCCTTTGCCAGATAACACCCGTAAAATCTCTCTTAACGCAATCGGAGTGGTGCTCGTCCGGGATTGCTTGAGCAACTCCAGGATTCGGTATTCGAGTGTTCTGTTCGGTTGATACGGCATGGACTATCCATCCCTGATTCATGATTTTTTGCGCAATCATTACTTCAGTGAATGATAAAATTAAAAATATAATTGCTTTCACCTATTTCATTGGTGTTGTTATCATTATTTAAATGTCTGTAATTAATTGACATATATTGATTATATTTCTATAATTTTAGTTCATTTAATTATCAATTATAACGAAGAAATTTTAGGAGAATTTCATGTCCGTTACCAAACTTCATAGCCAAGTAGAAGCTACCCAAGCAAATAAAGCATTGAGTATCGAAATTTTAGAAGCCGCAATCAGAACAAACAAGTTGCCTTCCAACGTCGAACATGTCGGGCTCATTATTGTGGGAACGATTAATACTCCCATAAAACTATTGACCCATTCAATTAACGAGATTGGCTATATTTTTGGGGCCGTTTTGTCTCCTATTTCTTCATACCAAAACAAGAAAAGAGCTGCGCTTTTTTTCACCTATAAAGCGATTACCACCCCATTTTATATCCTTGGGGCTTTAGCATTAGACGTAGGCAGGATAGCTGCTTACGTGATTGGAGTGGGAGTTCCGAAGTGGTCAGCCCACTACGTGTTGATAGCAGCAAAAATTGAGAAATACCTGATTAACGATATCGATGCAAAGTTATGGAAGTGGTGCGAACCTAATCCAAAGGCGGATAATGATCTTCATAGTTTTGATCCGCTTCAAGCGCGAGAATATCTTGATATGGGGCCTCTTGCAGTGACGATTTATCAAAACGGAAAAGATCAGAGCGTAATTATAGATAAAGTGAAAAATGCGTTTAAACAATTTGTCAATACCCTCAAGGTTGATGCGGATGTGCTTACGAATGCTTTAAAAGTGGATGCAAAAAACATTTCTGAAGAGACAAGCAAACTCCTTAAGAAAATGGATGAAGCTGGGAAGAAAGATGTGGATGCCATTATCGATGGGATTGCGAATGAAGTTCAACCGAATGAGAACGGAAGATTGAAATTTTCAGCCATGATCAATCTGGAAGCTTATCTCATTGAAAAGGTCGTCTATCAGGATAAGGAAAGTGTGTCAGAACGGAAAGAACAAGCTGAAAAATTTGAAAAAGATCAAGTCGGAAAGAACTTGAAATTTGCTGATTTTATTAGAGCGCATGATGCCTTTAAAGAAAGTGTTTTCGACTCCGAGTTTGGCTCATTTACCCTCGGCGGTTAGTTGTTCTCTAAATCAAGCGGCGTGCCCTTGCGCCGCATTTTTATTTCTTCTTGTTTATCATATTGCCGCTGTAGATGATCATTGTTCCAGCGATCATTACGAGTAGAACCCCTAGTAAGTCTAGTTTAGAAGGCACCTGATTCCAAATCAGCCAATCGATCAATCCCACAAAGACAACCGAAGAGTATTGGTAGACGCCGACCTGCGAGGCATCAGCAAATAGGTATGCCTCCACCAGGGCAAACTGGGCTAACACCATGACCACTCCGCAGGCAACCGAGATGAGGCAGCTGTCTAAAGCTGGCAGCGGTCCCGCAAACAGCAGCAAGGGCAGTTGCATCAACGCTCCGATCCCCAGATAATAAAAGATGATTCGTGCCCCTGGATCGCTTCCAGCAAGCAGTTTGATCTGAAAATAGGCGATGGCTAAGGAAAGGCCTGAGGCTAATGCGATCAGATTTCCCGATTGCGTGAAAATTTCGGCTGTCGGCCGAATGATGACAATAATTCCCAAGAACCCTAAAGCAATCGCCGCCCACACAGTTTTGGAGATATGGGCGCGGATCCAATAGATCGCCAGGAACGGAATAAAGATGGGAGCGGTGTTAAATAACAACGTGGCGTTGACGAGGGGAATGTAGTGGAGCGACAGCATATACAGAAAGCTAGCGGCAGTCCCAAAAACGGCGCGTCCGATTAGATAGGGATAGTGATTCGATTTGAGCGATTCAATTCCTCCCTTTAAGATAAACGGAATAAGGATCAAGGTGCCGGAGAAATAAGTGATAAAGCTCACCCAGATGGCGCTGCCATTTTGATAAGCGATTTTGGTGAGTACTCCAAACACCGCCATGCAAAAAAAAGCAGCGAGGGCGAAAAGGGAACCTTTCAGAATGTGGTTGTCGCGCTTCAATGTATTCACTGTGTATACCGTATATCTTGAGACGTTGTTTAGCTAAATTATCCATTTTTAAACAAGAAGTTCATTATTTCTTTAAAATCATTTTTTAATCTCTGCCTTGGATATTCATCGGCGGTGTTTCATAATTTACCACTGAGTCACTGAGATCACTGAGTGAATATGAGAGAATTGAGAAGGATTATCGGATTTAGTTGTCGTATCCCTTTTAAAGCCAATAATAGCGGCTTGACTCTTCCGCCTCAATTTTTTCTCAGTGATCTCACCGGCTCGGTGGTGAATTGTATAACAAAGCCTAATTCATTCGGGGGAGGGTTATGGAATTCCTGTTGTTGTTGCTTAAGTATTCGATAAGCATTACCGCTGTGCTGGGGTATTTTCAAACCGTGCATGCGACTGAATGGGGTCGTTCGTTTGAAGTGGATCCTCCTTTGGAAAGTTGGCACGTGATGACAACGACTTTTGGCGACGAGACAATCAAGTTTAAAATCCCGATCCTACATGATTTTGAGATGAGCATTTCGGAGCGGGTGATCGAATATTGTTCTAAGAACCGCTCGGTTCCTGGATTAGAGATGCAGTATTTGGAATATGGAGTGATTCTCATTCGGTCGGACGACCAGGAGGAAACGGCAGAGATAGAGAAATGCATCGAAGAAGCTAGGGAGCTTGCCGCTTCAGGAAATCCGGAATTTACGGATTATACGTATCACGAATATGAACGGGATGGCAGAAAGTATATTGATATCGATTTGCCGACCTATATGGGACATCCCTTATTCCATCTCAAAATGCGTTATATAATGACTCCTGACGTGATTTATATCCTTTCAACCAAAACGTTTGGGAACGTGATCTCCCATCACGATTGGTTGGTAAGCAGCCTGGAAATTGTCAGATAGAACCAGGTAATGCCAGCCTTTACAGAAATATCCGCTTTATCTAGAGTTTAAATAAAAAATTATGGGTCGTATGCCTAAAATTTCTATCGTGACACCGGTCTTGAACGGAATGGATACCCTCCCCTTGTATTTAGAGGCTTTGCAAAAGTTAGCGCCGGGTTCTCCCTCGCATGAGATCATTGTGGTGGACAACGGCTCGACTGATGGAACATACGAATATCTGCAAACCATCAAAAATATTCGTGTCACAAGGGAAATGAGGCGGGGACCTTCGCCAGCCTTAAACGCCGGCATCAACCTGGCCACCGGCGAGATTCTAGCCTTTTTAGATGCAGATTGTCTGGTGACCCCCGAATGGCTCATCAAGGGGGCGGCACCGCTCTCCGATAAAGAGATTGTAGGCGTCGGCGGGGGAATCGAAGGCTATGCTCCTAAAAACGACGTGCAGCGCTGGATGTGTCGTAAAAAAATTTTCAACCCCTATACAGCGTTTAATAGCCGGTTTAAACCGTTTTTGCAAAATGGAAACGCTTTTTTTCCGCGTGATATCGTCAATGCCGTTGGGGGATTCAGCGAGGATTTGAATGTTGGCGAAGATGCGGATATTTCCTGGAAGATCTTGATGAAAACGGGAAAGCGGTTTGTGGTTGTGCCTGAAGCGTTGGTGTATCATATCCATCATGGCGATATGAAGGGGTTATTTTGGCAGGCGCGCAAAAATGCCATGGGTGGTCCCTTATTGGCAAAGAAGTGGGAAGGACTTTATCCCGTCAAATCGTGGAAAACCAGTTTGTGGGAAATCGGAATGATCTTCCGCAACTTTTTCCATTACATCGCTTCGGTTGTCACACTCAAGAGCAAAGAAGAGCAGCAGTCACGTCTTTATGAAGCGATCTTTTCTCTGGGAAGGAAAGTGGGGATGATTCAGGCGAGCATCAAAACCCGGCAGTGGCATGGATGGTGATCGACAGCGCTATGTAGTGATCCGCGATGATGACTTACATGCGTATACTCCGATTGAATGTTTAGAGACTCTTTATCGTCCCTTTTTAGACCGGCTCCAGGTAGTCAATTTATCCGCCATTCCCTGCGTGGATACGACGGTGAAGTTGAAAAACGGCTTGTGCGAAGAGTATCTCATTTTTAATCCAGAAAAAACCTTACCGTTGGCTCCTATTAGCGCCAATCCTACTCTAGTCGATTATGTGTTGCAAAATTCTGGTTACCAAATTACGCAGCATGGGTACACCCATTTGACGCACGAATTTTTAAGCCGTAACCGTAGGGATTTGGCCGGGCGCTTGGATCGCGGGCTTGCGGAGCTGTCCAAAGCGGGATTTAAAGATGTGTGTACGTTTATTGCCCCGCAGGAACGTCTTTCAACGGAAGCTTTAAAAGAGGTCTCTAAACGGTTTGCGCTGATTTCAAGTCATTGGTACGAATGGCGGCAGCTGCCCGTTGCCTGGCTGCCTTGGTATGTGGTTAAGCGGTGGAACAATCTTGCGCACTGGCGTGCAGGCAAGACATTATTGGTTACGCATCAGCGGACTTTATTTGCGCGCAATGTGGATTATCGTGCTGCTTTGCCGGAATTAAAACAGCGCTTAAGCACACATCAGGTGGTGGTGCTGCCCACCCATTGGTGGGAATTTTACGAGCGGGATACGTTGCGTCCGAACCGGCCGATGATTGAAGCGTACCATGCCGTGTCAGCTTATTTGGCTGAACGCCCTGATGTGAAGGTCATTCGCTTTAATGCCCTCATTGATCTAATTTAAATTTGCAGGACCAGGACACACACACGTACATACAAGACAAACAGGACCAAAATTAGTCCTGTCTCTACTCTAATTATCCCTCGTTTTCATCCATTCAGTGGCTTCCTCATCGGTCAGGATGTGGCTAAAACTCGAATGATGAAACTGGATTTCGGCAATCTCGGGTTTGAATCGGGCTTTGATGGCATCGGGATAGCTGTAGCGCAATCCGACAAATTCCATTCCATTCAGCTCCACTTCCGATTCCACATCTTTAAGGTGAGTGGCCTTATCGTTAAGAAAAATGATTTTTTTAGGGTGCACATCGGCGAGCTCCAATAATTTGATCAACGCTTTTCCTTTGGGGGTTCCGGAGGTGAATAAAATCCCGTCGCGATATAAGACGCCATGACGATTAATGAAATAATGATCCGCTTTTGAAGGTGCAGAAAGCGTTAAATCGATTTCCAACGATTGCAGCTGTTGCACCGTGCGGGTCGCCAAAGCAATCCCTTGGGTGGTGAGCCCCATGACAGGATAATGGTGTTGCCATTGTTTCACAATTTCCGCTGTTCCTGGTTCCACCACGACTACATTTGTCAAATGGCGGACCGCTTCCCATTCACTAATCACTTTTTCAAGGGCTTCACTGGGAGTGAACCCCTCTTTGATATATTTTTTATTTTCATAGAGGAACCACTCGTCGCATCCAAGCATTTGAGCCGGCAGTAAGAGGGTGTCATCAATATCCAATACAATCAGGCATTCGTCGCTGAGATGATCGCACACCGTTTTAAAGTGCGGAGCCTCTAAGATCACACCGGCTAGCGGGGCGCAGGTGAAGAAGCAGGAATAGAGCAATCCAACAAATTTTTTCATGTTGCAGACATCCTTATTAGTTGATTTTTGACCGTGTCATTGTATGCAAAGGGGGGTCATTCGACAAGAGAAACTTGTTGATAATCTTCCTTCAGTCTATATGTGGAGGTAGGTCTAATCTGGAGTATTGTATGGCAGAAAATGATGAAGTTAAAATGCGCTACCCCTTTCACTACCGGGGTAATCTATTTTGGTTAATTTTCTTTTTGATTATCTTTTTTCCCGTGGGAATCGTCTTACTCCTGCTTAATCTTACCGTTGTCAGGGAAGATATGTGCTACGGATTAAAGTACAATGGCAGCAAGTTTTGGCTGATTTTTTGGACGGTCTTGTTTTTTCCGATCGCCATCATTTTGGGCGCCATCAACGGCTTTGATGTGATCGGCCAGCCATGTGACTAGGTAGTTTTCAAGCGCATGATCTGACGGGAGAGCCCGCGCCAGGTGCGAATGTCTTGTTGTAAACTGTGTTGCAGGGCTTTAATTTCTAGCTGCAGGTTGTGGAGAATATCTTGTGAGCAGCACTCTTCGGTAAATTGGCGGTATTTCTCTTTTAATTCCGCAAAGGTCCCGAATTTAGCCACGATCTTTTCTGACAATTCATTGACTAACGGTTCGAATTCCGCTTTTTGCGCTTCCCAAGCATCGCGCAGGCGGTTTAATAAAAGATCTTTTCTTTCAATCACCATGCGCTTTTTGATGGTGATCGGGTCGATCCGCTTTAGAGAATTAGCTAAGCCTAATTTATTCAAGGTCCAGATCAGCCACTTGGTGGGATCGAAGTGAAACCAGCGGATCCCATTGCGGTAGTCATTGGCAAAGGTGTGATGATAGTTATGATACCCTTCTCCAAACGTCACCAGTGAAAGCAAGTAGTTGTCGACGGCTGAGATTTCTTGCGAAAACGGTTTGTCGCCCAGAGTGTGAGCAAGCGAGTTGATAAACCAAGTGGAGTGGTGCAAAGCAAAGAGGCGCACCCATACCGCAAAGACAAAAGCGCCAGTGTAATCGTTTAATGCCCAGCCAACCAATACAAAGATGGCCAGATTAGTGATGGTCATGAGTAAGGGGAAATGCCGGTCTTGGAAGGTTAAGAATGAGTTTTTTAGCAGATCGGGAATCACTTTTGGATTAATCGCTTGCGGTTTTTTAAAAATCCAGAGGATATGCGCATACCAGAACCCTTTTTTGATGGAATAGGGATCTAATTCTGTATCGACGTGAGCATGATGCAGGCGATGTTCAAATGCCCATCTTAAAGCGCTGCCTTGGCCGGCCATCGTCGCAAAAAACAGGACAATCGTTTCGGCCATTCGGTTGATCTTATAAGCTTTGTGGGCATAGAGGCGATGATATCCCCCTGTGATGCTCATTCCGGTGGCAAAGAAGAGGACGATTGTAACAGCGATTAAGCTCCAGGAAGGGGTATAATAAACAAGGTACAGAGGCAAAATGATGGCCAGAAGAAGATGATAAAAAATAATGAAGCTGCCAGGACCCCAGTTAAAATCGTAACTACGCATTAAACCTCAAGCTATTGGGTATGATTTTAAAAAAGTATTGTCGCTGAAATAGATTTTAAAAACAAGTTTTAATCGCTAGCTTATGAGGAGACAAACAGGAGCTCCTGTTTGTCTGGGTCCTGGGGCAATCAAGCCTGGGCAGCGGCGGCCGCGGCGGCTTCAGGGGCCGGAATCTGATCGGCTTGGACAGG
>JAGVLX010000144.1 GCA_020054065.1 Parachlamydiales bacterium | reverse complement strand
TTATGTTGATTGTTTTTTGAAATTAATCCAAAGCGGCGATAGATCGCCCGCACTCCCAAAGCATGCTGCGCATGCTATAGATCATAGACCTATTGATTTATGCAATTACCTCTCCAAGGATCTCGCTTCGCTCAATCAAAACGCCAAATGCGTGCGCGCTGCGCGCACGCAACTCAACTATCTTTGGTAGTATTGGTACTGGTTTTGGTTTTGATAGTAATATTCTGAAGGGTAGGAATTGTAATAATATTCATGCTCGGGTGCATAATAATCATAGGTTTCTCCCGTATGATACCATCCTGATCCACGATTAAAGACCGGGTAGTCGTTGTTATGGAACTGATCGTACAAACTACGCCCGCCACGGTCAGCCACTAATTCTTCATCATCGTTATCATCGTACCCATTTCCGCTGCCGCCATTCCCATGCGAATGTTCTTCACCAGCGTAGACACTCATGGAACCTAGCAGCATCAAGACTAGAAAGGATGCCATTTTGTTTTTCATATAGGACTCCTTATCGTTAGGTTAAGATAGATCAAAAAATAATAAGCGTGCAGGCGATTTTGCACTCATATTTAACAGTGATTCCGCTTCAATGGCCGCACCATCGCCGCGGTGAAGCTCGATTCCATTTACCGAAACATCGCCATCAATCAGCTGCACCCACCCGTATCGGTCTTTAGCTAGCTTCATTTCAGCCTGTTTTCCCTTATCAAGTGCAATAGCATACAATGCCACATCTTGGTGGATTTTAAACGACTGTTCCCGCGCATCGTTGGAGGCAATCAACAACCACTGGTTGTTAGAAGGTGGCAGCTGTGTCTTTTCATAGCGCGGGGTAATGTCCTTTTGGTTGGGAATGATCCAAATTTGCAAAAAATGCACCGGTTTCGTCGTTGAAGGATTATATTCCCCATGGGTGATCCCTGTTCCAGCACTCATCACTTGCACATCATTCGCTTGCAAAACCACTGATTCATTTCCCATGCTGTCTTGATGAGCAAGCTGCCCATCCAGAACAATGCTAAGGATTTCCATATTTTCGTGGTCATGCGGAGGAAACCCGCCGCCAGGATCGACCCGGTCTTCGTTAATCACTCGCAGCGACCGATATCCCATGAATTTTGGATCGTAATAGGAGCCGAACGAAAAGGTATGGTAAGTCTTTAACCATCCATGGTCGAAAAATTTACGCTCTCCGCTCCTGCGCACAGTAATCGTCATTTTCCCCTCTCTGCTGTCGTTCGTATATTAACAGGCTTGAATTTATCTGCAATTGGTTCTAGCATCGAGTCATCATCCCTTGGAAAGGAGTTCCCTATGCGTTTAGCTGCAGTGATTTCAGCAAGTTTGCTTCTTCACACAGCGTTTGGGCAGGAGCCCCCAACCCCCGCTGTCACCCTGAACGTTGCCGAAAAAACCCTAAACGTCAACGGCAAGAATGCCCTCGTCTATTCGCTTACCCAAGACAATGGAACGCGTGGCCTGACCCTCCAGCAGGGACAAACCTTTTCGGTCGACTTGAACAATAAGTTAACTATTCCAACGAGTGTGCATTGGCATGGACTCATTTTGCCTAATAATCAAGATGGCGTGGCGTTTGTCACTCAATATCCGATTTATCCAAATCATTTCTACCATTATGAATTCCCTCTTAAACAAACCGGTACCTACTGGATGCATGCGCATTATGGAATGGAGGAACAACGGCTCCTGGCTGCTCCCTTGATTATTAAAGATCCAGAAGATGCTAAGCTTGCTGATCAAGAAGCGGTCATTATGCTTGGAGATTTTTCCTTCAAATCGCCAGAGGAGATCTATACGGAATTGCGGCGCAAAGGACGTCCCATGAATAAAATGGAGAGCCCAGGCAAAGGAATGAAAGGGATGGGGCAAGATTTGGTCGACGTCGATTACGACGCCTTTTTAGCCAATCAACGCACGCTGGAAGATCCTGAAGTGATCGAAGTCAAACCGGGTACGCGAGTCCGCTTAAGGATAATCGATGCAGCCAGCGCAACCAACTTTTTTATTCATCTTGGCCAACTCAGTGGAGAAGCCATTGCTGTCGATGGCAACCGCATAGCGCCGCTTAAGGGCAATACCTTCGAACTGAGTGTCGCGCAACGGATCGATATCATCGTGACTATCCCTAAAGAGGGTGGCGCCTTCCCCATTTTAGCTCAGGGGGAAGGAACACGCATGCAGACTGGTGTGATCTTGGCAACCAACGGGTCGATTCTTCCCCAATTAAGCAGCCAAGCCGATAAACAGGCAGGCGCTCTCACAAATGAGCAAGAGAGCCGGCTAAGCGCACTGCATCCCTTGGAAAAGCGTGAGGTCGGAAGAAAAATCGTCGTAGAGTTAGGCGGCAACATGCAAGACTACATCTGGACGTTGAATGGACAGGTGTGGCCTGAATCTACTCCGTTGGTGATTGAAGAAGGGCAGCGAGTGGAACTTGTGTTTAAGAATAAAACGGCCATGGCTCATCCGATGCATTTGCATGGGCATGTCTTTCAAGTTATGGAAGTAGATGGCAAGGCATTCAGAGGAGCGGTACGCGATACAGTTTTGGTGATGCCGAATTCCACTCTCTCCATTCAGTTTGACGCGAATAATCCAGGTGTCTGGCCGCTGCATTGCCATATTTTGTACCATCAAGTAGCCGGTATGTTTACGGTGGTGCGGTACAAAGAGTTCGAGCAGCCGCTATAATTTGAATTTTACCACAGAGGCACAGAGAGCACAGAGATCAAATTAATATTTCATATCTATACGCCACTCAACGATAAATCGTTTATCCATTTCAAATTTCTCTGTGCCCTCTGTGCCTCTGTGGTAAAATTTCCCGTTTACGCTAGGCCGAGGATAATGACTGTGTAAATCAAAGCGCCGAGCAAGAAAAAGACATATCCGACTTGTTCCCGCTTAGGGAGTTCATAGCGCAAGGCATTCAAAATAATGCCACCTGAGAGAAACGAAATCGTTAAGGCAACCACCGCATCGGGAATATGAGACCAATAGCCAATCGCATACCCGATGAATAAGGCCGCTGCAAGCATCCAGCGAGAAACATTATTGTATAAAGGTCCCTCATCCACTGCCATATTATGATCATTCACAAAATAGTGCATTCCCATCGCCACCGTAAACAAAGCTAGGGGTTGAATATCTGGATTGGTGCTATCAGCCAAGCTTGCTCCGACGAAGAGATTGAAGAGCAAATAACCTGTCATCTGCAGCCAATAGTTGCGTGTGGAATTGGCGGATTGGGTGTGCAATCCATAAAAAAACAACACCCCTAACAACGAAGCCACATAAGCATGCTTATCGAAATAGGGAATGAGCGGATCAAACGCCTTTTTAAGAATCGGCTGCCCCTTTTCCAGCGTAGGCAGCAAGTCGACAAAGACATACGCAAAGGTGATGCCGCACGCAAACGAAAGAAAACGTCCATGCCAAATCCAGCCGACTAAACGGGCTTGGTTCGCGACAAAATGGACTCCAGCTAAGATGAGAAGCGAGAATAAGCCTGGACTTATGACCATAAAAACCTTTATGAATTCATTTTTAAATAAATTCAATAGGGTAATATGGCTTCCAGCACTTTTACTAAAACCGCTCCCCATGTTTCAGCTGAACTTCAGGAAGAACTTCCCAAAACTCCGATTCAAGTCAAAGGGACTATTCCCAGTTGGCTAAGCGGTACTTTTGTCCGCAACGGACCCGTTACCGTCACCGTCGACGGAAAAAAAAATGATCATTGGTTCGATGGATTGGCTATGTTGCATGCCTTTACCTTTGATCAAGAACAGGTCACCTACACCAACCGCTTTTTAAGGACGCAAGCGTACCAAACCGTTTTCGAGGAGGGTTCGCTGCACTATTTAGGGTTTGCCGTTGACCCTTGCAAATCGTTGTTTAAGCGCCTCTTTACTTGGTTTATTCCGCAAAGCAAACTGAAAATCGCCAATGCTAACATCAATGTCGCCAAGCTCGATGAACAGCTGGTCGCGCTGTATGAAGTGCATTTGCCCGTCAAATTCGATCCCGAAACCCTAGAGACGCTTGGAGTGTTGGATTATCAAGATGAATTACCTAAAGAACAATGCTGGACGTCTGCCCATCCCCACTATGATGCCAAGCGAAAAGAAACCATCAACTATCTGATCGAGTTTGGACGGAATAGCTTTTATACCTTTTACCGAATCGCCGACGGCAGCAACAAACGGGAACCTATCACCAAAATTCCAGTTGAAGAGCCCTCCTACATGCATAGTTTTGCAGTCACCCAAAACTACCTTATCTTGACAACTTTCCCTTTAGTCGTGAGACCCATTTTGTTAGCACTCCAGTGGAAGCCCTTTATTAAAAATTTTAAATGGGAACCCGAGCGGGGCACCGAATTTATTGTCATCGACCGTAAAAGCGGAAAAATCATCCAACGCGCAAAAACAAAACCCTTTTTTGCCTTCCATCATATCAATGCCTTTGAAGAAGGGCAGACCATTCATCTGGATATTGTGGCGTATCCCGATGCAGAAGTGATTACCAGCGATTTTTTCTATCAAAACGTTGTCGATAAACCTAATTTCCCCATTCGTACAGCGATCGAACGGTTTTCTTTGCAGCTGCCTGCCGGAACGATCCGTTATGAAACCCTGTTCGAACAAACGGCGGAACTTCCCCGAGTGCATCCTGCCTTGGATGGACTCCCCTATCGTTATGCGTACCTTGCTGGAGAAGACACGTTAGCTCCCCATGTGGACTTCAACTCCCTCTACAAAGTAGATACGAAAACCAAAACAGCAAAACAGTGGAAAGCCGATGAGTGCCATCCGGGCGAACCGATCTTCATCGCTTCTCCCAATGCCGTCGAAGAGGATGATGGGATTGTGATCACCATTGTATTGGAGCCTAAAAAGAAAAAATCGTTTCTGTTAATGCTAGACGCTAAAGAATGGAGGGAAATTGCCCGCGCCGAAGTGCCTTTAGCAATCCCGCTAGGGCTGCATGGTCAGTTTTTTAATTTATAACAACGAATTAAACTTAGATGTTTTTTTAATAAATTCAACGCAGAGACGCAGAGATATGGAGAGAAAGGAATTTTATTTTCTCTGCATTCTCTCTGTCTCTGCGTCTCCTAAATAACAAATTGCTATTTCCTTGATTTTTAGGTTTATATCAATATCCAAGTTTTATTGCCTCTTATGTCTTAAATTCTAAATCGGGTTATCCGCTCTTCTTTTCTCTGAGAGCTTGGTTGAATTTTTCGAATAGTTCAGGGCCGAGGCCCCTAATAAACTCAAGCATGAAGGCATTTTCACGTTCACGCTCGGCAACTTCCCTGATACTGCTTGCTAACCGCGCTTGAACAAATTCTTGTCCTTGCATATGTTCGCCGAATTGCATTCTTAACTCTTGCATTTGCTTTAAACTGCGTTCCTGAATTACCTGCTGCTCGCCGATCGTATCCTGTAACTGGTTATTCTCTAAGGTTAATCGTTTCGCTTCTGCTTTCGCAGCTTGAGACTCTTGCCTAGCCTGATGCAAAACTTTCTCCAACCCTTCTATCTGTTCGTGCAACGATTGGATAAGTTCCGACTCTTCCGTTACATCTTGTATTTTCTTAGACTCAGGTGTGCGTTTTAAGGCTTTTTCCAAATCGGCAGATAACGCTGCATTCGCCTCTTGTAATGCTTCCATCTCTCGTTGTGCGCCCTCATATTTCTTTTGCAAGGCTTGAAGACGTTCTTTGAGTTCGCTTTGAGCCGCTTCAAGCGCGGTTCTCTGAGGCTCCCATTCCTGCTGCTTTCTGGATGCTTCTTCAAGCTGATCCCTCAACGATGCTAACAAGCTTGCCGCATTGGAATTTCCTTTACCTGCTTCTTCCTTATCTAAGAGGGCTTGGGATAACGCCTCACAGCGTCTATTAAGTGCCGCAATCTCCTCCATCTTTTGTTTAAAAACCCTGCCGATTTGCTCAAACAACCCCAAAAGATCGTGATGAATATTTTTTGATTCAAGCGAGGCGATGATTGTGGAAGAACGCAGTTCCTGGTCAAGACTCATTTCGATGCCAAATTCATGATTCCAGCTCTTCAATTTTTCACGCAGTTCGGATAAAAAATGTTCAATGTCTTGATCTGCTTTTGCTTGCTCATCCAAAATGAGATTCAACCGCCGGCGCATTTGGTCCAGCTGAAAACAGATGCGGCTATTATCCAGCCGTTCATTTTCAAAAAGCTCTTTAAAATCGGTCGGTTCTATATACCTGCCGGTCGAATAGGAGGGCAATGAACTTGATTGAAGCGCCGGCTGTGGATTCGACGCTCCGGGAATGGGTTGCGGAGAAGAAGCTGCTGGCGCAGCACTTGATGTGCCGCCAAAAAATGAGCTAAATAATGATCTACCCGGACCATCCATGACCGACCTCCGTAATTATTGATTCAGCTGAACAATAACGGCGTTGAGGATTGCTGCATACGATACCCATATGAGATAGGGTACTAATAAGAGGCCGGCAATCCCGTTCACACGGCAAAACAAAAATACAGTACAGAATACAAACATCCACAAAAAAGAGATGTCTATCAAACCTAACAAAGGACTTCTTAATCCAAAAAATAGCCCTGACCAAATCAGATTGAAGAATAACTGAACAAAGAAAAAACCAAGGGCAAGTGTGCGTTCAGAAGAAGGAGTGCTGCGATACACTAGCCAAGCCGCAATAGCCATCATTAAATACAGGGCTGTCCAGACCGGACCAAAAATCCAATTGGGCGGCCGCCATTCCGGCCTGTTTAAAGTTGGGTACCAATCATGCACAGATAAATCGGTCAGCCACTTCCCCATGATCTCGACCAGTAACACCAAGAAGATAAAACCAAACAAAGCCCCTAGTTGATGATTTCTTTTTTCTCCCATATGTCTCCTTTCACAAACAGCAGGCATTAAGTCCATCGTGCGCTGAATGGATGAAAAATTGCAAACGATTCGTAAATGCTTGCTGCTTAAGGAGTATTTTTAATAAAACGGCGCACGGATCGGCCGCGGTTTATACCTTAAGTAAAAAGGGCCGCCGCGATACCAATACGGATCCCAGTAGTAGTAATTTAGGGGGACAAAGTCATGATAGAACATATCACCCCAATAAGGATTCCAATAGTAGACATAATTATAGGGGCGGTACCAGTAGTTCGGACGATAGTAAACCGGAGGATACCAATACCCTTCACAGTAATAAGGTGGAGGAACCCAATAAGCCTCATGACACAAGGTTCCATCCTCATCGTGAGGGTAGTAATAGGAGTCGGTATGCTGATCGGGAGCGAGTTCTGTTGCATAATCACACTCGACTTCATGGGCTTCTGCCGTTGTGAAAAGAGACACCCACACGGCCAAACCGGCTGAGATCCAACATTTCAGATTCATATCCGCTCCATACGAAATTAAGGTTATTACAATATCGCGAGAAAAAAGGAAATAAGATATGTCATATCTATGATAAGAGCTCATAATGGCGGAGTGAAATTATGATTAAATTATTGATTTTCAGCTTTTTATTGCTTTTCGGCGGATTGCATGGCCACGAAGGTCATCAACATCATGATCAGCCGGTGGTAAAAAGCGAGCTATTCACTCCTTTTAATCACTTCTCATGGACGAAATGGCAGAAGGAGATCGGCAAACTGCATTTTGTCTTTCTGCATTTTCCCATCGCGTTGATTTTTATGACGGTGATTGCCGAGATTTGTTTAGCGTTTACAAAAGGTGTGTTTTATGAAAATGCAGCGCGGTTTATGCTCATTTCGGCAGCAGTTTTTTCCCTTCCCACCCTTGCAACCGGTTACATCATGAG
The DNA here is from genome assembly GCA_020054065.1 of Parachlamydiales bacterium. Lineage (GTDB taxonomy): Bacteria > Chlamydiota > Chlamydiia > Chlamydiales > JAEYWL01 > JAGVLX01. Next base: position 2,885 of record JAGVLX010000144.1, on the reverse strand, counting down.
CTTGACGATGCCTTATACGGGGTCCATGGCAACCCTTTTAGAGTGGCACATGTGGCTAGGGATTGTAACAGCCGCGTTAGCCATCACGGTTGCTGCCGTTCGTGAAAAACGTGCAAACACCGCAATTTATTACACGCTGCTGATTGCTTTATTTCTGGCCATGAATGTCACAGGCTATCTCGGCGGCGTCATGACCTTCGGCGTTTAAATATTAACCACAGAAGCTCAGAGATAAATAACAGGGATGACCAGGATATCCAGGATATAGGAAAAGATAAAATAAGAGTTCGCACCATTTGAATTAATTAATCATTTAATCATAACTGATCTTATCCTTTGATCTATCTTGGTTATCCTGGTCATCATTGTTATTCTATCTCTGTGTTCTCTGTGCCTCTGTGGTTAAATATTATCCGAATACTTTTTTCCAATGGTTCAGGAAGGCTTCGATTCGTTTTTGAAAAGCAGTCCCAGTATTGCGGTACAGCGCCAACACCCGATACTTCGAGGGGGTCGGCTGCCAGGCAACCGGTTTCAATGTAGCTTGCCGTCCTAAAAAATCGGGCAAAAATCCCACCTCAGAAGAGCCTGAACAAATATCGGCAATCAGCGACCAGCTGGGCAGGCGCGCTTTGATCGCCAGCGGCTGAGTATATAGCTGCTGCCAACGCTGCTGCAAGGTCAATACTTCAATCTGATTCTCAGGTAACAGCACCGGTCCCATCGGCACACCGCGTTTTGAGGAGTAAAGCTGAAAAGAGCCCTTGCCAATCTCAGCAGCGATTACGCCTTCCCATGGAGCATTATCCAATACCAACGCGATATCTGCTTCGCCGCGCAAAATCGCTCCATACGCTACATCAGGGCGGACAAGTTTAAGGTCTACTTTTTCTAACATCAAGATGGAGGGAATCGCCACGCGCGCGATTGCATGGGTGGTAGCGATCCGGATCGGCAGCGGATCTTGCGTTGCGACTGATTCGTGCAGCTGTTTTAGCCAAGCCTCTGCCCGCGGCAATAGCTGCTCCCCTTCTAGCGTCAATCGGAATTGTCGTTTTTCATGTGTGCATAGTGGCTGTCCAAATGCGGCTTCTACCCGTTGAATGGCAGCGCTGGAGGCACTTTGGCTTAAGTGATGTAACGCTGCCGCCTGTCCTAGATTTTTTAAGTGCGCTGCTGTGATGAATAGGTCTAAATCAGCGACGCGCAGATGGCTTAAGGAGTAACTCACGAGGCGTTGTGCCTCTCGTTTTGATTTCTTCTTCATTTTTGATATCCATTTTTTCGATATATCATTTCATTTATATCGACAATACAAATTTAAAACAATCCCTTAGACTAGATTTTTTGTTTAAATGAGGGATTTCATGGATCTATTAAAGTTTTTCAAGTGGATTTGCCGTTTTAATTTTGGCGATTTCGAGACCGAAGAGTTCAAAAAATTTCTGCACATGGGGATGATCTTTGCCTTAATCATCGGTGTCTACTGGACGCTGCGTCCTTTAAAAGATGCGGTGTTTATTCAGCTGGTTGACAAGCTGCAGCTCCCCTACGCCAAAACCGTATCGGTTCTTTGCTTGCTGCCACTCGTCATGTTCTACACGAAACTTTTAGAAAAAACATCGCGGGAAAAAATGCTTGTGATTCTGCCCGCTTTCTACGGCATCGCCGTCTTTCTGTTCGGCGTCATCATGCTGTTTGCCCAAGCGCCAGCCGAGATCATTCAAGCCCGTACTTTTGTCCCTTTGTTAGCCACAAAAGCCCTGGGCTATCTTTGGTATGTCTTTGTGGAAAGCTTTGGATCGCTGGTGGTCGCACTATTCTGGGCCTTTGCCGCCGACACCACCGAACCAGGATCGGCTAAACGAGGTTTTCCTTTGATCGTTGCAATTGGACAGATGGGTGGGATTATCTCTCCCTACTCCGTAGGAGGACTCCCTCATCGCCTCGGATTTTCCACCGATGCCATCTCTATGTTTTGTTTAAGCTTGCTCATTTTAAGCATCATTCCCATGGTTTCCTACTTTTTACGTGCGACTCCCCCATCGCTCCTGGCTTCCTTCCATGGAAAAAATGAAGAAACCGTTATGCATGAACAAGAACCTGGGTTTCTAGAAGGGTTCAAGCTGATGATCAAGCATAAATACCTGCTCGGAATTTTTGCTGCTAACTTCATTTACGAGGTGGTGGTGACGATTTTCGACTTTAATTTTAAGGTGGCTGCCGGCGAGATGTATAAAGGGGTAGCCTTATCGAATTATCTAAGCATCTATGGGTCGAGTGTAAATATCGTATCGCTGGCCTGTCTATTATTGGGGATTAGCAATGTAACCCGCTATCTAGGTGTCGGTGTTGCTTTGGCGGCAATGCCGGTGATTGTTGGCTTGGCCTTGGCCGGATTTTTAACGTTGGACAGCTTGACTTTCCTGTTTGGATTGATGGTGGGATCGAAAGCGATAAACTACGCCTTAAATGGGCCTGCCTTAAAGCAGTTATATATTCCCACCACACCTGATGTAAAATTTAAAGCACAAGCCTGGATTGAAACGTTCGGATCGCGTGCGTCAAAAGAGGCCGGATCGATCTTCAACATGCTGTTGGCTCCACTGCAATCTGCCTTTGGTGCAGCTAGCGGCCGGGCTTATTACTTGCTCTTAAGCGGAATGCTAGGATTCCCCCTGTTAGGAATCTGGTTTTTGACAGCGTTGTATCTTGGATCGACCTATCGCAAGGCGGTCGCTGACAAACGGGTGGTGTGCTAAAGCTGCGAATTCGTTAAATTTCATCAAGAAGCACGACGGAGCCCTACTGGGAAATAACAATGAGTTGGAATTATAATATTTTGCAGTAAATTCAACGCAGAGACGGAGAGTCGGAGAGACGCA
>JAGVLX010000071.1 GCA_020054065.1 Parachlamydiales bacterium | reverse complement strand
TTATTCTAATGAATTTTTTAAAGCGTCCGTTTCAGCTCGGCAAGGCTGCCCTGCCAAGCAATATTTTTTATGCTCCGTTAGCGGGATGTTCCGATTTCCCCTTTCGGCAAATGTCGGCTTTATATCGGCCTGGGCTGATGTATTGCGAGATGGTCAAAATGGATGCCTTGATTCGCTACGATCAGGGCACGTTCCAGATGCTCGATTATAATAAGGAGATGCACCCCATCGGCGGACAAATTGTGGGGGCCAAGCCAGCTATTGCAGGGAAAGCAGCCAAAATCATCGAAGAGCTGGGCTTTGATGTGGTCGACTTAAACTGCGGTTGTCCGGTGGATAAGGTAACCAAAGACGGAGGCGGATCGGGATTGTTGCGCAACCCGAAGCTCATCGGTGAAATCATTGCCAATATGGTAGCGGCGGTAAAAATCCCGGTGACGGTCAAAATCCGTGCTGGATGGGACGAGAAGAGCATTGTCGCGCCCGAAATTACGCGGATTGCAGAGGAAGCGGGAGCGGTTGCGATTTGCATCCATGCGCGTACGCGGGAGCAAGCGTATCGCGGACCGGCGAACTGGGAGTATGTGAAGGCGTGCAAGGAAGTCGCCAAAACGATTAAGGTGATTGGAAATGGGGATGTTTTGGATGGACCGAGTGCGCAGCGGATTTTTACCCAGACGGGTTGCGACGCGGTGCTTGTTTCCCGTGGAACAATGGGCCATCCGTGGGTGGTTGAGGATATCATCCGGCACTTGGAAGGATTGGAGCCTATCGTGCGCACATCGGAAGATGCGCGGCAGGCGTTGCTGGAACATTTTTTGAAGATCAGCACCTATGCGAATACGCGAAAAGCGGTTGTGGATACACGGAGAGTAGGTTGTTGGTATCTGAAACGCTCGCAGGGCACTCGTTCATTCCGCGAAAAAATCAGCCGGGTGGAATCGTTGGAAGATGCGGAAGCGTTGATCCGGAATTTCTCGATTGAACTGGATGAAGGAGATCAGGAAGAGGATGGAATCGAACAATCAGCCAGCTGTTGAACTGCATGCGATCTTTCGCGGACGTGTGCAGGGTGTAGGTTTCCGCATCACGGCGCGTGAAGCCGCAGACGCGTATCGATTAACCGGAACGGTCAAAAACCTGCCCGACGGAACCGTTGAGCTGATTGCTCAGGGTCCGCGTCAGAGGTTGGAGGCGTATTTGCGCCATTTGCAGCAGCTGTTTCAATTAACCCGGGAGAACGTTGTCAGCGAATTCCGCACTGTTCGGACAAAATGGGTTGATTTCCAGATTCTCAGGTGAGTCAATTTCTTCAAAATTGTCCTGAATCATCTCTTCAAATTCTTTAAAATAAATGATCTTTTGCATGCGTAACGCATTGAATTTGTTGCGGAAACCATTCAGTGCTTCAACGTCAGTTTTTCTTTCTAATGTTTTGTGCAACGATTCAAGATTATTCACGAGTTCATTGACTTTCACTTGGATTTCTCTTTGTTCCCGATCGCTAAGCAAGCGAAATGCTTGATCGGTGTAAAGCGCGCCAATCTCCAAGCCGAGTTCATTTATAAACTTTTGAATATAAGTTCTTAAAGCGGCCACATCTACATCGCGAGCTTCGTTTTTTAAACGGGATCTATCGATCAAGACGGCAGGCGGTGGGGGAATTTTAAAGGCAGGCAACGCCGAGGAGGTCAGACGCGACTGTGCGGTTTGAGTGGTTGCCGCGGTCGTGACAATGTGCGGTGTAAAATCAGCTGGCGTAGGTATTTGGGTTAGAATGTGTTTCATGAAATCGAGTTCGTTTTCAATTTCGGCCTTTTTAGATTCGGCAATTTTTTGTTGATTAAAGAAGCGACATGCTACCCGTTCAAGCTCTTTCAGATCGTTAGAACTAAGCATGTCGATATGGAAGCGATGGGATTTAACAGCGTTATAGAAGGCCTCTTGGTACACTTTATCGACTTGGGGAGCATGGGCAAGTAAGTAGCGGAACAGATAACGAATGATGGGTAACCATAGAAGAATGCGGTTGTAAAAGCGGCGTTTTTTTACATCTAAATGGAGGTTATGAACGGAAACAGCCTGTTGCATCCGCACAGCAAAAGTGCAGAATTTCCGAGCTTGTTCGGGGGTAAATTGAGAGAAATCGAGCTCAAAATTCGATTGTTGCATCAGGCGTGCGAGCTTATCTAGGTTGGTACAGAGTTTACGTTTACCCGCTGCGGCTTCGGTGGTGAGGACATATTTGCCGCGCGTGGCTCGATAGAATCCGACCCGGTGTCCTTTTCTATTGCTCAGAGATTCGGGGGTAAAAGGTTCATTGAACAAGGAGGGATCTATTGAAAGGGATACTTTGTTAACCATTTTATTACTCTTTATTATTAATATTAATCATGTTTATGTTGAAATAGTAACATGTGTTATTAAAAGTAATAAAAAGTTGATATAAATTGTTTGTAAATTGATAATGATTTTTTGAAAGGAAAACTTTTGGAGTGCCGTAGCAAGTTACCGCACTCCAAATTTATTCTTAAATACGACAGTGTTTTAAAAGGTAGCGGGTAGCGGCATCGAGTTTGTTCTTAAGCGGTCCGGGAAGATCAGGATGCTTATCCGGGTGCAACTGCTGGATGAGTGTTTGCCATGCACGTTTGTGAACCGCTAAGTCGGCAATATCTAGCGCCGCACAGATCCGTTGAGAGTCATCTGCAAAATGAGTCGGGTTCGCCTCCACCAATAGGATCCGGTCGGCGACCCATTCTAAACGGGTTTGCTCTAGCTTTTGCCGAGCGGCATCGACGTGCTGCAGCACTTCAGCTGGATAGGCTGCTTGTTGGGCGTTTAAATGAATCGATCTTAATGCTCCTTCGATCAAGAATTCCATCTGCTGGGTTTGAGCGTGCAACGAAGAAGATAGAACGGGGGGCGTTAAGCTAAATTCTCTAATCACGTGGTCCGCAGCACGATTTTGCGCTAACTTATCCTGCATGTAAGCGAGAAAAATCGCACGTACCTCAATTTGCAACGCTGCAAAATTTTGTTCGCTTTGGACCTCCTCCAACACCTGTTTGTAGGCGGCCAAGGCTTGTTCGACGGGCAAAGCATCGATGTGCTTTTTCCATTTCCGAGGTGCTTCAGCCCATTTCTGGAGCCTTCGCCACCGCTCATCATTTTGGTACGCATTTTCAATGGTTTTTTTCATGGCGGCAAATTGCGGAACGGGGAAGGCCCACTCTTTAAGCTCTTGCATCCGGCTTCCAATAAGAAATGGCGTGTTAATGCGCAGCAGGTGAAGTAAGACAGCTTGATGAGAACGATCTAATGGCGCCGGAGTGCGCGCGATCAGCATGCATTCAGCCTGTGCATAGCCTGCTCTCAGATGATCCAGCGCTTGATCGTGGGCGTGTTGAAGTTGTTCCGTATAAGGAGAGAGATGTCCTTGAAGCTTGCTACGGCCCGTTTTTAACTTTTCGGCCAACTTTCTACACTCCTCTTGCTGCGCTTCTACCGGAAGGCGCTTCCAGGGGGCATCAGGAAGCTGGCAGTCGATTGCGAGGGCGTAAGAACTTACTTCACGGCGCGCCTGCGCCAAATAAATCTGCTCTGCAATGCCGCGTGACTGATGCACTTGCTTCGCCAGCTCTTCGCTGCCGGGAGTTTTATTTAATAGAGCCAGAAGGGGTGTAAAACAGGATGCCGCATGCGTGTACGTCATGTGGAAGTTGTGAAAATGCGCGTACGGATAGTAACGGTGTGCTGCGTCAGGCTGACGCGCCGATTGTACCACTCTAAGCGGCATGCTGATCACACCGAGAAGGTATTTTTTAAAGGCTTCTGACAAGAAGGCTTCAGCTTCTTTTGCATCCGGATGGTAGCAGATAGATAACAGATCTAGCATGGCTGAGGCATTCACGACGAAAGCGTTTTCGTACTCCGATTCCACAATTTGTTTAAAGGAACGTTGATCTTGTTTACAGCGCAAGAGGTGCTGCGCGATCAAATAGCCGCGCGCTGTTCTCAGTTTGGTCCGGGCTGCCTCCAGCAACTCTTTGGAGGCTGGTGGCAGAGTGTTAAACTCGTTCTCAGGCAGCTCTAACGTCTTAAGACGCGCCTGAAGTTTTTCCTCGCACCGGTAATAATCATCTTCATCCGTGTAATGCAAGAATGCTTCACAGGCAGGTTGGGTATACTCGAGAGGAAATTTTTGGATGGCTGCGGCTGCCGTCAATTGGGGAACCATGGGTTGCAGCAAGCGGCTATGGCTCTCCATTAACCGTTTCTGAAGAGTGGCCCAGATTGGATGGCCGACCGTTTTATAGAGTTGAAAATGGGTGCGCTCCGCCTGCCGGATTTGGCGCTCGAGTTGGTGACGGTTTTGTTCCAGCTGGGCCCGGGTGGACGCGCGCATATCTTTTTCAAGAGCTTGGTGTTCATAGAGATAAGATAAAGTTTGGCGCAGTCGTTCGAGTTGGATAAAACGGGGATCGTTGGCGGTCAAAAGTGGTTTGCCTTGAACATAGGCAAGATAATGTTCCAGAACCCGTTGAATGCGGGCAGGCAAATCCGGATCATACGGAGATAGCTCTTGCAGCCGCCGGTCGATGGCAGATACTAAACAATGACCGGCAAGATGAGGGGAGGTGGCAAGATGGGTATGCCAATGGCTAAAGAAGGTTTTAATCAGCGGCAGTTTTAGGAGCAACTTTCCCCACCAAGAGGTGCGCAGGGTTTCCCGGGAAGCATTGGATTTGGCAGCCATCTGGGAGAGGCGCAAGGCGAGTTCCGCTTGTTTGAGGCTGATGCGGTAATCGTTCAGTGGATTTGCGGCGGATAAGCAGGCCGGATCGCTGCGTTGTAAAATTGCCACAATGTGCTCGAGGCGGGTGTCTAGCTCCGCGTTGGGATGAAAGGCCGTGCAGGTGATGGTGTAGGAGTGGGATCCTTTTCGAAGGACTCCAATTAAAAATCCGGAACGTTTGGAGAACAGTTCCGGATTGCTAGAAAGTGAGTATAGTCGTGGATCAAACTCGACATGCATGGCGTCAAAGTTTAACAAGATCGCTTATCAGCTTCAAGCAGAAGCAATAGAGGCACAGGGATCACAGAGATAATTTTTCAACAGATTACCAGCTAAGATAGGAAATAACAAAGATGACCAGGATAACCAGGCATACGCATCAACCTAACTTGCTTTTTTGATGCCTAATCTACTAAGGCCGAAGGCTTTGCGTATAAAAGCCTAGGCTCTCCGAGCCTAGGTACGAATAAAACACACGCATGCACGCTGTACGCGTGCCGTATGTAGTTCATACAGCACGCCTACAGCGTGCATTTGTATTTTTTATTACCACCTAGGCTCAGAGAGCCTAGGCT